>NZ_JAMYVM010000017.1:0-145395 GCF_040324035.1 Mesorhizobium sp. M0016 | reverse complement strand
CGGCGGCGGCTGCGTCAGTTGGTAAACAGTCACTGCCGGCGGGGTGGGGGGACGGGCGCGGGCGCTCCCACCCCCCCCCGCGCCGCTACGCGGCGCGACCTCCCCCATCGAGGGGGAGGTAGGTCTTTGCGCCAGCAGCCGCAGCCACATGTATTGCGCGGTGTTGGTGTCCTGGTACTCGTCGACGAGGATGTATTTGAAGCGCTTGTGGTAGTCCTTCAGCACGTCCGGATTGGCGCGGAAGATGCGGATCGGGTGGCAGAGCAGATCGCCGAAGTCGCAGGCGTTCAGCGTCTTCAGCCGCTGCTGATAGGCCTTGTAGAGTTCCCGGCCCTTGCCGTTGGCGAAGCTGCGCGCGTCGCCCTCGGCAATGTCGGCGGGGCCTTGGCCCTTGTTCTTCCAGCCGTCGATCATCTGCGCGAACTGCTTGGCCGGCCAGCGCTTGTCGTCGAGGCCTTCGGCCTGGATCAGCTGCTTGATCAGCCGTACGACATCGTCGGTGTCGAGGATGGTGAAATCGGATTTGAGCCCGGCCAGCTCAGCGTGGCGGCGCAAGAGCTTGACGCCGATGGAGTGGAAGGTGCCGAGCCACGGCATGCCCTCGACGGCTTCGCCGACGAGATGGCCGATGCGCTGCTTCATCTCGCGCGCGGCCTTGTTGGTGAAGGTCACCGCCAGGATCTGCGAGGGGAAAGCCCTGCCGGTGGCCAGGATATGGGCGATGCGGGTGGTCAGCACGCGGGTCTTGCCGGTGCCGGCGCCGGCCAGCACCAGGACCGGGCCTTCGGTGGTTTCCACCGCCAGCCGCTGCTCGGGGTTGAGGCCGTTGAGATAATCGGGCGCGCTGTTGGGGCCGCTGCGGGCCGCCATGGCGCGCGCGGCTATGCCCGACGGGGCCGCAGGCCGCGCATTGGGTTCGTCGAAAAAGGGCATGTCTTCCGCAAAGCCGGACATCTCCCCCGAATGTAGTGATTCGGGAGCGAAAGACCAGAAGTGTCTACGTTTTGTTCTGCTAAAGTGCCCGATACTGCGGCTCAGGCCTTTCGGTAACCGAGCGCGACGAACAATCGATGTCCGAACGAGCGCGCTTCCTCTGTCATCACCATGCCAAAGGCCGTCAGCATCTGGTCGTAATAGCGGCTGCCCGCGGGTGACGCCAGGAATGTCGAGTACAGTCTGAGATCGCCGAGCGAGAGATCCCGGTACGTATAAGCGCTACCCTGCATGGCATTCTGTTCGATGTTCTGGCGAATTTTCACGGATTGCTGACGCACCAGCGCCATGATCTGTTCGTCCGACAGAGGCTTTCCGGCTGCGCCCAGCATCCCCGTAACCATCGCGTAGCTCATGTTCAGCGCTATCGCCTCGCCGGTGTCGACAGCGCTGATATCGTCGATGATCTTGCGGTACAATTCGAGCCGGGCTGGATCCTTGGCCGGAAGCTCGGCGAGGATTTGCTTGCCCTCTGTCTTCTTGCTTTGCCTGCCTTCCGGGCCAGACGACTGAATTTCCAAAGCGGTGACGTGCTTGCCCAACGGGGAAGCGTAAAACGCTGCGAGGTCGGACAGATCGGTGGCCGACAGCCTGTCCGCCATCCGCGATTCGATGGCAGTCTCCATTTTGACTGCGTCGAAGGCGCCTTCCAGCGCGACCGACAAGGCGTCCTGGAAATTTGCCGGTAACGGTTCGGGTATGGATTTCGTGGCTGCGGCGATGCCGGGACCGATGCCCATCAGCATCTCGTGAAAGCCGTTTGCCTTGTTGATCTCGCTCAGCGTCTGTGCCGGCGCGGCCACTGTGCCGGCCGTGAGCGCGACGAAGCTACAGAGGACAAGGACTACGCGCGTCAGAGGCGAGGCGAATGACGTCACTCTGGTTGCTCCTGATGGTTGGTCCAAAGCAGACTGCTGGAAAACCCGGATGCCGGCAAGGCGGGATTGCCACCTTGGCGTGTGGCCTCGAAAAACGCCCTGTTACGCAAGAGAGCCTGCGGCATGGCCTTTTGGTTTCGCCATGGATCGCTCCCCGGCGGCTTGACAGGCACGGCGGCCGGGAGAAGGTTGTACCGCCGGGGGCAGGATTGGCATACCTTTGCCCATGGCCGCGTCGCGGAATGCGCATCAGTCGAAGGAGTATCGTCTTGGCTGTCGTCATCACCTCCCTCATCCTGTTCCTCATCGGCCTGGCACTTGGCGGCGGCGGCGTCTGGCTCGTGATGCTGGGCGGCAGCTGGTACTATGTCATCACCGGTCTCGCCTTCCTGATCGCCGCATGGCTGCTCTTCCGGCGCAAATCGACGGCGCTCTGGCTCTACGCGGCGATCGTGCTCGGCACGCTGGCTTGGGCGGTGTGGGAAATCGGCTTCGACTGGTGGGAACTCGGACCGCGCGGCGGCATCATCGTGCTTCTGGCGCTGTGGCTGCTGACGCCTTGGGCAAGGCGGGGCCTGACCGGCCCCGACGCGCGAGCGCCGCTCATTCTGGCCGTGCTCGCTTCGCTCGCCGTCGCCGGTTATTCGATGACGGCCGATCCCAAGGACATCGCCGGCGACCTCAGCGCCGACAAGGTGACGCCGACTGCCGATCTCGGCGGCAACGTGCCTCCGGGTGAATGGCACTTCTACGGCCGCACGCAATTTGGCCAGCGCTATTCGCCGCTCGACCAGATCACGCCCGACAATGTCGCCAAATTGCAGCCGGCCTGGACATACCAGACCGGCGACGTGAAAGGGCCGGACGATGTCGGCGAAACCACCTATCAGGTGACGCCGCTGAAGGTGGGCGACGCGCTCTATATCTGCACGCCGCACAATTTCGCCATCGCCATCGATGCCGCCACCGGCAAGGAGAAATGGCGTTTCGATCCCAAGATCAAGCTCGACAAGGACCGCCAGCACCAGACCTGCCGCGGCGTGTCCTATTATGCCGATGCCAAGATCGCCGCCGGCCAGCCTTGCGCGACGCGCGTCTACCTGCCGACCTCGGATGCACGGCTGATCGCGCTCGACGCCGCCAACGGCCAGGTCTGCGCGTCCTTCGCCGAGGCCGGCACGCTCAATCTGTTGACCAACATGCCGTATCCGAAGTCGGGCTATTATTACTCGACCTCGGCGCCGCTGATTGCCGGCGGCAAGATCATCATCGGCGGCGCGGTCAACGACAATTATTCGACGCAAGAGCCGTCCGGCGTCATCCGCGCCTTCGACGTCGACACCGGCGCCCTGGTGTGGAACTGGGATTCCGGCAATCCGGACCAGACAACGCCGCTGCCGGCAGGCCAGACCTACACCCACAACTCGCCCAACATGTGGTCGACGGCAAGCGCCGACGAGAAGCTCGGCCTGCTCTATGTGCCGCTCGGCAACCAGACGCCGGACCAGCTCGGGATGGGCCGCAGCGCCAATGTCGAGAAGTTTTCCTCCTCGATCACCGCGCTCGATCTCGCCACCGGGCAATTGCGCTGGGTGCGGCAGACCGTGCATCACGACCTCTGGGACATGGACGTGCCGGCACAGCCGACGCTGGTCGACATCACCACCGCTGCCGGCGTCGTTCCGGGCCTGGTCGGGCCGACCAAGCAGGGCGATCTCTACGTGCTCGACCGGCGCAGCGGCGAGCCGATCATCCCGATCAAGGAAGTGCCGGCGCCGGGCGGCGCTGTCGAGGGCGATCACACGTCGCCGACGCAGCCGGTCTCGGATCTCTCCTTCAATCCGAGGCCGCTGACCGGCGCCGACATGTGGGGCATCACCATGTTCGACCAGCTGGCCTGCCGGATCGAATTCCAGGGCCTGCGCTACGAGGGCCGCTATACCCCGCCATCGGTGCAGGGGTCGCTGGTCTATCCCGGTAATTTCGGCACATTCAACTGGGGCGGCGTCGCCGTCGATCCGGTGCGGCAGGTGATGTTCGGCATGCCGACCTATCTGGCGTTCAAATCGCAGCTCATTCCGCGCGACCAGGTGCCGCCGCCGGATGAGGGGCGCGGCAGCGAGCAGGGGCTGAACCGCAATGAGGGCGCACCCTATGCGGTGGTGATGGGGCCGTTCCTGTCGCCGCTCGGCGTGCCCTGCCAGGCGCCGCCATGGGGCTATGTGGCGGGAGCGGACATCAGAACCGGCAAGATCGCCTACAAGCACCGCAACGGCACCGTCTACGACATGACGCCGTTGCCCTTACCGCTGAAGGTCGGTGTTCCCGGCATTGGCGGGCCGATGATCACCGCCGGCGGCGTCGTCTTCCTGGGCGCGGCGGTCGACGACTATCTGCGCGCCTATGACCTGACATCGGGCAAGCAGCTTTGGCAGGCCAGGCTGCCGGCCGGTGGGCAGTCGACGCCGATGACCTACACCGTCGCCGACGGCCGCCAGTTCGTGGTCATCGTCGCCGGCGGCCATGGCTCGGTCGGCACCAAGCCCGGCGACTATGTGATGGCCTATACGCTGCCGAAGTAGCAGCGATGTGACTTAGGTAAGTGATCGGCCCGGCAGATATTCTGGTAATGTCGCGCCGCCCCTTATCTGCCTGCCGGCATCTATACGGGGAGAAGTGCCCGGCAGGGCGATGAGGGCAGCAGCAGCCTTGGTCAGCTTGCGTAAGAGATGGCCTTTGAGGCTGGGCACGGAGCCCAGTACTTCATTGGTTAGCTGCGGCCCTGTTTCGGCCTGCTGGATCAGCGTGGTGCAGGCCGACGCCGGTCGACGCGGACCTTCACCATCCGAGCGGCGGCTGCGGCAGCAGCGGAGCGCATTGCCAGCAAGGCAGCAACAGCAAGCACGAGCGCGCTTGCAAGGATCGGAGTAGACAAGGTCATGGCGTTGTTCCTTCTCGTCGGGCTCGCCGCTACGAGCGAGACCATCATCAGCTTCCTTCCATATTGTGGCGGCACCATCGACATTCTCTGAAATGACCAAAATGTGATGGGCGCGTTCGGCGGGGCGGCCGCATCGTTCGATGGCGCAAGCGTCACCCATCCGAGACTGGACCGTGCGAGCTTGCACCCTATCTTGATCCGCGAGTCATCCCGGAGTGACCGCGAGGTCATCCCGGAGTGACCATGAGGTCATCCCGGAGTGACCGTGAGATCATCTCCTAACGAGGAGCACGCCATGACGAAACCCACCGCCGAAGCCGTCAAACCTGCCAAACCTGCCATCACCCAGGCGATGATCGATGCCTATGACGAATACACGCATCTGACGCTCGACCGCCGCCGCTTCATGGAGCAGCTGACCAGGCTTGCCGGATCGGGCGCGGCGGCGGCCGCGATCGCGCCGCTGCTTGCGGCGAATTCGGCGCAGGCGGCAATCGTCGCCGACAACGATCCGCGCGTGAAGGCTGAAGATATCACCTATTCCGGCAGCAGCGGTGAGATGAAGGGCTATCTGGTCAGGCCGGCGGACCAGTCCGGCAAGCTCGGCACCGTCATCGTGGTGCATGAGAACAGGGGGCTCAACCCGCATATCAAGGATGTTGCGCGGCGCGTTGCGCTGGAAGGGTTCGTGGCGCTGGCGCCGGATTTCCTGTCGCCGCTCGGCGGCACGCCCGCTGACGAAGACAAGGCGCGCGACATGTTCACCAAGCTCGACGCCAGCCAGGTCACCGCCGATGGCCTGGCGACCATCGCCTATCTCAAGGGCGAGAAGGACGGCAACGGCAAGGTCGGTGCTGTCGGCTTCTGCTGGGGCGGCGGCACGGTCAACAATCTGGCGGTCAACGCGCCCGATCTCGCCGTCGGCGTCGCCTATTACGGCATGCAGCCGAAGGCCGAGGATGTGGCGAAGATCAAGGCGGCGCTGTTGCTGCACTATGCCGGGCTCGACGAGCGCATCGACGCCGGCATCGATGCCTACAAGAAAGCGCTCGACGCCGCCCATGTCGAATACACGCTCTATGTCTATGACGGCGTCAACCATGCCTTCAATAACGACACCTCGGCCGCGCGCTACGACAAGAAGGCAGCCGATCTCGCCTGGGGACGGACGATCGCTTTCCTCAAGGAGAAGCTGGCGTAGGCTTCAGGCCGCCGACGACGCCCATACGCTTTCATAGGCCGGCGACAGCGTAAAACCGGCCGGCAGCACCGAGACCGGGGGCGGGCGTCGCACGCCCTCCTGCAGATAGCGCAACGCCGACACCAGTCCGTTCATCGTGTAGGGCTTGGCGATGACGCCGATCGCGCCGGCGAAATGGTCGGGGATGCGTTTTGGATTGGCGGTCATGAACACCACCATGGAACGGTTACCCTCGCGGATATGCTCGGCAACCTCGACCCCGGTTGGTCCGTCGGCGAGGTGGATATCGACAAAGGCAATATCGGCATCGGCGGTATCAATCATACCTCTTGCTTCGGCCAAGGATGTCGCCCAACCCACAACGCTGTGGCCGGCTTCCTCGACGAGGCTTTCCAGTTCCATCGCCAGCAACGCCTCGTCCTCGACGATCAGGACCTTGAGCGGTTCGTTCATGACAGCTTCCCTTTCTGCTGCGGTTCGTTCGGCATCGAGATGACGACCTTTGTGCCCGGGCCGGCGTCGCGCCATTCGATGTCGGCATGCAACTGCCGGGCAAGCGACTTGATCAGCCGCATGCCGAAAGAAGCATCGCCACTGGCCTCGGCCATGCCGACGCCGTCATCGGAAACCTCGATGTTGAAGTGGCCGTCGGGCTGGCTCATCTTGATGCCGATGCGCCCCGCGGTGGTGCCGTCCGGCTTTGCCTTGAAGGCGTGCTTCAGCGCGTTGGTGACAAGCTCATTGACCATCAAGGCAACAGGCGTGGCTTTTTCGGCCGGAATGACGATGGGTTCGAGGTCCAGCGTCGGCTTGATCTCGGCGCGTCCGGATGCGGTCAGCAGGTCGGTGACCAGATCCCTGGCGAAATCCGAGACATCGAAGCGGCTGACATCCTTTGACTGGTAGAGACGGCGATGCACCGTGCTCAGCGCCTCGATGCGCTCCAGCATGGTGGCCAGCGATCGCTTTGTCGCTTCATCCTTGATTGCCCGGCTTTGCATGATGATCAGCGAGGAGATCATCTGCAGGTTGTTTTTCACCCGATGGTCGACCTCGTGCAGCAGCGTGGTCTGCGCCTCAAGGGCGGCCTCAAGCTCGCGCGTGCGTTCCTTGACAGCCTTTTCAAAGCGGTTCTTGTCGGCGGTGATGCGATCCTCCGAGCGCTTGCGATCGGAGACATCGAGCTGTGAGGCAAAGAAGAACAGGAGTTCGCCTTTGTCGTTGGAAACCGGGCTGATGTAGAGCGCATTCCAGAATGTCGAGCCGTCCTTGCGGTAGTTCAACAGATCGATGGCGATATCGGTTCCCGCTGCTATCGCGTCGCGCACGCTAGCCACAGCTGCCTTGTCTGTCCCTGGCCCCTGCAGGAAGCGGCAGTTCTTGCCCATGACCTCGTCGCGCTCGTAGCCGGTCAGGCGCAGGAACGCGTCATTGGCAAAGACGATCGGATTGTCCGCCTGACGGGGATCGGTGATGACCATCGACATGCGGGTGGCGCGGATGGCGGCCGCGAACGGATCGCCCTTGCCGTGCTCGGCATGCAGATTGTCCGTCATGTGCCATGCGTCGGCCGGTTCCCTGGTCCTTTTCCAGTCCATGCTTTCACTCCAAGCCGTTTTTCAGGGGTCACAACGGCTTAGACGTGGAATTGGTTCAATCTTGATCTTCTTGTCGCAGGCAGCCGTTTGCGAAACCGAATCGCCGGTTGCGCAAACTGTCGAAATGAACGGTTTTTGAAGGTTGTCGGATGCAGCCGATTCGCTGAAAGCGGGGCTGGCGCAGACCTTTGGAAATGATCAGGTCGCAATGGTCCGTGGCGGCGCTCGCCGGTGGCGGCTTTCTCAGAACAGCGGAAACATCAGGCGTGGCCACGCTTCATGCGCGCCTGCTTCAGGATGGCGCGCCAGCGGATCATGTCGAAGGGGATAGGCTCGTTGTTGTTGGCGATGTGGAAGATCTCGTTGTTGACGTTCTTCAACGAGCGCCAGAAATCATAGTCGGTGATGCGCGGATCGGCAGCCAGCCTGTCCACCTCGACCTTGATGTCGGTTTTCATGCACGTTCCTCGAACCGCCTGTTGCCCGCCGCCCGCGTCACAACTCGCATGGCACCGTTCTCAAACGGTCAGCTGAGTCGTTCAATGGCCCAAATGGCTTGTTCACGTTAAAACCTTGGTAAGGTTAACGCGGGCGCGGCAGCGCTTCAAGCGGTCCTGCGGCGAATACCGATCGAACGGCCGGCGCGCTCGGGCATCGGCAGTGCAGAATGGGCGGCGCGCATGGCTTCCACCTTGGCCTGCACATCGGCGGGGAAGGGCGCGACTTTCGGCCCGGACATGTCGACATGCAGCGACAGGGTTTCGGAGGTGGCGGCAAGCCAGCCATCGACATGGCGGATTTCCTGGTAGGCCCTCAGCCGCTTGTCGTCGTGATCGATCAGCTGGAAGGATACGACGACCTTGTGTTCGAGGTGCAGTTCCTGGACATAGCAAACATGGACTTCGGCCGTGTAGATGGTCAGGCGCCGCTCTTCGACATAGTCCAGCCCCATGCCCATCGCCTCGAACGCCTCATCCGAGCAGCGGTCGAACAACACGTTGTAATAGGCCATGTTGAGATGGCCGTTGTAGTCGATCCAGTCCTTCTCGATGTCCATCGGTTTGGAAACTAAGGGGGCGGGAACAGGCATGGAAAGTTCCTTGTTCTGGTGCTGGACAGAGCGCGGCAGTCGAGACTACGCATCCATAATCGCATAACAAGCGTGGACGCTGGTCCATTCGCGGAGGAATTCATGGCTCTGAGCGACCTCAATCCGGTCGAACGCAACGAGGAAGGCATCGCCGCCGTGCTCGGCATTCTCAAGCAGCAGCTCGGCGAACGCTTCCAGACAGGCGCGGCGATCCGCTCGCAGCATGCGCATACCACCACCTATATTCCGACGCAGGCGCCTGACGGTGTCGCGTTCTCGGAGACGACAGAAGAGGTGCAGGAGATCGTACGTGCCTGCGCCGCGCACCGCGTGCCGGTCATCGCCTTCGGCGTCGGTTCCTCGCTGGAGGGCCACACCAACGCGCCGGGTGGCGGCATCTCGGTCGACACCTCGCGCATGAACCGCATCCTGTCGGTCAACCCCGAGGATCTCGACTGCACGGTCGAGCCTGGCGTAACGCGCGAGGATTTGAATCGGCACCTGCGCGATACCGGCCTGTTCTTCCCCATCGATCCCGGCGCCAATGCTTCGCTCGGCGGCATGGCGGCAACGCGGGCCTCCGGCACCAATGCGGTGCGCTACGGCACGATGCGTGAAAACGTGCTGTCGCTGACGGCCGTCATGGCCGATGGCGAGACGGTGACGACCGGCAAGCGGGCGAAAAAGAGTTCGGCCGGCTACGATCTGACGCGGCTTCTGGTCGGCTCGGAAGGCACGCTCGGCATCATCACCTCGCTGACCTTGAAGCTGCAAGGCATTCCGCAGGCGATCTCCGGCGGCGTCTGCCCGTTTCCAAACCTCGAGGCGGCCTGCAACGCGGTCATCGCGACCATCCAGATGGGCATTCCGGTGGCGCGGATCGAACTGGTCAATGGACTGCAGATGCGGGCGATGAAGAATTACTCGAAGCTCGATTATCCCGAGAGCCCGTGCCTGTTCGTCGAGTTCCACGGCAGCGATGCCGGCGTCGCCGAACAGGCCGAGACCTTCGGTGCCATTGCTGAAGACAATGGCGGCGGGCCATTCCTTTGGACCAGCGTCGCCGAGGAGCGCACGAAACTCTGGAAAGCCAGGCACGATGCTTATTGGGCGTCGCTGACGCTACGGCCGGGCGCCAAGGGCCTTTCGACCGATGTCTGCGTGCCGATCTCGCGGCTGGCCGAATGCGTTGCCGAAACCGAGGCCGACATTGCCGAGATGGGCCTGGTTGCGCCGATCGTCGGCCATGCCGGCGACGGCAATTTCCATGTGCTGGTGCTGATGGACGTCAACGACCCCAAAGAGATCGCGCTGGCGGAGAAATTCGTCTCGCGGCTGAACATGCGGGCGATCGCCATGGACGGCACCTGCACCGGCGAACACGGCATCGGCCAGGGCAAGATCGGCTTCCTGCGCCATGAGCTCGGCCATGGTGTCGACATCATGCGCTCCATAAAAAAAGCGCTCGACCCGCAAGACATCATGAACCCGGGCAAGATATTACCTGCATAGCCGAAATGTGAGGAGCGGCAATGGATACCCTGATTATAAGGGCATCGCTTGGCAAGACACTGTTACTGCTGTCGGCCAGCCTCTTCTTTGTCCTGGCCTGCGCTTTCCTGATTTATGTCTCCGAGGACGGCGACACCGCCGGCCTTTGGTGGTGCGTGGCCTTTTTCGGGCTGGTCGCGTTGGTGTTTGCCTGGCAGCTTGTGCGGCCGCAGATTCTGGTGCTGAACGGACAAGGTTTCAGTCTCGGCGGAGGCCTTGTTCGATCGCCCAACCTGGTCCCCTGGAAGAATATCGAAAGCTTCTTCGTCGTCCATCGCCGGCGCAGGATAGGCGATATGATCGGGTACAATTTCGCACCGGGGGTCAAGAAAAGCTCCGTCATGGGCAGCGTGACCAAAAGCCTCGGCGCCGAAGCCGCATTACCGCAGGGCTGGACATTGTCGCCCGAGGAGATGGTGGTGCTGCTGAACGAATATCGCCGACGGGCCATGGCAGGATAGTCTCTTGCGCACAGGCCGGACCGCGGTCAAAGGCGTCCAAAAATCTCTGCTCTTCCAGATACATCAGAGATCAAGCAACTCTGGATGAATTGCCTCTTTATCGACACGCTGATGCGGGTAGAGTGCGGCTGACTTTCAATCAACCCGTTCGGAGCTGATGCTCGCACGCCTGTTCGTGATCTTCGGTGGCTTGTTTGTGCTGGTGCTGGTTGCGGCGCTGGTGGTGCCGTATTTTGTCGACTGGACCGGGTACCGCGCCCAATTCGAGCGCGAGGCGAGCGCCATTCTCGGCCGCAAGGTGACGGTGCAAGGCGACGCCACGGCGCGCCTGTTGCCGTTCCCCTCGGTGACCTTCTCAAACGTCACGGTCGCCGGCGGCCCCGGCGGCCAGCCGGCAATGACCGTCGAGACCTTTTCGATGGACGCGGAACTGGCGCCGTTCCTGCGCGGCGAAGTGCTGATTTTCGACATGCGGCTGGTGCATCCGAAGGCGACGATCGACATCGCCGATAACGGCACGGTCGACTGGGCGATACGGCCGTCCTCGCCCTTCGATCTCAACCAGATCTCGATCGAGAAGCTCACGGTGACGGAGGGAGAAATTGCGCTCCGCCATGCCGCAGGCGGGCGCAGCCATCTGATTTCCGAGATCAATTCGACCATCTCTGCCAAGTCGCTGGCCGGGCCGTGGCGCATGGACGGAACGTTGCTGCTCGACGGACTGCGTTCGACGGTTGCGGCTTCGACCGGCAAGGCCGAAGGCAGCGGCCAGATGCGGCTGAGGCTCAAGGTCGATCCCGATGCCTATCCACTGGTCATCGAAACCGACGGCAATGCCGGCATCGTCAATGGGGCTGCCGTCTATTCCGGCCAGTTCAAGATTTCCGGCAACGACAAAAACAGCGCCGAACTGCGCGGCGGCGATGGCGAGAGCGTCAAAATCAGAGCCGGCAAACCCGATCCGGGGTTCAGGCTGAACGGCAAGTTCTCGCTCGACCACCAGAAGCTTGGCGTCGACGAATTCCGCTTCGAGACCGGGCCGCTCGACAATCCCTACACAGCCGACGGCAAGGCTTCGGTCGATCTCGGCCTTAGGCCGAACTTCGCCATCGAGGCCAATGGCGCGCAGGTGCAACTGGACGAGGCGGTGGGCGCTGAGAAGGGCGCCGGCCTGACGCTGGACCAGCGCATTGCCGGAATCGAGCAGGCGCTGCTCGTCCTGCCGAAGCCGAGCATCCCCGGCACTGTCGAGGTCAAGCTGCCGGCGGTGGTGGCTGGCGACACCACGGTGCGCGACGTGCATCTCTCGGCCGAGCCGGTCGAGGGCGGCTGGTCGGTGAAATCGCTGGCCGCGACCTTGCCCGGGCGCACGACGCTGGAAGCCAGCGGCATGCTCAGCGTCGAAGATCATTTCCGTTTCAGCGGCTCCATGCTGCTGGCGGTGGCGCAGCCTTCCGGCTTTGCTGCCTGGTTGTCGAAAGATGTCGACGAGGCGATCCGCCGGCTGCCGGCCGCCGGCTTCAAGGCCAAGGTGGACCTGTCGGAGAAGCGCCAGGCGTTCAGCGATCTCGAACTGATCCTCGGCAAGTCGAAGTTCACCGGCCGCATCGATTCCAACCAGCCCGACGACGCCAAGTCCTCGGTGCTGATGCGGCTCGAGGGCGGCGAACTCGATGTCGACGGGCTGACGGCCTTCGCCTCGATCTTCGTCAGCCACAAGGGCGCCAACCGCTTTTCCGACCGTGACCTCGATTTTCAGATCAAGGCAGGGCCGGTCAATGCCGGCGGGCTCACCGCCGACACGGTCGATACCGCGCTCCGGCTCCGCGACGGGCTGCTCGAAATCGACCGGCTGTCGATTGGCGGCCTTGCCGGCGCCTCGATCAGCGCCACCGGCCGGATCAAGGATTTTCCCGCAAGCCCGACCGGCAAGCTCGATGCCTCGGTGGTCGCCGTCGATCTGAAGCCGCTGATCGACATTGCCGCGCAACACTATCCCGACAATCTGATGCTGAAGGGACTGGCTGGCCGCACGGCCGCCTATCCTGAACTGTTCCAGGACGCGCGCGTCGATCTGGTGGCGAGCGCCGCCGACAATGGCGACGGCACCACCGGGCTGGCGGTGAGCGGACAAGGCAAGGCCGGCGGTTCGGGCTTTTCGGCGTCGCTGTCGGGCAAGGGGGCCGTAGGCCAGTTGCTTGACGCGCCGGTGACGCTGACCTTCAACGCCAAAAATCCCGACGCCACGGCGCTGCTGGCGCTCTACGGCCTGCCGGCGCTGCCGCTCGGCATGCTCGGCCAGGCAAGCACCGATATTTCGGCGAAAGGCACGCTCGGCGGCGGCCTGGCGACGAGCTTCAATTTCGCCGCCGACGACTTCAAGGCGACGTTCGACGGCACCGTTGCTCAGACGCCGCAAGGCGCCACCGCCAAGGGCAAGATCGGCCTCGACGCCTCCGACATCGAGCCTTGGCTGATGACGACCGGCGCCGGCCTGCCGGGCATGGGAACGGGCACCTCGACCTCGCTCAGCGCGGATGCCGATTTCGGCAGTGGCCTGCTGGTGTTGAGCGGTCTCAGCGGATCCATCAACGAGTCGGAGATTTCGGGCGACGTCAACATCGATGCGAAGCAGGGGCTGCCGCATTTTGCCGGTGCGCTGGCGCTCGACGAACTGGACCTCGACCCGATTGCGGTTGCGCTGTTCGGTGACCAGTCGTTCCTCAGCAGCAACGCGAACTGGCCGACGGCGCCATTCAGCCAGAAATCCAGCCTGCCGTTCAGCGCCGATCTCGATCTGACGACGGCGACGCTTGCCGCCGGACCGCTGGCGACAGCCTATGATGCGTCGCTGTCGTTGAAACTGGACCAGGAAGGCATCCGCGTTTCGGACCTGAAGGCAAAACTGCTCGGCGGCGCGCTCACCGGATTGTTCGAGTTGAAGAACACAGACGGCACGGGGCTGTTCTCCGGCCAGATGAGGCTTGCCGGCGCCGACCTGGCGACTGTGCTGCCGGCTGCCGGATTGAGTGGCAACGGCGATTTCTCGACAGGGCTGTCGACCAGCGGCAAATCGGTCGACGCGATGATTGCCGCACTCTCCGGCTCGGGCACGGCGGCGCTGAAAGGCCTCACCATTGCCGGCGTCAATCCCGATGCCTTCGGCGCGTTGATTGCCAAGGCCGATGCGATCGGGCGCGACATCGACGTGGCCAAGACCGCGGGCTTTGCACCTGAGATCGCTGGCGACGGCAGCTTTGCTGCCGGCGATGCCGACATCGCCTTCACGGTCGCCGGCGGCACGTTGCGGGCACCACCGATCAAATTCGAAAACCAGGCGGCGACGCTGTCTGCCGACATCACGGCCGACCTCAACACCGGCACCGTCGCCACCAAGGGCGCTGTCACCTACAAGCCTGGCGACGAGGCGCTGATCGGCTCCGATCCGACGGTCAATTTCAGCGTCGATGGGCCGTTCGGGGCGCTGAAGAAGCAGTTCGACAGCGAGCCGCTGGCGCAATTTTTGACCCAGCGCGCGCTGGAAAAGGAGCAGCAGCGGGTCGAGGCTATGCAGGCCGCACTGCTCGAGAAGCAGCGGCTGCGGCGCGAGGTGCGCTACTACGCCGCCCTGCAGACCGAGCGCGACAACGCCGCCGAGGAATTGCGCAAGCAGGAGGAAGCGGCACGGCTCAAAGCCGAGGCCGACGCCAAGGCGAAGGCACAGGCCGATGCGAAGGCACAGGACGAAGCGGATGCCAAGGCCAAGGCGGATGCCGAAGCAAAGGCCGATGCCGATGCGAAAGCGCAGGCAGAGGCTGACGCAAAGGCCAAGGCAGATGCGGACGCGAAAGCCCAGGCGGAAGAGCAGGCTGCCGAAGACGCCGCCAAGGCCGAGGACGAACGGAAGAAGGCCGAACAGGCTCGGATCGCTTCGCAGGAAAAAGCCAGGCTGGAGGCCGAGCGCAAGGCTCAGGAGCAGGCGCCGAAGGTCGACCGCTCGCTTCCCGGTGTCAGTGACGGTTCGGCCCCGGCGCCGCCGAAGCCCAGGACAAATCCGTTCTCCGTCGACAATCTGCTGAAGTCGCTGGGCAATTAGGCACCCGCATCGCCGACGGCACCGGTCCGCGACTTGCGGACTATTGCTTGTGACGGGTCAGCAGGCGTCCCAGCATCGGTTCGATGCGCTTGAGCTCATCGAGATGCGCGGCGGACAATTCGGCAAGACGGTCTTCGGCGTGTTCGGTCAAGCTTTGCGGTCGAACTCACCGGCAACACCCATGTGCTGGTGCCGTTGATCGCCGCTTGCGCGGCCGCTCACGCGGTCACCGTGCTGTTGATGAAGCGGTCGATCCTGACGGAAAAGATTGCCAGGCGAGGGCATCATCTGGTTCGCGAATATCGTGTCGATCCCTTCGCGCTGACCAGGGTGCGCGAGGTCATGACCGCGCAGGTGGAGAGCGTGCCGGCGACGATGACGCTACATGGCGCAGCCGCCTTCCTGACCGCGCCCCAGACGCGGCATCCGAGCTTTCCCGTCGTCAGCGAAGACGGCCAGGTGCTTGGCGTCATCGATCCGCCGGCGATCCTGCGCTGGAGGCGCGCGGGCAAGCACCGCACCACGACGCTTGGCGAATTGCTTGACGGCGGCAAGCTCACGCTTGCCTATCCGGACGAGTATCTCGAGGGTCTTTCCGACAAGCTGCTGATGGCCAATGTCTCGCATCTGCCGGTTGTCGCGCGCGAGGACGCGCGGCTGGTCGGCTATGTCGGCTGGAAAGATCTGATGCGCGTCCGGTCGAAGAAGCTTGCCGAGGAACGCGATCGCTCGACGCTGCTGGGATTTGGCACCCGCCGCAAGAAACAGGATGCGGTCATAAAGGCCTAAGAAGTTCTGGCGTCGCGCTTGGCCCAGTCCAGCACGTGGAGCCTGAGCGCCGAGGACAGATTGGCATCGCGCGGTCTTGTCTCGTCGATCTCCGCGACCAGGGCAGCAAGGGTCAGCTTGCGCGCGGCGGCAATAGTGACGAGATCGTCATAAAAGGGTTTTTCGAGGGAATAGCTGGTGCGATGGCCGCGGATGGTCACGGAGCGTTTTTCGACCGGGCTCACCGCAGGCGGTCCATCAATCGCCCTGGTCTTCCGGGCGTTCGCGGCGGTGGCCGGCGACGAATTTTTCGGCCTTGTCCGATGTCAGACGGTCACGAGTTCTTTCGGCTTTGGAACGGCCGTGCAGAGCGCGGTTCTCGCCGGCGAGCTTTTCCTTTTCGGTGCGCGCCTTCTGCTTGCGGACCTGGCGAAGGTTGACGATTTCGCCCATGTCGCGCCGACCGTCCCGCTACTTCTTGCGGAAGGCGTCGAGCGACACGACGTCGGCGCCCTTGCCGGCGGCGGCATCGGCCACGGCGGGCTTTTTCTCCGCCTCAGTGGCAGCTGCCTTCTTCTCGGCCTTCGGCTTTTTCTCGGAGACGATAGCCAAAGGCTCGGCAGCCGGCTGGGCGGCTGCATCGTCTTCCGCCGGGACGTCGGTCTTGACGTCGAATTCGAGTTCGAAATTGACCGATGGGTCGTAGAAGCCGCGTACGGCCGAGAACGGAATTTCCAGCTTCTCCGGCACGTCGGAGAAGGACAGCCCGACCTCGAAGCCGGTATCGGTCACCTTGAGGTCCCAATACTGGAACTGGATGACGATGGTCATCTGTTCGGGATAGCGCTCGCGCAGCCTGGAGGACACCCGCACGCCCGGCGCGCCGGTCAGGAATGTGATGAAGAAATGATGATTGCCGGGAAGGCCGGTGCGCGCGACTTCGGCCAGGACCTTGCGCATGACGCCGCGCAATGCCTCCTGGGCCAGAATGTCGTAGCGGATGTGGTCGTCGGCCATGTGCTGGTCGGGTTCCGTTGAATCGTCCGCATAGCTGTAATCAAGCTTGAGCGCGGCGTAAACCGGATATAGATCGCTGATGCGCCGAAGCGAAGCCCGTAACGGACGATTTGATCGCCTGCTTTGGCGTTCAGGCGCTGGCCAGCTGTTTTTCCACCGCTGCCGCTGATCTGCGCTTGCCGAAGGCGCGCAGGAATGTGCGCACGCCGTGGGTGGCGGATTGCAACACTTCGTCTTCCGACGGCATGCTGCCTAGCATGAAGGTGGTCTGCAGTTCGGCGTTGGCTAGCGCCAGGAACTGGCGTGCGGCGACATCGGGATCGTCGACCGCGAGATGGCCGGCATGGGCGAGGCGGGCAAAACGGGCGGCAAGTGCGGGCCAGGTCCGGCTCGGCCCCTGGTCGCGCCATTCGGCGAAGAGCTCGGGATAGCGCTCGCCTTCGGTCTGGATCAGCTTGCGCAGGAAGCGTCCGTCGCGGTTGCAGATGCAGTTCTGATTCATGCGCACGGCAAAGCCGATCAGGTCGGCTTCCAGATCCTTCGGCTGGTCTGGGAAAGAGGCGAAGGTGGCGAAGATGCCGGCATTGCAGCGCTCCGTCAGATCGCGCACCACAGCCATGAAGAGCTTTTCCTTGTCGCGGTGGTGATTGTAGATGGTCTGGCGCGACACGCCGGCCTCCACCGCGATCAGGTCGATATTGGCGCCGGCAAAGCCTTCCCGGCAGAAGACCGAAGCCGCCGCATCGATGATCGACATACGCTTGGCCTCGTGGCCGCGTGGCGGGAAAATGTCAGGAGAAACGGCAAGCTTCATAGAAATCTATATAGAGGTGATTGACGAATTAGACAAGGCTGTCTAAATTTGTGGACACAATAAATGGGAATTCGCTCCGTAGAGACGAATAATCTCGCTCTGAGCCGTCGGATTTCAACGGGATGGAACGTCCTAGGGTTAGTCGTCGCGTTGGCGGCGCCAACCAGACTTGAAAGAAGCCTTTATCATGAGTCCCAAATTCCTCCGCATCGCGGTCGTGCTCGGCCTGTTGTCCGCTATCGGCCCCTTCGCCATCGACATGTATCTGCCGGCGTTGCCTTCGATCGGCGAGGATCTGCATGCCGGCACCGCCGCCGTTCAGATGAGCCTTTTGATCTTCTTCCTGTCGATGGGCTTCGGCCAGATCGTCGTCGGACCGATCTCCGACATGGTCGGCCGCAAGCTGCCGCTTTACGGCGGCCTTGCGCTGTTCATGGTCGGCGGTATCGGTTCGGCCATGAGCCCGACCATCGAATGGCTGATCGCCTTCCGCTTTCTGCAGGGACTGGGCGCCAGCGCCGGCATGGCGGTGCCGCGCGCCATCGTGCGCGACCTGCACACCGGCACCGAAGCCGCCAAGCTGATGTCGCTGCTGATGCTGGTGTTTTCGGTGTCGCCGATCCTGGCGCCGCTGACCGGCAGCCAGATCATCGAGAATTTCGGCTGGCGCGCCGTATTCTGGACGGTGACGGGCGCGGCCCTGCTGGCCACCATTCTGCTGGCGACCTCGCTGAAGGAGACGCGGCCGGCGGAAGAACGCGTCGGTTCCTCCTTCGGAACCGCACTCGCCGGCTATCGCTTCCTCATGGGTGACCGCAATTTCCTCGGCCTGGTGGCGATCGCCGGCTTCGGCATCGCCAGCTTCTTCGTCTACCTCTCGAGTTCGTCCTTCATCCTGATCGACCATTACGGGCTGTCGCCTTCCGTCTACAGCGTGTTCTTCTCGATCAATGCGGTGGCCTTCATCGGCATGTCGCAGCTGACGGGGATGCTGTCGGAGCGCTTCGGGCTGAAGCGCGTCGTCTGGGTGGCGGTAACCGGCTATGCCACGACGATGGTTGTGCTGTTCGCAGTCATGGCGGCCGGCGTCGACCGGCTCGATGTTATGGCGGCACTGCTGTTCGTCGGCTACGGCTTCCTCGGCCTGGTCATCCCGACGACGTCGGTGCTGGCCATGGAAGAGCATGGCGAGATCGCCGGCACGGCCTCGGCGCTGATGGGCACGCTGCACTTCGCCATCGGTGCGCTGGCGATGGGCGTCGCCGGCATCTTCTTCGACGGCACCCCGCTGCCCATGGTGGCCGGCATCACGCTCTGCGCCGTAATCTCGTTCACGCTGGCCAAACTGACGCTCGGCCGCTCGCGCGAAGCCGTTGAAGCGCCGGCCGAGTAAGCTGACCGCAATCGACCGGAAAGGCCGGGTCATCCCGGCCTTTTTCACGTCTGGGGTAATCCGGCCCCGGCCAGAACCACGGCCTTCGACCGACGCCAGCGGCAAATTGCACCAGCTCATGGCTCAATTTGGTGTAGGCTTCGCGGCCCATCGTCATGCGAAATCCGGCCAGCGGCAGCCGGCATTGAGCGTACGATATCGAGGAGGGGAGAAGTGGAGGTTTCTGTTGCCAGGTACCTCCGAACCCCGCCTAGAAGTGCGAACCTCTAGGGCTTGATTTGAAGCTATCGCACCGCTTACGCGGCGAGACGTGCTTCCGCATAGTTGTCATTTGCAACTACAGGTTTAGCCCGATGACGGTGGTACCATGCCGGGCAAAAGTACGATCTTTACACCTTCGTCGATCCTATTTCGCCCCCAGCAACAGCCGCTCTGATCACAGAGCGGTTCTTGGTGGAGGCGCCGGGTACCGCCCCCGGGTCCGAACGGCTTATTACATCGCCCATTTATCGCCATAGTCGGTCAAGCCGACAAAACGAATATAGGGGGCGGGCGCACAAAATGAAAGGCCGCAATGACACTTCTTGGCCGCACCAAACTGCGGCGCCGAGGGTTGACTCGCGCGCGGTCTCAACCGAAGCTTTGCGATGGTGAGGAGTATCGACCGAGCGCACAAGTTGCGGCAGCGCGCCACAGCCCTCATCGATCGGATCCCGTGGCGCCGACATGGGGAAATTTGATGGCCGATTATCTCGCAGACGTGAAGAAATACGACGCCGCCGCAAATGCCGATGTGGTTGCCAAGATTGTGAAACATCTGGGCATCGCGCTGCGCAACCGCGATTCCTCGCTGGTATCCTGCACCGACCCCAAGGAATTGGAGCGCGTCAAGACCAACTGGGTTGCCAAGAAACTCCGCGTGACCGACGGGGCGAAAGCCGACTCAGCGATCGAGAAGACCTGCAAGGCGTTGGCCGCCGACAGCTCCAAGAGCCGCGTGACTTTCTACTATCTGGTCGCCAAGGATCTGGGCAAGCTCGGCTCTTTGTAGAGATTATTGCCGATAGGCAGAGCGCGCGTTTGATTTTGCTCCTCACCGGAGGTCAGCACCGCCCCTCATTGCCCTGCCGGGCATTTCTCCCCGTATAGTGACGGGGAGAAAGGGCCGACCGCAGCCTTGGCTCTCTCTCTCTCTCTCTCTCTCGAACGCTTGTGATTGGCGAAACCGCTGATCACAGCGCCCCTCTCCCCGTCCCTATACGGGGAGAGGATGCCGGCAGGCAGGTGAGGGGCAGCGCTAACCCTTGAAGAGTGATGGGGCAAGCCGCGTTCTGGTCCTTTTGCTGTGTTCGGCCGGCGGCCAGTCGGTTATGATGGCGGTAACCCCGAATCGAGGCGAAGCCGATGCGCCAGTATCTCGACCTTTTGCAGCATGTGCTGGACAATGGCGCCGACCGTGGCGACCGCACGGGCACCGGCACGCGTGGGGTGTTCGGGTACCAGATGCGCTTCGACCTGTCGCGCGGCTTTCCCGTCACCACCACCAAGAAGCTGCATCTGAAGTCGATCATCCATGAACTCCTGTGGTTCCTGGCCGGCGACACCAACATCAAATACCTTAGAGATCATGGCGTTTCGATCTGGGACGAATGGGCCGACGAGAATGGCGATCTCGGCCCGGTCTATGGCAAGCAGTGGCGCTCCTGGCCGGATGGCCATGGCGGGTCGATCGACCAGATTGCCAATGTTCTGAAGGAGATACGCAGGAATCCGAATTCACGCCGGCTGATCGTTTCGGCGTGGAACCCGGCCGAAGTGGAGGCGATGGCGCTGCCGCCCTGCCACTGCCTGTTCCAGTTCTACGTCTCGGACGGCAAGCTGTCCTGCCAGCTCTACCAGCGCTCGGCCGACATTTTTCTCGGCGTACCCTTCAACATCGCTTCCTACGCGCTGCTGACCCTGATGGTGGCGCAGGTGACCGGGCTGAAGCCCGGCGAGTTCGTCCATACGCTGGGCGATGCGCATCTCTATTCCAACCATTTCGAGCAGGCGCGCGAGCAATTGCGGCGCACACCCAAGGCGCTGCCGACGCTGTGGATCAATCCGGAGGTGAAGGACCTGTTCGCCTTCCGCTTCGAGGATTTCCGGCTGGAAAACTATTTTGCCGACGCGTCGATCAAGGCGCCGATCGCGGTCTGATCCGTCCACCGTCAATCAATTCCGACCCTCAATCGATGTCGACCATGACGTCGGTTGCCTTGATCATGGCATAGGCTGCTTGCCTTTTTCGAGCTTGAGATCGGCAAAGGCCTCGTTGGTGATCGAAGCGTGACGACGGAGCCGGCGACATCACCGCGGACAGGCGAGGTGCTTTGACGATCTCGACGATCGTTCCCTTGAGGATGTTGCGGGCGCTGATCTTCATCGGAGTTCCTTTCCGGGTTTCGGTGCACGTCCAAACCAGAACAATCGATGCCGAACATACGCTTTCGCAGGAGGCGGCCTTCCCTTGTTATATTCATCCAGATATATCGGTCGGCAGGAGTGAGCCAGCAGATTTCAAGCCCAGGGAGAGTTTTCATGTTGGGGCACAAAGGTTTTGGTATGAGGGCAATCGCGATTGGCGGCTTTGCCGTAGCTCTGATGGCCGTGATGCCGGCGGCTCACGCGGGAGACAAGGTGATCGTGTTTGCCGCAGCCAGCCTCAAGGACGGGCTCGACGCCGTCACCAAGGCCTGCGAAGCCGATGTCGGTGAAGCGGCGACCGTCTCCTACGCCGCGAGCTCGGCGCTGGCCAAGCAGATCGAAAGCGGGGCGCCCGCCGATGTGTTCATCTCGGCCGACCTCGACTGGATGAAATATCTCTCCGACAAGAAACTGACCAAGCCGGACACCGAGGTGAAACTGCTCGGCAACCAGATCGTGCTGGTGGCGCCGAAGGATTCCAAGGTCGAAACCAGGATCGAGAAAGGCTTCGACCTCGCCAAGCTGATCAGCGACGGCAAGCTCGCCATGGGCGACGTCAAGGCGGTGCCGGCCGGCAAGTATGGCAAGGCGGCACTTGAATCGCTCGGCGTCTGGTCGTCGGTCGAAGGCAAGGTGGCGCAGGCCGAGAATGTGCGCGCCGCGCTGAAGCTGGTTTCAACGGGCGAGGCCGCGCTCGGCATCGTCTATGCCACCGACGCGCATGCCGACAAGGGAGTCAAGGTGGTCGGCACCTTCCCGGAGGATTCGCACCCGCCGATCATCTATCCGGTTGCCCAGACCACCGATTCGAAGGACAAGGATACCCCGGCTTTCCTGAAGTGCCTGCAGTCCGCCAAGGCGGTGGAGCTGTTTAGGGATCAGGGTTTCACCGTGCTCACGCCGAGCAATTAAGGTAGCGGCTGACGCATGAACTGGCTGCTGGACCTTACTCCCGACGAATGGAATGCGGTCCGGCTGTCGATCAAGGTGGCGACGGTGGCGATGCTGTTCAGCCTGCCGCCCGGCATCTTGATGGCGCTTTTGCTGGCCCGCGGAAAATTCTGGGGCAAGACGCTGCTCAACGGTGTGGTTCACCTGCCGTTGATCCTGCCGCCGGTGGTGACAGGTTATCTCTTGCTGCTTACCTTCGGCCGGCGCGGGCCGGCGGGAGCGTTCCTGGCCGAGCATTTCGGCATCGTCTTCTCGTTTCGCTGGACCGGCGCCGCACTGGCCTGCGGTATCATGGGCTTTCCCCTGATGGTGCGGGCGATCCGGCTGTCGATCGAGGCGGTCGACCGCAAAATGGAGGCAGCGGCGGGAACGCTCGGCGCCAACCCGATTTGGGTCTTCGCCACCATCACGCTGCCGCTGATCCTGCCCGGGCTGATCGCCGGCTCGATCCTGTCCTTCGCCAAGGCGATGGGCGAGTTCGGCGCCACCATCACCTTCGTCTCCAACATTCCCAACGAGACGCAGACGCTGCCTTCGGCGATCTACACCTTCACGCAGGTGCCTGGCGGCGATGACGGGGCGCTCAGGCTGACGCTGATCTCCATCGTCATCTCGATGGCCGCATTGGTCGCCTCGGAAGTGCTGGCGCGGCGCGTCGGCCGGCGGATGGACATCGAATGAGCGTGCTGGTGGACATCAGCCATCGGCTCGGCGGTTTCGCCGTCGACGCGCGTTTCGAAAGCGCCGGGCGGCTGACGGCGCTGTTCGGGCCATCGGGCTCCGGCAAGACGACGCTGATCAACGTGATCGCCGGCCTGATCCGGCCGACCAAGGGCCGTATCGCGGTCGACGGCTGTGTGCTGGTCGACACCGATGCCGGCATTTTCGTGCCGAAGCACAAGCGCCGGATCGGCATGGTGTTCCAGGACGCGCGGCTGTTTCCGCATATGAGCGTGGCCGGCAATCTGCGCTATGGCCGCTGGTTCACGCCACCGGCGGAGCGCTATGCGGATGTCGACGCGGTCGTCGAACTGCTCGGCATCGGTCCTCTGCTCGACCGGCGACCGGCAAAGCTCTCGGGCGGCGAGAAGCAGCGCGTGGCGATCGGCCGGGCGCTGCTTGCCAGCCCGAAACTGCTGTTGATGGACGAGCCGCTGGCCTCGCTCGACGATGCGCGCAAAGCCGAGATCCTGCCCTATATCGAGCGGCTGCGCGACGAGACCAAGCTGCCCATCGTATATGTCAGCCACTCCGTCGCCGAGGTGGCGCGGCTGGCCAGCGACGTGGTGGTGATGGCGCAAGGCAAGGTCGCTGCCTCAGGCCCGACCGGCGCGATCATGCAACGGCTCGAATTGCTGCCGGCCGAGGAACGCGGCGAGGGCGGCGCGGTTCTCGACACCAAGGTGCTGCGCCATGATGAGATCTTCGGGATGACCGTGCTCGGCTCGGCGGCGGGCGAAATCCGGGTGCCGCTTCTGGCGGTCTCGGTCGGCGCGCCTGTGCGCATCCGCATCCGCGCCCGCGACGTGATGATCGCCACCGAACTGCCGAAAGGTCTCAGTGCGCTCAACATCCTGCCGGGCACCATCGTCGCAATCGGTCCGGGCGAGGGTCCGACGGTCGAAATCGGCGTCGACTGCAATGGCGCAACCGTGCTTGCCCGCATTACCGAACAATCCAGGCAGGTGCTGAAACTTCATCTCGGCGGCAAGGTGTTCGCGGTGATCAAGACGGTCAGTTTCGACCGTGCCAACACCGGCGCCGGGCTGCCGGCCGAAGCGGATGGCTGATAG
The DNA here is from genome assembly GCF_040324035.1 of Mesorhizobium sp. M0016. Classification (NCBI taxonomy): domain Bacteria; kingdom Pseudomonadati; phylum Pseudomonadota; class Alphaproteobacteria; order Hyphomicrobiales; family Phyllobacteriaceae; genus Mesorhizobium; species Mesorhizobium sp. M0016. The sequence continues at coordinate 121,384 of NZ_JAMYVM010000017.1, read as the reverse complement.
CCGCTATATCGTTTTGGAATAGCGCTATGGGTCGAGAGGGGCTAGTGTGACTGTGGAGGACAAGAGATGCCGTCGCTGAGCCTGCGGATAAATCTCGATCCGGACGGGCGCATAGGTCCGGGCAAGATCGAATTGCTGGAGCAGATCGCCACTTTCGGCTCGATCTCGGCTGCGGCACGCGGCATGGAGATGTCCTACAAGCACGCCTGGGATCTGGTGGAAGATATGAACCGTGTGTTCGGCAAGCCACTGGTCGCGGCGCAGACCGGCGGCAAAAAGGGCGGCGGCGCACAGCTGACCTCAGTTGGCCTTGCAGTTGTCAGCCGTTTTCGCGCTATCGAGCGCGCTGCGGCGGCAGCGGCGGCCACGCATATGGACGCCTTGCAGGCGGAGATTGATGCTGGGTGAGGGTTGAAGCTTGCGATCCGTCACACCCCCCTCTGTCCTGCCGGACATCTCCCCCGCAAGGGGGGAGATCAGCTAGCCCGTAGACGGGCGCTAATCTGTTAGGCGATTGGCGAAATCCTCCGTGACGGCCAATCTCCCCACTAGAGGGGGAGATGTCCGGCAGGACAGAGGGGGGCGCGAAGGAACTCGACCTTTGAGCGCGCTATTCCTCGGGCTCTCCTGCTTTACGCAGCAGATACGTGTCCATGATCCAGCCCTTTCTTTTCCGGGCTTCTTCTCTCGTCCTCTCAATCTCCTCGCCGACATCACCCAGGCGACCGGAAACGATGATCTCGTCCGGTGTGCCGAGATAGGCGCCCCAATGGATGATCAGATCCTTGTCTGCCAGCGTGTTGAAGGCGCATTTGCCGTCGAGCATGACCACGGCGCTGCCGGCATTGTGCGGCATGCCTTGTTCGGCGAGGCGGCGGCCGGTGGTGATCAGCACGGGGTCGCCGATGCGGTTCAGCGCCATCTTGTGGCCGGCGGCTAGCGCCTGGACGGCGGTGATGCCGGGAATGACCTCCAGTTCGAATGCGACATTGCCCCTCAGTCGTACGCGCGCGAGGATGCGCAGCGCGCTGTCATAGAGCGAGGGGTCGCCCCAGATCAGGAAGGCGCCGCAGCCGTCCTCGGCAAGGTCGTCGCGGACCAGGCTCTCATAAATCTGGGCGATGGCCTCGTGCCAGTCATCGACGGTCGAGCGATAGGAAGGCGCCGGCTCGGCGCGCACCGGCACGTCGAACTCGACGCGGCGCGATTTCGGATTGCTGACGAAACGGTCGCAGATATGGCGGCGCAATTCGGCAAGGTCGTTCTTCTTCGCCCCCTTGTCGGGGATAAACAGGACGTCCGCCCGGTTTAGGCCTGATATGGCCTGCACGGTCATATGGTCGGGATTGCCGGCGCCGATGCCGATGACGAGAAGCTTGCGCATGACGCGAACTCCTGCCCGATCGAAACCTGTTAGTCCAGACCGCCGATTGGCGTGTCCCGACACTGTGGCGTCCTGCTGGGAGACGGAAGGCTTTGAAACGCCACACTGAAACGGCTAGGGTCGCGGCATTCTTGGCGAGGGGCTTCGATGTTGCAATATGTTCTGTCCGTAGCGCTGGCGCTTTTAGCCGTGCCCGCGCTGGCCAATGATACGACCGCCGAACTCGGCACAGGTGGCCTGATCCTGTCGCGTAGCGACGCGGTGTCGATGCAAAGCGAGGACCTCTATATCTCGCCGGAAAAGATCACGGTTGACTACGTCTTCCACAACAACACCGACAAGGATGTAAATGCCATCGTCGCTTTTCCGCTGCCGGACATCGAAGGCAATCCGGAGGAAATGCCGGCCATCCCGGAAAACCAGAGCAACAATTTCCTTGGCTTCGAGGTGACGATCGATGGCGCGCCGGCAAAGCCGCAGCTCGAGCAGATAGTGTTCGCTGTCGGCATCGATATCGGCGCCGATCTGAAGGCGCAGAACGTGCCGTTCAATCCGTTCGGCGATGCGGCCAAGGCGGCCCTGGCGAAGCTGCCGAAAACGGTCGCCGAGGATTGGGAAAACCGCGGCATCATCATCGAGGATACGGGCAGCGACGGTACCGAGGCGAAAAAGGTCTATACGCCGTGGTGGCAGTTGCGCTCGACCTATTGGTGGCGCGCGACCTTTCCGGCCAACAAGGATGTCCACGTCTCGCACCGCTACAAACCGAGCGTCGGTGGCACGTCATCGGTCAGTTTCTTCTATGACGGCAAGTTCTCCGAGGGCGGCCAGTACACGACCTACAAGACCCGCTACTGCATGGACGACAGCTTCGAGAATGCGGTGCGGCAGGCCGCCAAGGCTGACGGTTATCCGCATTTTTACGAGAATCGCATTGCCTATATCCTGACCACCGGCGGCAACTGGGCCAATGGCAGCATTGGCAAGTTCAAGCTAACCGTCGACAAGGGCAATCCGAAAGCGCTGATCTCGTTTTGCAGCGACAATGTGAAGAAGGTCGGGCCGACGACCTTCGAGACGAAGGCGCAGGATTTCTATCCCGAGCACAACATCGACATATTGCTCTTGGAGCCGTCGGATGACGGCGCCGGGGAAGCCAACTGATGGACGTCGCAATCTATGTCGCCATCGCGCAGAACGGCGTCATCGGGCGCGACGGCGGCTTGCCGTGGCGGCTGTCCACCGATCTCAAGCGCTTCAAGGCCGATACGATGGGCAAGCCCGTCATCATGGGCCGCAAGACTTATGAAGGCATCGGCCGGCCGCTGCCGGGCCGATTGAACATCGTGGTGACCCGCGACAAGGCCTGGCGCGCCGAGGGCATAGAGGTGGCGCACTCGCTGGAGGCAGCTATCCAGCTGGCCACGGTGCGCGGGCGTTGCATGGCCGGCGTCGACGAAATCTGCATCATCGGCGGCGGCGAGATCTATGCGCAGGCGCTGCCGCTGGCAGACCGGCTGCACGTCACCCATGTGCTGGCGGCGGTCGATGGCGACGCGCATTTTCCCGACATCGATCCGGATTTGTGGCGCCTTGTCAGCGCTCAGGACGTTCCGGCCGGTGAAAAGGACAGCCATGCGACGCGCTATTCGGTTTACGAGCGACGCCGCGGCGTGCATTGAGACGATAAAAGGGTCGCGAACGTCCAAAACGGACATGCTCGGCAGCGGATCGCGTTGAAAGCGCATCGCTGCGTCCCTATAGAAGAACAACTGGATTTTGCGCCGCAACGTCGGCGCTGAGGGAATCCCAAGCGAAAGGACATTCATGCCCTGGAACGACAAGAGCGGCGGCGGCGGCCCATGGGGCGGCGGCGGCAACAATCAGGGACCCTGGGGGCAGGGACCGAAGGGGCCTAGCGGCCCGCCGGGGTCACCTCCCGATCTCGAAGACATCATCCGCCGCGGCCAGGACCGGCTGCGGCGCGCGCTGCCCGGTGGCGGCGGCGCCAGCCCGGCCGTCTTTGCGCTGATCGCAGCGGCTCTGATCGTGCTGTGGGCGTTCAAGGCGGTCTACACCGTGCAGCCGGACGAGGTTGCGGTCGAGCTGCGCTTCGGCAAGCCGAAGGCGGAGCTGTCGCAGCCGGGTCTGCATTTCCATTGGTGGCCGGTCGAAACCGTCGAGACGGCCAACATCGCCGAACAACTCGTCGATATCGGTGGTGGCGGCGCGACGAGCGGCAACTCGTCGGGGCTGATGCTTACCGGCGACCAGAACATCGTCAACGTCCAGTTTTCGGTGGCCTACCAGGTCTCCGATCCCCGGGCCTATCTGTTCGACGTCTCCGACCCAGAAGGCATGCTGCAGCAGGTCGCAGAGAGCGCCATGCGCGAAGCGGTCGGCCGGCGACCGGCCCAGGACATCTTCCGGGACGATCGCCAGGGCATCGCCGCCTCGGTGCGTGAAATCATTCAGACGACGCTGGACGGCTACAAGGCCGGCCTGAACGTCAACGCGGTTTCGATCGAGGACGCGGCGCCGCCGCGTGAAGTTGCCGATGCCTTCGACGAAGTGCAGCGCGCCGAGCAGGACGAAGACAAGTTCGTCGAGCAGGCCAACCAGTATTCCAACCAGAAGCTCGGCCAGGCGCGTGGCGCCGCGGCGCAGATCCGCGAGGACGCGGCAGCCTACAAGAACCGTGTCGTCCAGGAAGCCGAAGGTGAGGCGCAGCGCTTCATCTCGGTCTATGACGAATACGCTAAGGCGCCCGACGTGACGCGCCAGCGGCTTTATCTGGAAACGATGGAGAAGGTGCTGAAGGATTCCAACAAGGTCATCGTCGAACAGGGCAATGGGCAAGGGGTCGTTCCCTATCTGCCGCTGCCGGCACTGCAGCCGAAGGCGCCGCCGCCTGCGACGACGGGAGGAGCCCAGTGATGGCCAATCGTCTTCCCATCATCGCGGTCATCGCGGCCGTGCTTCTGTTCCTGCTCTACTCCTCGGTCTTCGTGGTCAACGCGCGCCAGCAGGCGCTCGTGCTGCGGTTCGGCGAGATCGTCGACGTGAAGAATGAACCCGGCATCTATTTCAAGGCGCCTTTCGCCTTCTTCGACGCCGACAGCGTGCAATTGATCGAAAACAGGGTGCTGCGCTTCGATCTCGACAACATCCGCGTCCAGGTTTCGGGCGGCAAGTTCTACGAGGTCGACGCTTTCATCGCGTACCGCATCTCGGATCCGCGCGTGTTCCGCTCAGCCGTGTCCGGTCAGATCACACTGGCCGAAGCACGACTGAGGACGCGTCTCGATGCGGCGCTGCGCCGTGTCTACGGTCTGCGCGACTTCGAGGCGGCGCTTTCGGAAGAGCGGGCCGTGATGATGCGCGAAGTGCGCGATCAGCTTCGGCCCGACGCCACCTCGCTCGGCCTGCAGATCGAGGATGTGCGCATCCGCCGAACCGATCTGACGGCCGAGGTTTCGCAGCAGACCTTCGACCGCATGAAGGCCGAACGTTTGGCCGAGGCCGAACGGCTGAGGGCACGCGGCAAAGAGGCCGCGCAGCGCATCACCGCCCGCGCCGACCGCGAAGTGGTGGAAATCGTCGCCGAAGCGCGCAAGGAATCGGAAATCCTGCGTGGTGAAGGTGAAGCCCAGCGCAGCGCGACCTTTGCCGACGCCTACAAACGCGATCCGGCGTTCTTCGACTTCTACCGGTCGATGAATGCCTATGGCACGGCGCTGGACAACTCCGGGACGACGATGGTGCTTTCGCCGAACTCGGAGTTCTTCCGCTTCTTCCGCAATCCGGACGGGACGGACACGGAGCCGGCGGCGCCTGCGGCTCCGGCGACGGCACCTGCCGCGCCGGCGACGGCACCTGCCGCGCCGGCTGCACAACCTGCACCCGCCCAGTAGGGCGGTGCAGGATTTCCTTGCGGCCATAGGCCTGGTCCTCGTCGTAGAGGGTCTGGTCTATGGCGGCTTTCCCGGCCTTGCCAAACGCCTTGCCGGCGAAGTGCTGTCGACGCCGGAAATTGCGCTGCGCATCGTCGGGCTGGTGGCGATCGCCATTGGCGTCGGCATCGTCTGGTTGGTGCGTGGCTGAGGACCGCTGATCTAACCAATTCCAGGAAAAGTGTGAGCGGTTTCCGTCCGGAATTGCGTAAAAGCAAAGAGATTGAACGGTTCGCCGTTTCCGCGAGACGGCCAACCGTTCTAGAAGGTGTAACGGAGGATTTCTCCTCCTGATGTGGCCATAGCCGCAAACGTGCCGTATTTCTTGCCAACATGACGCGACGCGGCGTTTTGCCGAAGCGCTTTTTCTTTTCAGCAATCCGGGAGGCTTTCGATGACATCCAACACCCTTCTGCGCGCGGCGCGGCGGACGTTCATCGCAGGTGCTGCGGCACTTATGGTCGGCGCGCTTGCCGTTCCGGCTTTCGTGACGCCGACGGTGGCCGCGGACGGACCGGCTTCGGTTGCCGACCTCGCCGAAGGCCTGCTCGGTGCGGTGGTCAACATCTCGACCTCGCAGACCGTGAAGGGCACGGAAGGTCCGGGCGCGGTGCCGATGCCGCAGCTGCCGGAGGGTTCGCCGTTCCAGGATTTCTTCGACGACTTCTTCAAGAACCGTGGCGGCGACAAGGATGGCGGCGCGCAAAAGGTGCAGTCGCTGGGCTCCGGCTTCGTAGTCGACGCCGAGCAAGGCATTGTCGTCACCAACAACCACGTCATCGCCGATGCAGACGATATCGAGGTGAATTTCTCCGACGGCGTGACGCTCAAGGCGACGCTGGTCGGCACCGACACCAAGACCGACGTGGCGGTGCTCAAGGTCGACCCGAAGGGCCACAAGCTGACGGCGGTGAAGTTCGGCGATTCCAACAAGATGCGCGTCGGCGACTGGGTGATGGCGATCGGCAATCCGTTCGGCCTTGGCGGCACGGTGACGGTCGGCATCGTCTCGGCCCGCAACCGCGACATCAATTCCGGCCCCTACGACGACTTCATCCAGACCGACGCCGCCATCAACCGCGGCAATTCCGGCGGGCCGCTGTTCAACAGCCTGGGCGAGGTCATCGGTATCAACACGGCGATCATCTCGCCGTCGGGCGGCTCGATCGGCATCGGTTTCTCCATCCCCTCGCAGCTTGCCTCGGGCGTCGTCGACCAGCTGCGCCAGTTCGGCGAGACCCGTCGCGGCTGGCTCGGCGTGCGCATCCAGCCGGTGACCGACGACATCGCCGAGAGCCTCGGCATGGCGACCGCCAAGGGCGCGCTGGTGGCCGGCGTCATCAAGGGCGGACCGGTCGACAACGGCACAATTCTCGCCGGCGACGTCATCATCAAGTTCGATGGCAAGGACATCCATGAAATGCGCGACCTGCCGCGGGTCGTGGCGGAAAGCCCGGTCGGCAAGGCGGTCGACGTAATCATCGTGCGCAAGGGGGTCGAGCAGACGGTGAAGGTGACGCTCGGCCGGCTTGAGGACGGCGAGAAGGTCGCTGCCGGTGAGGACGGCACTACCGATGAGGACAAGGGCGGCGACAAGGCGCCCGCGGTCTCCACGGCCTCGGTGCTCGGCATGACCGTCGGCGAGCTCAATGACGACACACGGAAAAAATTCGGCATCGCGGCCGACGTCTCCGGCGTCGTCATCACCGACGTCACCAAGGATTCGGCCGCCGCCGAGCGCGGCATCCAGGCCGGCGAGGTGATCACCGAAATCGCCCAGGAATCGGTCGCGACCCCGAAGGACGTGATGGACCGGATCGGCGCGCTGAAGGAGCAGGGCCGCAAGAATGCGCTCTTGATGCTGGCGTCCAAGACAGGCGAGTTGCGCTTCGTGACGATCCGGATGGATTGAGTCCGGAAAGCCCCATAACCGATTGTCTTCAGGGAAAGGGCGGCTAGCGAGCCGCCCTTTTTCGTGCCTGCCAGTCCGTGCGCGACAGTTTGTAGAGGACATGCCGCTTGAGGTGCGGGTGGCTGTCAGGGATGGATGGGTGGTCGAAATCGCGAGCCGGGTCAGGGCTCATGCCAAGACGCTCCATCACGGCCGTCGAGCGGCGGTTGGCCGCGACGGCGAAGGAGACGATCTCGTCGCGGTCAAGCGTTTCGAAGCCAAAGGCGAGCCAGGCTTCGGAGGCCTCCGTGACATAGCCCTTGCGCCAGAATTCCGGCGCCAACCGCCAGCCGATCTCGATCGTATCGGAAGGCAGGGACGGCACGTGATCGGTCTTTAAGAGACCGACGAAGCCGATGCATTCCCCAGTCGCGGCGATCTCGGCGGCGGCAAAACCAAAGCCGTCCTCGGCGATCCAGCCCCGAAACTCGTCCATCTTGGCATCCGTCTCGGCGCGGTCGCGGCGGAACGGAAAGAATTCCATCACCCGCTCGTCCGAATTGATGCGGTGGAAGAGTTCGCGATCGCGGTCTTCCCAGTTGCGCAGGATGAGGCGCTCGGTGCGCATCGGTTTCATTGGGCGAACTCTTCCTGGCGGTAGCCCTGGAGATAAAGCAGCGCGGTGAGATCGCCATGGTCGATGCGGACCTTGGCTTCGGCAGCAACGGCCGGCTTGGCGTGGAGTGCGACACCGGTGCCGGCCAGGCGGATCATGTCGAGGTCGTTGGCGCCGTCGCCGACCGCAATCGCATCGAATGGCGTCAGGCCGAGGCGGGCCGAGATATCGTTCAGCGCATCGGCCTTGGCGGCGCGGCCGAGGATCGGCTCGGCGACCAGGCCGGCAAAGCGCCCGTTCTCCTCGATCAGGCGGTTGGCACGGTTTTCCTCGAAGCCGAGCATGGCGGCGACACGGCTGGTGAAGACGTCGAAGCCGCCGGAGACAAGCGCCGTCCAGGCGCCATTGGCGCGCATCGTCTGCACCAGAGCGCGGCCGCCCGACGCCAGCGTCAGGCGGTTCGCGATGATGCGGTCGACGACGGCGGCATCGAGGCCTTTCAGCAGCGCCACGCGTTCACGCAGCGCCGGCTCGAAAGCGATCTCGCCGTTCATCGAGCGTGCCGTGATGGCGGCAACGCGGTCCTTGACGCCGATCTCGTCGGCGAGTTCGTCGATGCATTCCTGGTCGATCATGGTTGAATCCATATCGGCAAGCAGGATTGTCTTGCGGCGGCTTTTGGCCTGCTGAACGATCACGTCGACCGGCTCTGAACCAAGTGCTGTGCGCAAGGCCGCACTTGCCTCAGCGGCTTCTGCCCCCTCGGGCAACACCAGATCGCAGGCGACGCCTTCGCCCAGCCAGCGAACAGCGCTTGCACCGACCGACCGTGAGGCGATATTCGCAAGCGAGGCCGACATCGCGCGGCGGAGGGGGTGGGACACAAGCGTGGCAATGAGCGGCATCGAGACTTCCAAGCAGCTAGGCGAGGGCGGGCAGGCGGGCGAGGGCCGCGTGAAGAACGCGATCCTGATAGCCGGGCCGACAGCCAGCGGCAAGTCGGCGCTGGCGCTCGATCTCGCCGAGCGCAAGGGCGGCGTCATCGTCAACACCGATTCCATGCAGGGCTATTCGGTGCTCGATGTGCTGACGGCGCGGCCGAGCGCCGCCGAACTCGGCCGCGCGCCGCACTTTCTCTATGGCCATGTGCATCCCTCCACCGCCTATTCCACCGGCGCCTGGCTGCGCGACGTGATGAAGCTGATCGATGACGGCACGCTCGCCCGACAGCCCGACGACGCCGCCTTTGAACGTCCGGTGATTTTCGTCGGCGGCACCGGGCTCTATTTTCGCGCACTTGCCGAGGGCATTTCGGAAATGCCCGACATTCCGCAGCAGGTACGCGACCGCTGGCGCTACGAGTTAAAGGAGCAAGGCGCAGCCAAGCTGCACCGCATCCTGATGCATGAGGATTCGGCGGTCGCCATGCAGCTGAAGCCGACCGACGGCCAGCGCATCGTGCGGGCGCTGGAGGTGCTCGATGCATCCGGCCGCTCCATCCTCGAATGGCAGGCAGCGCGCGGCCGGCCGCTGATCGACCGCGACAGCGCTCGGTTCTTCGTTATCGAGCCGGACCGCGCCGCCCTTGTCGAGCGGATCGAAACAAGGTTCGACCGCATGCTCGATCTCGGCGCGCTCGATGAGGTCAAACGGCTTGCGGCGCTTGGCCTCGATCCCGAGCTGCCGGCGATGAAGGCGATCGGCGTTCGCGAACTTTCGGCCGCCATGGCCGGTGACATCAGCTTTCCTCAGGCCATCGAGCGCTGCAAGGCAGCGACGCGGCAATATGCCAAACGGCAAACGACGTGGTTTCGCCATCAGCTGGGACCGGAATGGCTGCGATTGCAGCCCGGCGACGGCCTGCAAGCCGTGATTTGATTTTCGTGCTGCTAATACAATTAAAGAAACAGAAGTAGGAATGAACATTCCCGCTCCGGTTGTCTGGATTAACCGTCCGTAAGGCGCCGGCATGCCATAGATCCGGGGGGTACTTTTCCAACGGGGAGCAGATGCGTTTCCACAAGGCGGAATCCGCATTTTTCGTCTTTATTTTCGTGATCCTGGCCGCAGGCCTGGTGACGCTTTATGCCTATGGTCAATTGCAGTCCATCGCGGTCGGTCACGATACGACTTCCCGGGTCGAGCGGATCGCTTATCTCAACACGCTGCTGTTTGTCACCGGGGTGCTGCTGGCGACAGCGCTGTTCTTCGGCGTGTTCTTCATCTACCCGTTGATCCGTAGGCAGGCGACGGAAGAGGGCAAGCTGCGCGCCATGACGGTTTCGCTCAGCGCCCGCTCGGAAACGCTGCAGCATGCGGCATTGACCGACGGCCTTACCGGCATGCAGAACCGGCGCTATTTCGACGATGCGCTGAAGGAATATCTCGAGGAATTCCGCCGCATCGAAAAGCCCGTCGGGCTGATGATCCTCGACCTCGATCATTTCAAGCAGGTCAACGACACGCATGGCCACGATGTCGGCGACGAGGTGCTGAGGGCAGTCGCCAATTGCCTCAAAGGCATGACGCGCTATCACGACGTGGTGGCGCGGCTCGGCGGCGAAGAGTTCGCCGTTGTCACCCCCAACATGGACGCGGAGTTGTTGGGGAAGTTCGCCGAACGCATCCGCAAGGCGATTGCCAACATGTCGGTGCTGTCGGGCAATGTCCGCCTCAAGATCACCACCAGTGTCGGTCTTGCCGTCTGGGATCGGAAGGAAACGGCCGAGGAATTCTACCGCCGCGCCGACCGCCAGCTCTACGAGGCGAAGAGGCAAGGCCGCAACCGCGTCTGCGCCTAAAATCCCGGCATTAAATCCGTGAGGCTGGCCGTTTGATGCCGTCTTCTGCGCTTCCGGCCTTCGCCGGCCGAAGCACTCATGAGGTGGTGGCGGCAGCTATGGCTACGGCCGGCGTAGGCCGGTGCTCACGGACTCAATGTCCGCTCCGCTCCGGTTCTCGAAGTCGACACCAACCGACTCAGCCTGACGAATTTTCTGGCGTGATTTACCCAAGCGGGCCAACGAAGCCGAGCCCTGGCGCTCCGGCGGCTTCTCAATTGGCCGGCAAAAAAGTCGCTACGCTGAAGGTCAATCGTTCTGCGGGCGCATGCCGAAGGTTGTGGGCTTGAGGCCGTAGCGCAGGTCGAAATCGTCGTCGGGCTGGACGCGCTGTGCGGTGGCCGGCTTGCGGTAATCGGGATCGCCGGCCTGGCGGCCGGAGTCCACGACCTCGGCGAAGGCCATCTGCTGCTGCGGTTTCGGGACGTTGCGCAGCCGCTCGACGATGGCGGCGAGATCGACGTCGTTGCCGTCCTGCGAGAACTCGTCCTGCTCTCGCTTGGCGGTGCCGGGGATCAGGTTCTCCGCCAGTTTCTCGAACTTCAGCCGCATGGTCGTCGCCACGCCTTCACCGAAGGCGATGGCTTCGCGCTGGCCCATGGAGGACAGGAAGGCCAGCGTCGAGGCGGAGGAATCGGCGATCGCCGAGCGGATGATCGCCTGGTCCTGCTCATTGGCCAGCCGCATGGCGAAGAAGGTCGAGCATTGCGACAGGATGGTCGGATCGAGTTCACCCGGGCGCTGGGTGACGACGCCGAGATAGCAGCCATATTTGCGGCCTTCCTTGGCGATGCGCGACAGTGCATGCCTTGTCGGGGCGAAGCCTAGGCGCGGATCGGCCGGCATATAGCGGTGCGCTTCCTCGCACAGCAACAGCAGCTTCAGCCGGCCCTCGCTCCACAGCGCAAGGTCGAAGGCCAGGCGCGCCAGCACCGAACAGACGGAGTTGACCACTTCGGACGGCATGCCGGCCATCTCGAAACAGGTCACCGGGCGGCCATGATGCGGCACACGGAAAATATTGCCGATCGTCTCGTGGATCGTGTCCTCGATCAGTCGCGAATTGAACATGAAGCGATAGCGCGGGTCGGACGCGGCGGACTCGATGCGCGTCTTCAGCGATTTCAGCGTCGGGCGGTCGTTCTTGCTTTCCAGGAGGCCCATGCGCTCGTCGATCTGCTTGATGAGATCGACCATGCGGTAGGGCACCGGCGTGTCGGCGGTCAGCGCATCGCTGCCGCGGCGCACGTAAGAGCCTGAATTGGGATTGCGATAGAGGTTCTTGGCGGCGGGGATCAGGTCGCGCAGGACATCGACTTCTTCCGGCACGACCTCTCGGCCGCGAAACAGCACTTCGGCGAATTCTTCGAGCCTGAACATCCAGAACGGCAGGTCAAGCGTCTTGGAATCGACCCGGACGCAGAACTCAGGCAGGGATGCCGCGAATTCATTGTGCGGATCGAGAATGAGGATTCGCAGATCGGGCCGGGCGGCGATCGATTTGCGCAGCAGCAGCGAGATGGCGGTGGATTTGCCGACGCCGGTTGTGCCGACAACGGCAAAATGGCGCGCCAGCGTGTCGTCGATGGCGATGTTGGCGTCGATCGACTCATCCTGCGACAGCGTGCCGATGGTGATGGAATGACGCCCGGCGAGGTCGTAGACCGCCTGCAGGTCACGGGTACGGATGCGGTGCGCTATGGCGCCGATATGAGGATAGGTGGTGATGCCGCGGTCGAACACCGGTTTGGCGCCGGGCTCCGCGCCGTCGCGCACTTCGCCGATTAGTTCGACGCTGACCTCGATGGGATTTTGTCCCTCATTGCTCCAGGCGCGATCCGACTTGCCGATTTCGTAGACCAGACCAACGGTGCGCGATGTCCCGAGATTGATGGAGATCATCTTGCCGACGGTCCACAGGCCGGTGACCGCGCCTTCGATGTCGTCGGCATAGGCGCTGATGGTGGCGCGCGCACCGTCGCACTGCACGACGTTGCCGAGAATGCGCTTGTCGCTCTGCTCTGCGCGGCGGCGCTCCTGCGAGGTCGGTTCGCCGACGGAGGCTTCGCGCTCGACAAACATACGATCCGATCCCCATTCTCGTGGAGCGTCGATCCTACACAGACGGGGTTAAGGTGGCGTGATGCGGGATGGTGTAGCAGGGGTTAACCCGTCAGCGAAAATTCAACCGGCCGGCCTCTTTTCCGAATCCAAATATTCGATATATTGGACGAATGACTGATATAGCGAATGACATGTCGGCCACGATAGGCAGACGAATCCACGCCGAAAGAGCCTTGCGGGACTGGTCGTTGGCCGACCTGGCGAACCGCTCCGGCGTCTCCAAAGCCATGCTCAGCACTATCGAGCGCGGCATGACCAGCCCGACGGCCGCGCTGCTGGTGCGCATCGCCGCTGCTTTCGGCATGACGCTGTCGACGCTGATAGCACGCGCCGAGCAGCAAGGTGGCGGCCTGCTGCGCGAGAGTGAGCAGCCGGTTTGGCGCGACCCCGGTACGGGCTATGTCCGTCGGCATCTGTCGCCGGTTTCCGACACGCCGCTCGAATTGATCCGGGTGCAACTGCCGGCTGGCGCCAGTGTGAGTTTCCCGGCGGCGTCCTATGCCTTCATCAAGCAGCAGATGTGGCTGATCTCCGGGCGACTTGAGTTCACCGAGGGTGATATGGCGCATAGTCTCGAGCCCGGCGACTGCCTGGCGCTCGGCGCGCCGTCGGACTGCACGTTCCATGCCGTCGGACCGCAGCCGGCCGACTATCTGGTTGCGCTGGTCAGGGGCTGAAATCGTGGCAAGACGTCCCAAGCGCTCCGACAATGGCGGACCGCCGCTCGATGATTACAAGGGCCCGCCATGGGGCAAGGGCGATCCCTACATCTTCCTGGCCTGGCAGGCAGCGCATGCCAAGGCGTGGAAGGCGCCAAGCCGTGACGTGATGCTGATGCGCATGGAAAAGGCCGAGCGGCTTGGCCTGACCTATGAGGAATACACGCTCGAAATCCTCGAACGCGGGCTGCATCTGCAGCCGAAAGACACAGATCGCATCGCCGCGATCAAGGCGAGACGAAAGCCGCGCCGCGTCGCGCGTCTGGATTAGCAAGGGAAAGTGCAGGTGAGTCCCATCGAAATCAGGTCGCTGACTGCGGAAACACGCGACAGGCTGGCCGACCTCCTGATCGAGACGGTCGCGGGCGGCGGCTCCGTCAGCTTCATGCATCCCTTATCCAGGCAAGCGGCGGAAACCTTCTGGAGCAACTCGTTGATGGCAGCAGAGAGAGGCGAAAGAGCGGTGCTGGGCGCTTGGTATGGCGACGCGTTGGTCGGCACCGTGACCGTGCTGCTCGACTTTCCTGATAATCAGCCGCACCGGGCCGAGATCGCCAAGCTGATGACCCGCGTCGAACACCGCGGCAAGGGCATAGCGAGCCGGCTGATGCGGGCGGCCGAAACGCTCGCCGTCGAGAAAGGCCGCACGCTTCTGGTGCTGGACACCGCAACCGAGGAGGGCGCTTCCGGCCTTTACGAAAAACTCGGCTTCACGCTCACTGGCGAAATACCGGACTTTGCCCTGAAACCGCATGGCGGGCTGACGGGCACGCTCATCTACTGGAAGCGCATCGGCGGCGCTGCCTAAGCCTTGTGGTGAACCTCTTGCAGCGCGTAGACCGGCGTCGCGATGCCTTCCATGCGCGCCTTCAGCTGCAGCGCCAGGAACTGGGAGTAATGGCGCGACTGGTGCAAATTGCCGCCATGGAACCACAGCGCCTCCTGCTGCGTCGGCTTCCACATGTTGCGCAGCTCGCCTTCCCAGGGGCCTGGGTCCTTGGTGGTGTTGGAGCCGAGGCCCCAGCATTTGCCGACCTTGTCGGCGACCTCCCGTGAGATCAAATCGGCCGCCCAGCCATTCATCGAACCGTAGCCGGTGGCGTAGACGATGAGATCGGCCGGCAGTTCCGATCCGTCGGAGAGCAGAACGGAGTGCTCCTTGATCTCCTTCACGTCGACACCGCTTTTCAGCTTGATCGACCCGTCGATGATCAGGTCGGAGGCGCCGACATCGATGTAATAGCCCGAGCCGCGCCGCAGATATTTCATGAACAGGCCGGAGCCGTCATCGCCCCAGTCAAGCATGAAGCCGGCCTTTTCCAGGCCCTTGTAGAATTTGTCGTCCCGCTTCTTCATCTCGGCATAGGCCGGGATCTGGAATTCGTGCAGGATCTTGTAGGGCAGGGAGGCGAAGACGAGGTCGGCCTTGGCGGTGGTCATGCCGCTCGCGACCGCCTTTTCCGAATAGAGCGAGCCCAGGCCGATCTCCATCAGCGTGTCCGACTTGACGATATGCGTGGTCGAGCGCTGCACCATGGTGACGTCGGCGCCGGCCTCCCAAAGGGCTGCTGCAATGTCGTGGGCGGAGTTGTTCGAGCCGATGACGACAGCTTGTCTGCCGACATAGGCATCGGGTCCCGGATGCTTCGAGGAGTGATGCTGGTCGCCCTTGAATGTGTCCATGCCCTTGAAGTTCGGCATGTTGGCCTTGCCGGATTGCCCCGTGGCCAGCACCAGTTGTTTCGGCTTCAGCGTGATGTCCTTGCCGTCGCGGCGCACCACCACCGTCCATTCCTTCTTGCTGTCGTCATAGACAGCGCTCATGGCCTCGGTCGACGACCAGTAGTTCAGCTCCATTACCTTGGCGTACATTTCCAGCCAGTCGCCGATCTTGTCCTTGGGCGCGAAGACCGGCCAGTTCCTGGGAAAGTCGATATAGG
Organism: Mesorhizobium sp. M0016; assembly: GCF_040324035.1. Taxonomy (NCBI): domain Bacteria; kingdom Pseudomonadati; phylum Pseudomonadota; class Alphaproteobacteria; order Hyphomicrobiales; family Phyllobacteriaceae; genus Mesorhizobium; species Mesorhizobium sp. M0016. The sequence continues at coordinate 105,917 of NZ_JAMYVM010000017.1, read as the reverse complement.
GCAGATGGTCGTACCAGACCGGATCGTGCAGGCAGAGCGATTTGTAGCGCTTGCGCCAGCTGTCGCCGGCCCGTTCGTTCTTCTCGACGATGATGGTCGGCACGCCGAGCTGCCGCAGCCGCGCGCCGAGCGCGATGCCGCCCTGGCCGCCGCCAATGATGAGCGTATAGGGCTGCGTCTTGAAGCCGAGTTCGGCGGCCTCCTTCTCGCGCTCCTCCTTCCAGGTCGGGCGGTTCTTGCCATGGCCGTGCTTGGCGCCGAGCGGGCGGTCGAAGCCGGCCGGCTCCTCATGGCCCTTGAGCTCGACCATGGTGGTGAGCAGCGTCCAGATCTTGCCGTCCTTCAGCCGGATGTGGCCGAAGCCGCGCGCCACGGACGTTTCGAAACTGATCCAGCCGTCGAGCATGCCATCGTTTTCAGTGGCGTCCTCGCCCTTGGCGATCTCCCAGTTCGATGGGTTGGTTTTCGCCACCTGGCTCACCAGCATGTCGCGCACCTGGTCGCGGCCTTCCATGGTCTTGATGTTCCAGGTGAAGCTGACGAGATCGCGCCAAAAACAATCCTCCTGAAAGCAGGCGACCGCCTTGTCGATGTCGCCGGCGGCGAGTGCCGCGCCGAAGCGATCGAGCAGGTCGGAAAGCTTCTTGTTGGGGGCCTTGTCGAGCATTGAATTTCCTCCGCGATTTTTCCTGGCCGCCTTTAGCGAGCGGAACCCTGCCGAAGCTTGACGTCCGGCCTGGCGCAGTATCGCGACAAATTATGCGCCGCGTCACGTCGTCCAATAGTTTGCCGCGTATTCAGGGGCTTATCGGGAAATCGGGACGCCGAAGACCGTTGCGAACCAGCGGCGGACCGCTTCTTCGGCCGGGCTCAGATGCGCGCCCGAAGGTGCGGTCAGATAGTGGCCGGCACCGCTCGACAGCGTAAAGCCGGACAGGGTGACGAGAGATCCTTCGCGCAGTGCCGCGTCGGCCAACGGTCGCGATCCCAGCACCATGCCGGCGCCGTGCTTCGCCGCCTCCAGTGCGGTAACGAAACTGTCGAATTTGTGCGTGGGCCCGAGCGCCGGCTTCATCCGGGCGACGGCGAACCACTCGCCCCACATTTCCCGCGCGCCGACCACTGTAAGTCTCGGCAATCCTGTCCAATCCTTGGCCTTTGCGATATTTGGCGACACCATCGGCGTCAAGGTTTCGCGGGTGAGGCGGTCGGCCTGCCGTCCGGCAAAGGAGCCGGAGCCAATGCCGAATCGGATGTCGAGACCCACAAAGCGCTCGCCGTAATCGGCCGGTGTGTGGATGGTCTCGATCTGCAGCTGGACGAAGGGCAGGTCCTTGGCCATTTGCGGCAGCTTTGGCGCGATCATCAGCACGGCAAACGAGATCGGCGAGCGTATCGTCACGCTCTGGACGGTCTTGGGTTCGAACAGCTCGCGCGTGCTGTTGGCGATCACGGCAAAGGCCGATTGCAGATGCGGCAGGTAGGCGGCACCCTCCGGCGTCAATTCGACGCCGCGCGCCAGGCGGATGAACAGCGGCTGCTTCAACCGCTCTTCGAGAGAACGGATGTGCTGGCTGACCGCAGCCTGGGTCAGGCCAAGCTCGGCCGCGGCGGCGGTGAAATTCGACAGCCGCGCGGCGGCCTCGAAACTCCGCAGCCAGTCAAGCGGGGGCAAGGGCAAGGTTGTTTCAGTCATAAACCGTTTAGGGCCTCTGGCTGCAAAATGATAATTTGAGTTATACCTTCGACATCATCACGATGCAACCGGAAACCCTGCGGAGTTGGCTGCGGGGCGCTGCGGACAGGAACGGATCCCCATGCTTAGCCAGGTGCTGATCGGCGACGAAGGAAGAACGATCGACCTCGGGTGGAAGGACGGCGCGCGCACTCGCTTTCACGCAGTGTGGTTGCGCGACAATGCGCTCGACGACAAGACGCGTAGCGCCGGCAACGGCCAGCGGCTGATCACCATTCTCGACATTCCCGTGCAGACATGGATCGGCGCAGCCGCGATCAAGGGCGATGCGCTTGAAGTCAGTTTCGAACCGGAGGGAAAGACGGTGCGCTTTCCTGCGGCATGGCTGAGCGCTAATGCCTATGACCGCGATGCCGCCCGACAGCCCGGCTGGACAGGCGAGGGCACCGTGCGATGGACCAGGGCCTCTATGCAGAATTCGGTGCCGCGCGCCGGCTATCTCGCTGCCAGCCGGGACCGCGCCGTCTTGCGGCAATGGCTGTCGGCGGTGAAGACCTACGGCTTCGCGGTGATGGACGATTTGCCGCCCGAATCCGGGGCGCTGTGCAAAGTGTCCGATCTGTTCGGCTATATCAGGGAGACCAATTACGGCCGATGGTTCGAGGTGCGCGCCGAGGTCAATCCAACCAATCTGGCCTACACCAATCTTGGCCTGCAGGCGCATACCGACAATCCCTATCGCGATCCGGTGCCGACCTTGCAGATCCTGTCCTGCATCGAAAACACCGTGGAGGGCGGCGAATCCAGCGTCGTCGATGGTTTTACCGTGGCGGCCGCGCTGCAGGCCGAAAACCCCGAAGGCTTCCGGCTGTTGAGTTCATACCCGGCGCGTTTCGAATATGCGGGGTCGTCGGGCGTGCGATTGCAGGCCAAGCGGCCGATGATCGAGCTCGGGCCGGATGGCGAACTCATCGCCATCCGCTTCAACAACCGCTCGATGGCGCCGACCGTCGATGTGCCGTTCGCGGAGATGGAGGCCTACTACGCCGCCTATCGCCGGTTTGCCGAACTGATCGAGGATCCTTCCTTCGAAGTCACCTTCAGGCTCGAGGCGGGCGAGGCCTTCATCGTCGACAACACCCGCGTCATGCATGCCCGCAAGGCGTTCTCCGGCACCGGCAAGCGCTGGCTGCAGGGCTGCTACGCCGACAAGGATGGCCTTTTGTCGACGCTGTCGGCGATCGAACACGAGTTCAAGGAAGCCGCGGAATGAGCAGTCAGGATTTGAACGCGGGCAACATCGTCGAATTCATCGCCGATATTTTCGAACGCCGAGGGGCGGAATCCTATCTCGGCGAACCCGTCACCATGTCGGAGCACATGTTGCAGGGCGCCTGGTTCGCCGAAAAGGACGGCGCGCCCGATGTGCTGGTGGCGGCAGCACTGCTGCACGATATCGGCCACTACACCAGCGAGTTCGGCACCTATTCGCCCGACGATGTCGAGGACAAGCATCATGACGAAGCCGGCGGCGAGGTGCTGGCGCCGTTCTTTCCACCGGTGATCGTCGAATGCGTCAGGCTGCATGTGGCGGCCAAGCGCTACCTCTGCGCTACCGACCCGACCTATTTCGGCAGGCTGTCGCAGGCCTCGGTCCACACGCTGTCGCTGCAAGGCGGGCCGATGAATGCCGAAGAGGTGGCCGAGTTCCGCAAGAACCCGTTCCACGAGGAAGCGGTTCGGGTTCGCATCTGGGACGAGGCCGGCAAGATCGCCAATATGAAAACCCGGGCATTTCGCGACTACATGCCGCTGCTGCAACGGGTTGTCCGCGACTTCGCCAATCGCGCCTGATCGTAATCCGGGGAAGGACGGCATGTGCTACCGCTTCGACGGCGACCATGCGCTAACCCTATGCCGGAGACCTGCCGCGAGCGTCTACGTGCCGCAGGCGCTCGCGCCTCGCTGCCGATCCCTACCGGTGACGAGCCTTGTCACCGCGGATTTTATTGCGACATCCGTCGGCGCGGCCAAGATCAGTAGGTCAGACTTCGGTGTATATTTGACTCAGACGAAGGTCTGAGAATCGAGCTGAAAGCACGAAAGGAGAGTTTCCTCAGCGTTTGTAAGCCGCAATTTTGGGCTGTTCATTCTTGAATACCGTGACACGTCATGATGTGATGGTGGCATGAATGGAGAAAGGCAGCCCCTGTTTTCATCCGTGCGTCGCTGGGCGTACTTTAGCTTGCGCGTAGTGGCGGCGGTTGCGGTGACGATGCCGGTGCTTGGTCTGCGGTTGAGCCATGTCGACGGCTACAAGATCGAATTCGCCGCTGCCAGCGCCAAGAGCGGAAACAATGGCAATGGTAACGGTGGTGGCAACGGTAGTGGTAACGGTAATGGCTCAGGCGGCAACGCCGGGAATGGCAACGCCAACGGAAAGGGAAAAAATGGTGCCGGCGACAACGCCCCCGGTAGCCAAGCTCCCAGTAGCCAAGTCAATGCCGCTGGCGACACGGTGACGGTACAGGGCGCCAAAATCCAGGTCGTGCATCGCGATGGATTCAGCGAAAGCATCGAGGCCGGCCGCTTCACTATGAAGGATCCGCTTGGAAGGACAATTGTCGAACGCGCCGTAAGGGCCTCCGACATTGCTCGTCTGAAAGGGCTGTAACTGTTGGTTCGCCAACCAGCATCCGACCTTCAGACAAGCCCCGATCTCCCTATACAAGACCCGTTTTGGGCGCATGCATAAGAATGGCTGCTTCGGTGCGGTTTCGCACCTTTAGCTTTTGAAATATCCGAGTCATGTGGTGTTTTACCGTTTTCTCCTGCAGGTTGAGACGTTTGGCGACTTCTTTATTGCTCAGTCCTTCGCCTACCAAGGAGATTATCCCAAGCTCGCGTCCCGAGAGATTGGCAACGAGATCGGTTGTGCGCTTTTCCGGCCGGATCAGTTCATTCAAAAGCTGCGCTGACAGGGTCGGCGAAACATATTTTTTTCCTGCGGCTATATAAGTCAGCACCTCGGCCAGCGATGCCGCCCCAATCCCTTTCAGCACATATCCGCGTACGCCCAGCCTGAGCGCCGTTGCCAGATCGGCGTTCGCCTCCGAGACGGTGAGCATGACGATCTTGCAGTCAGGCTGAGTTGCAAGAATATTTTCCGCTGCCGCTAAGCCCCCTCCCGGCAAACTGATGTCGAGCAGCAATATGTCGGGATTTGCCAAGGCCGCAAGCTGTTCGGCATCCGCCGCGGTTTCGCCCGCACCAACGACTTCGAAGCCGCCGATTTCGGCGAGGCTGCGAGCCACACCCTCGCGAAACAGCGGATGATCATCAACAATGGCAATCCTTATGGGAGCGGTCATTTCTGGTCCTCGATGTTGAGCGTTATGGTCAGCCGGGTCCCCCTGGGGCTCGAAAAGGTCTCGAAGTGACCTCCGATACTTTCGATACGTTCCCTCATACCGGCGAGTCCAAGCCCTTCACACGATCCCGACTGGAATCCAGGGCCGTGATCAAGCACTTGAATGAGGAGCTTGCCCTGCGTCACTCGCGCCTTGACAGCCTGCCCCTTGCCCAGACCGTGTCGCCAGGCATTGTTCAGCCCCTCCTGCGCGAAGCGAAAGATGCTTATCTTCTCGGACGTCCCCAGGTCGGGCAGGCGAGATGGCAGTGAAAGCGATACGGAGGAGGCCGTCCGGCGTTCATGTTCGGCAACCGCAAGCCGCAATATCTCCGCGACTGTCGAAGCTTCGATCTGTGGCAGTACGAGGCCGGTGCAGATGGCGCGGATCTCCCGCATCGCCTCATCCAACGTATGATGGATATCGGCGATCTCGGTCTTGCGGTGGCTTGGGGATGCGGCGGGATCGAGCAGCAGAGGGCTGTCCATGCGCAGCGCAGCCAGTGCGACGAGCTGAGCTGGACCGTCATGCAAATCAGACCCGATGCGACGCAAGTAACGTTCGTTGATTGCCGTTGCGCGGCGCGACGCCTGCTGGACGCGCTCCCGCAAAGCGGAATTCTGCTCCAAAAGCAACTGAAGTTCCGCCACTTGTGTCTCAAGCGCTGAACGCTGCGTTTCGATAGTGCTGCTGCCGCGAAGCACGATTCCCGAGAGCATCGCCAAGGCGACCGCCGTCGCGCCAGCCACGAGCAGCCAGCTCGACCATAGTGCCGAGTTTAAAGTGCCCTGAAGATCGTCGGCTATCTCGTAGAACTCGGAAACGGCCACAACATCGCCCGACCACGGCTCTCGAACCGGATTGTAGATCTCGAGCAGCGAGGCGGTGGGGCTCTTCCGTTCCTTCCTTTCATTTTCGTCCAGATCATTGAATTGCGCCACCACGTTTCCGCCGAAGGCATGCAGCAAGTTTGCATTTGGCTCGAAAGTCTGGCCGATAAGAGCCGCGTCTTTGGCGTACAGGACCTTGCCGTCACGCCGCCAAAGCACGAAGGACGCCAGTTTTTTGCCGAGCGCACCCTGGTCCAGGGTTTCATCGAGTGCCCGTTTAACGGTGTCGCTGAGCTGCTGGCTTTTGCGCATATCCGGCAGGATTGGCGCGATGACACTGTCGACGTAAAGCGCGGTCGTGCTTGCAGAGTTGCGGATCACTCCATCTCGTATTTGCGAGGTGACCCATAGGCCGACGACCAGCATCAGCGACAATAGCCCAATGCTTCCGACTATGATGAACTGCCAAGCCAACGATAGCCTGTTCCAGTTTTGATAGAGACTATCAATGTAGCGCACGTCTCAACCGACCCCGCGAGCTTTGGCCGTGCCAAAATCCTAAGCCATCCTACAACTAGAACGGTCGATGGTGCGAGCAAGCGCTAGGTTGAATTGCCGGGGAAACCGCAATTTCAGGGCATGATCCCACCGCCACCCGCGGGGAACGGCGGTGGGATCAGCGTTACTGTATGATCTTGACGATCTTCCGCGTGCCGGGGTCGACCAGCACGGTTCGCCCGTCGACCACAACGTAGCGATACTTGACGCTCGGCACTTCATGCAGTTCCACCGTGTCGGGAATGGCGGTCCCCACGTTCAATTCGACACCTGGAATCTTCACCGACGCAAGGGGCTGCTTTTTCACGTATTCGCGCACAACCGTTTCCTGCTCCGGCGCGATGATGACGTCTTGAGCAGCAACTACGCCCGCGCTCGCGAGCAGCAAGAATCCGGCAATTGCGGTCGACTGGTACATGGTCGTCATGACCTTCATGCGAGCAACGCTCATGCATCTTGCGCGAGCTCGATTCCGATACGTGGTGTTGGTGAGGTTGATGCACACCGCAAGCCGAACGGGCTTTTCGCGGCTGCGTTCCCGCGTGGGGCTTCGGTCCGGGCGTCATCGGGCCAATGGACGATAGGGGGAGGGACCAAAGTCTGGTGCCAGGCTGTAGAGGTCCTAGAGCCTCCTCAGGGCGGAACACAGGGTTCTCGGCATCGTTGAGATCAGCACTTGTGGGAGGCGTTAATGGACAACAGCGTCCATCAGGCACGATGGTTGCTCTTGCCTGTTTTCGGGGTAGCCATCCTGGTCATGACGACGGGAGTACTTCTAAGCTTGTGAGGCTGGTGTCATCGCTATGGGATCGCAAGCTCAGGAAAAAACAAAATGTTGCGTTGCATTAATTGTTTGATGCAATTTGTAGGTGATTGTTGCAAAATTACTGCCAACATTCATTGGTCTTCTTAGAAGCCCGATTTTATTCACAAAATGTGGAACAAAGTATTTTTGGCAGAGTTGGCTAGGCTGAGGGACCGACTCTTTAAGGAGAAAGCAGATGAAACATGTGTTGATCACGAGCATGATTGCGCTTGGCGTCGGGTGCGGCGCCGCGATCGCCCAGACCCAGGCCGTGCAGCCGAGCGGTGGCGACAACTGCGCCGCCGGCGCGGCCGATTGCCAGAAGGGCGGCAAGGCCGGAGAACAGGCGCAAGGCAAGATGAAGTCACAGACCGATCAGAATGCACAGGGCCAGGCTGGCGCCACGACCGATCAGCAGGCTCAGGGCAAAGCCAAGCTCAAGACGGATGAACAGGCACAGGGCAAGGCCGGGACCAGTACCGAGCAGAATGCTCAGGGTCAGGCCGGCGCCACGACCGATCAGCAGGCTCAGGGCAAGGCCAAGCTCAAGACGGATGAACAGGCCCAGGGCAAGGCCGGGACCAGCACCGAGCAGAACGCTCAGGGCCAGACCGGCACCAGCACCGAGAAGCAGGCTCAGGGCAAGGCCAAGCTCAAGACGGATGAACAGGCCCAAGGCAAGGCCGGGACCAGCACCGAGCAGAACGCTCAGGGCCAGACCGGCACCAGCACCGAGAAGCAGGCTCAGGGCAAAGCCGGGACCAGCACCGAGCAGAACGCTCAGGGCCAGACCGGCACCAGCACGGACCAGCAGGCCCAGGGCAAGGCCGGGACCACCACCGAGCAGAACGCTCAGGGCAACACAAACGTTCAGACCGACCAGGGCAATACGGCCTCGATCAACAACGTGACCGTCGAGCAGAAGACGCAGGTCACGCAGATCATCCACGAGACCAGGGTTGAGCCGGTGAAGAACGTCGACTTCGACATTTCGGTCGGCATCGAGGTGCCGCGGCACAAAGTGCGCCTGCACCGTCTGCCGGCGCGCATTGTCAAGATCGTCCCGGCCTACGAATCCTATGAGTACTTCGTGCTGGCCGACGGGCGCATCGTCATCGTCGACCCGGATACGTACAAGATCGTGCTGATCCTGACGTGACACGGCAGTGACTCTTGTTCCCGGCGCGGTGCGATTGAGGGGTATCGTATGCGCCGCGGTGGCCCGCCGACCAGAGGCGGCGGGCCACTTGCTTTGTCTTTCGCATCGCGCGTTTTTCCCGTTGACACCTTGCCTTTCACCCTCGTAGTGTCCGCCACGATGAAAAAGGCACTCATTCTCGTAGGAAAGCGCGTGGGCAAGGCGGTGTAACCGCCGGGCGAAAACCTCCCATGCGCAACACACAGGCTCCCATCGGGGGCCTTTTTTATTGCCCGAAACACGACTAAACGACCAGCAATCGCCTCATGGCTAGAAGTACGGGACCAGACCGATGAGCAACGGACAGAACGAACGGCGCGAAATGCCAAACAGGGAAATGACTGGCGCCGAAATGGTGGTGCAGGCGCTGAAGGACAATGGCGTCAAGCATGTCTTCGGTTATCCCGGCGGCGCGGTGCTTCCGATCTATGACGAAATCTTCCAGCAGGACGAGGTCGAGCACATCCTCGTCCGCCACGAGCAAGGCGCAGGGCATGCGGCCGAAGGCTATGCCCGCTCGACCGGCAAGGCCGGCGTCATGCTGGTGACCTCCGGCCCGGGCGCCACCAATGCGGTGACGCCGCTGCAGGATGCGCTGATGGATTCGATCCCGCTGGTCTGCCTGACCGGGCAGGTGCCGACTTCGCTGATCGGCTCCGACGCGTTCCAGGAGTGCGACACGGTCGGCATCACGCGCCCCTGCACCAAGCACAACTGGCTGGTGAAGGACGTCAACGAATTGGCCGCCACCATCCATGAGGCCTTCCATGTCGCGACGACCGGCCGCCCCGGCCCGGTGGTGGTCGACATTCCGAAGGATGTGCAGTTCGCCAAAGGCATCTATGTGCCGCCGCAGGCGGCGCCGCGCACCAGCTACCAGCCGAAGGTCCAGGGCGACCTGGAAAAGATCAAGGCCGCCGTCGAACTGATGGCCAGCGCCAAGAAGCCGATCATCTATTCGGGCGGCGGCGTCATCAACTCCGGTCCGGAGGCCAGCCATCTTCTGCGCGAACTGGTCGACCTCACCGGCTTCCCGATCACCTCGACGCTGATGGGCCTCGGCGCGTATCCGGCATCGGGCAAGAACTGGATGGGCATGCTGGGCATGCACGGCACTTATGAAGCCAATATGGCGATGCATGATTGCGACGTGATGATCTGCATCGGCGCGCGCTTCGACGACCGCATCACCGGACGGCTGACCGCCTTCTCGCCCAACTCGAAGAAGATCCACATCGACATCGATCCATCGTCGATCAACAAGAACGTGCACACGGAAGTGCCCATCATCGGCGATGTCGGCCGGGTGCTGGAGGACATGGTGCGGCTGTGGCGGGCGAGCGCCAAGGCCGACAAGAAGGCGCTCCATCCCTGGTGGGAGCAGATCGCCAAATGGCGCGCGCGTGACTCGCTCGCGTTCAAGATGAACCACGATGTGATCATGCCGCAATATGCCATCCAGCGGCTCTACGAACTGACCAAGGACATGGACACCTACATCACCACCGAGGTCGGCCAGCACCAGATGTGGGCGGCGCAGCACTATCATTTCGAGAAGCCGAACCGCTGGATGACGTCGGGCGGGTTGGGCACGATGGGATACGGCCTGCCGGCGGCGCTCGGCGTGCAGATCGCGCACCCGGATGCGCTGGTCATCGACATCGCAGGCGATGCCTCGGTGCAGATGACCATGCAGGAGATGAGCGCGGCGGTGCAGCACAATGCGCCGATCAAGATCTTCATCCTCAACAACCAGTATATGGGCATGGTGCGCCAGTGGCAGCAATTGCTGCACGGCAACCGTCTGTCGCATTCCTACACCGAAGCGATGCCCGACTTCGTCAAGCTGGCCGACGCATATGGCGGTCATGGCATTCGCTGCGAGAAACCGGACGAGCTGGACGATGCGATCAAGGAGATGATCGCGGTGAAGAAGCCGGTGCTGTTCGATTGCCGGGTGGCGACGCTCGCCAACTGCTTCCCGATGATCCCGTCGGGCAAGGCGCATAATGAAATGCTCCTGCCCGACGAGGCGACCGACGAAGCCGTGGCCAACGCCATCGACGCCAAGGGCAGGGAACTGGTCTAGGTCCAAGCCGGGGCAGGGCTGTCGCGAGAAGCCGTGCGCAAACAGAGAATTAGCTCAAAGTCTGAAATCGAGACATGTCATGAACGCACAGCTTCAACCGACCGGCTCCGCCTATTTCATCGCCAAGGAAACGGAAAAGCCGGAGAACCACACGCTCTCCGTTCTGGTCGACAATGAGCCCGGCGTGCTTGCCCGGGTCATCGGCCTGTTTTCCGGCCGCGGTTATAACATCGAGAGCCTCACCGTCTCCGAGACCGAACACGAGAAGCACCTGTCGCGCATCACCATCGTGACGCGCGGCACGCCGCATGTGCTGGAGCAGATCAAGCACCAGCTCGAACGCATCGTGCCGGTGCATCGCGTCGTCGATCTCACCGTGCGCTCGCACGAGTTCGGCCAGGAGCGGCCGCTGGAACGCGAGTTGGCGCTGGTCAAGGTCGCCGGCACCGGCGAAGCCCGCGTCGAGGCGCTGCGTCTGGCGGACGCTTTTCGCGCTTCGGTCATCGACGCCAACACCGAGCACTTCATCTTCGAGATTACCGGCAAGGGCTCGAAACTCGACCAGTTCATCGCCATCATGAAGCCGCTCGGCCTGGTCGAGATCTGCCGCACCGGCGTGGCGGCGATGAACCGCGGCCCGCAGGGGATGTAGGCCTTCATGCGCGCGGCGCGGCGCTTTGGACCAATGGAATGAGGTTGAGTCCAGCGCCCTGTCGACTTAAGTCAGCATTGCTGACCTTTGTGAGCCGTCATGACCCTCGACGCTTTCCTTGCACTTTTGGTCTACGCCTTCGTGACCTCGATCACGCCGGGGCCGAACAACCTCATGCTCTTGGCGTCGGGCGTGAATTTCGGCCTCGTCAGAACCATTCCGCATATGCTGGGCATCAGCATGGGTTTCCTGGTGCTGTTGCTTGCTGTCGGCTTTGGCCTGGGCGCGGTGCTGACGGCGTTTCCGGCCCTGCACACCGGATTGAAGATCGCCGGCGCTGCCTATCTGCTCTATCTCGCCTGGAAGATCGCCATGTCGCGCTCGCTGTCCAGCAAGGGTGAGACGGAGGCACGGCCGATGCGCTTCATCGAGGCAGCCGCATTCCAGTGGGTCAATGCGAAAGCCTGGGTGATGGCGATCACCGCCATGGCCGTCTACTCCAATCCGGACCACCCGTTCCTGTCGGTGGCGCTGATCGCGATCGCCTTCACCGTCGTCAACCTGCCGAGCGTCTCGGTGTGGGCCGGCTTCGGCACGGCGCTGCGCGGGTTCCTGTCGGATCCGGTGCGGCTGAAATGGTTCAACATCGCCATGGGCGTGCTCTTGGCGGCGACGCTCTGGCCGATGCTGAAATAGACGCATCCGGCCTGAAATCTCAACCGCATCCTGGCTGGTTTTCCGACTGCTGAGCCGGCTGCATAGTCATTGTGCAGTGCACATTAAATCTTCGTAATGCCGTGTTTTGGCCCTTTTCCGACAAATGTGCGTCCTATCTACTTCGGCGAGATCGCGGCAAGGCGCCGTGATTGGGTAGAATGAGACCACCGGGTTCGGCGTGTCGGATCATAGGGCTTTTAGTCGATGCGCGGTAAAGTCGTTCTGGCGGTGGTGGTGGCAGCGGCCTGTGTCGCCGCGGCATGGGTCTATTTTTCGCCGGCGGCGATGAGCAGTCTGCAGCAGATGCTGCCGGGCGCCAGGCAGGCGGCAGCAACGGACAAGCCGGCTGGATCGGACAAGGCTTCGGCCGACAAGGCAGGGGGCAAATCCGGCGCCGGCGGCAATGCCGCCCGTTCGGCCTCGATCGTCTCGGCCACCGCGACAACGGCCGATTTTCCGATCCGCCGTTACGCCATCGGCTTCGTGTCGTCGCCGGCCGTGGTCAACATCAACGCCCGCGTGTCCAGCCAGATCGTATCGATCGACGTCAAGGACGGCCTGATGGTGAAGGCCGGCGACCTTTTGTTCTCGCTCGACGACAGGGCGCTCAAGGCGCAGCTTGCCAAGGATCAGGCGACGCTCGCCAAGGACCAGGCCCTGCTAACCAGTTCGGGCTCCGACCTTCAGCGCGCCAAGGATCTCGTCGCCAAGCAGGCCGGCACGCAGCAGACTTACGATCAGGCGGTGGCGGCGCAAAAGGCTGCCGCGGCGACGGTCGATGCCGACAAGGCGACGATCGACGCCGACAATGTCCAACTCGGCTTTGCCAGCATCAAGGCGCCGATTGCCGGCCGGCTGGGCGCGGTCAACGTTTCGGTCGGTGACCTGGTCACCTTGAGCAACGGCAACTCGAGCGCGGCCACGCCGCTGGTGACGATCACCGAGATGGATCCGCTGCAAGTCAACTTCAATCTGCCGGAGAGCAACCTGGCGCTGCTGCACAAGGCGCTGGCCAACCCGCAGCAAGGCGCGGTGACGCTGACCAAGGATGGCGATCCGACGCCGATCGGCAAGGGCACGCTCGACTTCGTCGATTCCAGCGTCGACACCGCGTCCGGCACCATCGCGACACGGGCGAGCATTCCCAACGCCGATCTTTCACTGTGGCCCGGCCAGTATGTGAATGTCGTGCTCGACGCCGGCATCATGCCGCAGATGACATCCATCCCGACCGTTGCCGTGCAGCCCAGCCAGAAGGGACCGTTCGTCTATGTCGTCAAGCCCGACAACACGGTCGAGATGCGCCCCGTTCAGGTGGCGCTGACCGAAGGCGAAAACAGCGCTATCAGCGAGGGCGTCAAGTCAGGCGAGAAGGTTGTCGTCGAGGGCCAGACCAGGCTGAAGGACGGCGCCAGCGTGCATGAAGGCAAGGCAACTGCCGGCGGTCAGGCAGCGCCCAAGGTGGCGGAAGCCGACAAAGCGGGCGGAGCTGCCCAATGATCTCCGAATTCTGCATAAGAAGGCCCGTCGCGACGCTGCTGATGTCGTTCGCCCTCGTGCTCGGCGGGCTGTTTGCCTACAAGTTCCTGCCGGTTGCGGCGCTGCCGAGCGCCGAATTCCCGGTCGTCAACGTCTCGGCCAACCTGGCCGGCGCTTCGCCTGAAACCATGGCGACATCGGTGGCGACGCCGCTGATCAAGCAGTTCGCCACCATTGCCGGCATCGATTCGATCTCCACCAGCAATTCGCTGGGACGCACGTCCATTGCCATCCAGTTCGTGCTCAACCGGGATATCGACGCGGCGGCCGCCGACGTGCAGGCGGCGATCGCGCGCACGCAGCGGCAACTGCCGCCGGAGATGACGTCGCCGCCGAGTTATCGCAAGGTCAATCCGGCCGACGCGCCGATCCTTTTGATGTCGCTGGTCAGCGACACGGTTCCGCTCACCGACCTCGACGCCTTCGCCGAAAACGTCATCTCGCCCTCGCTGTCGACCATCGACGGCGTGGCGCAGGTGTCGATCTTCGGCCAGCAGAAATATGCGGTGCGCGTGCAGATCGATCCGACGGCGCTGGCGGCGCGCGGCATTTCGATCGACCAGCTGCAGACGGCAATCGCGTCGGCCAACTCCAACACGCCGCTCGGCGTCTTGCAGAACGACAAGCAGCAGCTGACCATCACGGCCAATACGCAGCTCACCGATGCCGCCGGGTTCTCCAACCTCATCATCGCCACCAAGAACGGCCATCCGGTGCGGCTGGGCGAGGTGACGCGCGTCATCGACTCGGTCGAGACCACGACGACTGCAAGCTGGTATGACGGCACGCGCGCCATCATCCTGGCGGTGCAGCGCCAGCCCGACGCCAACACGGTCGACGTCGTCGACAAGGTCAAGGCGATGCTGCCGTCGTTCAAGGACCAAATGCCGGCCGCCGCCGACATCAAGCTGCTCAACGACCGTTCGACCTCGATCCGCCAGGCCGTCGACGACGTCCAGTTCACGCTGCTTCTGACCATCGCTTTGGTGGTGATGGTGATCTTCGTCTTCCTGCGCCGTGTCACTGCAACCATCATTCCGGCCGTGGCGGTGCCGATCTCGTTGATCGCGACGCTGGGCGCCATGTTCCTGTTCGGCTTTTCCATCGACAACATCTCGCTGATGGGCCTGACGCTCGCCGTAGGCCTCGTCGTCGACGACGCCATCGTCATGCTGGAAAACATCTTTCGCCATATGGAGGAAGACGGTCTCTCGGCCTTCGACGCCTCGCTGAAAGGTGCGCGCGAAATCGGCTTCACCATCATCTCGATCTCGATCTCGCTGGTGGCGGTGTTCATCCCCGTGCTTTTGATGGGCGGCGTCATCGGCCGCATCTTCAACGAATTCGCCGTCGTGGTGACGGTCGCCATCCTGGCTTCGATGTTCGTGTCGCTGACACTGACGCCAATGCTGTGTTCGCGCCTGCTGTCGGTGACCAAGGCCGATCGCGACAAGCATGCCCCCGGACACAAGCAGGATATCGTCACCCGCGGCTACGACCGGCTTCTGACATTCTGCCTGCGCCACACTTTTCTGGTGTTCCTCGTCTTCGCCGGCACGGCGGCAGCGTCAGTGTGGCTGATCGAAGTCTCGCCGAAAGGCTTTTTCCCGCAAGAGGATATCGGCCAGGTCTCGGTGACGACGATCGCCAGGCAGGACATCTCCTACGACGCCATGGTCAAGCTGCAGAACCAGGCGGCAAGTGTCTTCTCGCGTTCGCCCTATGTCTCGCATGTCGCCTGGTCGGCCGGCGGCGGCAACAATGCGCTGAACCAGGGACAGCTCTATGTGCAGCTGAAGGACAAGAGCCAGCGGCCCGACATCGACAAGGTGCTCGGTGATCTCAGGCGGCAACTGGCCACTGTGCCGGGGATCGATGCCTATATGCAGCCGGTGCAGAACCTGCGGCTTGGCGCGCGTTCTTCCGCCAGCGCCTACCAGCTCGTCGTTCAGGGCCTCGATACCGGCCTGACCGACACATGGGCGCAAAAGCTCAACGATGCGATGGCGGCCGATCATGCGAATTTCACCGACGTCACCAGCGATCTGCAGAACAATTCATTGCAGGCGACGCTGGTGGTCGATCGCGACAAGGCGGCGTCGCTCGGCATCGACACCGACACGCTGCGCTCCAGTCTCTATGGCGGCTTCGGCACGGAGCAGGTCTCGACGATCTTTGGCTCGGCCGACAGCTACGAAGTCATCATGGAGCTCGATCCCAACATCGAATGGTCGCCCGAGCGCATGCTGGCCATCCAGGTCAGGACGGCAAGCGGCAGCCTGGTGCCGCTCGGCGCCTTTGCCCGCGTCGACCGCACCGCCGGCGCGCTGACGGTCAACCAGCTCGGCCAGCTGCCCGCGGTGACCATCTCCTACAACCTGCCGCAAGGCGTGGCGCTGGGCGACAGCACGGCCCGCATCGCCGCGCTGAAGGAGCAGATCGGCATGCCGCCGGCGATTTCGACCAGCTTTGCCGGCACCGCCAAGACCTTCCAGGATTCGCTGGCCAATCAGGGCCTGCTGATCGGCGGCGCCATTCTGACCATCTATATCGTACTCGGCATCCTCTATGAGAGCTTTATCCATCCGCTGACCATTCTGACCGGCCTGCCTTCGGCGGTGCTGGGCGCCGTGGTCGCGCTGCGCTTTGCCGGCATGGACCTGTCGGTGATCGCGGTGATCGGCATCCTGATGTTGATCGGCATCGTCAAGAAGAACGGCATCATGATGGTCGACGTCGCGCTGGAGCTGCGACGAGAAGGCATGTCGGCCAAGGAGTCCATACACAAGGCGTGCCTGATGCGTTTCAGGCCGATCATGATGACGACGTTGGCGGCGCTGATGGGCACGTTCCCGATCGCGCTCGGCACCGGCGCCAGTGCTGAGCTGCGCCAGCCGCTCGGTGTCGCGGTGGTTGGCGGTCTCCTGGCGTCGCAGGCGCTGACGCTGTTCGTCACCCCTGTCATCTATGTCTATTTCGAGAATTTCTCCGGCTGGCTGGTGAGCTTCTTCTCTTCGAAAAAGAACAGGCCGGAGCTGCATGCGGTCGAGAGCGGCGAGCAGGCCTCGCTGTTCGCTCCCGAGGATCGGCTCGAGCCGCAAAGGGCCGCCGCCGAATAGGCGATAGCCCGTGGCCCAAGCTGTCATGCTTGCGGCCGCGTGCCGCCGATCCTAATCTGAGGTCATGTCCCATGATCATGACCACGACAATGAGCTCGACCCGTTTGCGGCGCGCGTGCGCGCGCTGGAGACCATCCTCACCGAAAAAGGCCTGATCGATCCGGCGGCGATCGACGTCATCGTCGACACCTACGAGACCAAGATCGGGCCGCGCAACGGCGCCAGGGCGGTGGCGAAAGCCTGGAGCGATCCGGCCTTTGCCGAGTGGCTGAAGCGCGACGCGACTGCGGCGATCACCTCGCTGGGCTACACCGGCCGCCAGGGCGAGCACATGCAGGCGGTGTTCAACACGGACGAGACGCACAACCTCGTCGTCTGCACGCTGTGCTCCTGCTATCCGTGGTCGGTGCTCGGCCTGCCGCCGGTCTGGTACAAGGCGCCGCCCTATCGCTCGCGGGCGGTGATCCATCCCCGCGGCGTGCTCGAAGAGTTCGGGCTGACCTTGCCGGCGGAGAAAAACATCCGCGTCTGGGATTCGACTGCCGAACTGCGCTATCTCGTGGTGCCGATGCGGCCTGGCGGTACCGAAGGCTGGAGTGAGGACCAGCTCGCCGAACTGGTGAGCCGCGATGCGATGATCGGCACGGCGGTGGCGAGAGAACCGGCATGAACGGGCCGCAGGATCTCGGTGGGCAGATGGGTTTCGGGCCGGTCGCGCCCGAAAAGGACGAACCGTATTTTCATGCGGATTGGGAGAGGCGGGCGCTCGGCGTGACGCTGACTGCCGGCGCCATGGGCGCGTGGAACATCGACGAGAGCCGGCACGCCAGGGAATCGCTGCATCCGGCCGTCTATTATTCCTCGAGCTACTACCAGATCTGGATCAAAGCGCTCGAGGTGCTGCTGAAGCGCCATGGCTTCGTCAGCGAGCGCGATCTGACGGAGGGTCGGGCGGTCGATCCGGCGGCGACGCCCAAAAGGGTGTTGAAGGCCGAAAACGTGCCGGCGGTACTGGCCAAGGGAGGACCTTGCGACCGGCCGGTCGAGACGGCGCCGCGCTTCAAGGCCGGCGATCCGGTGCGGACAAGGAATTTCAATCCCACCGGCCACACAAGGCTACCGCGTTATGCGCGCGGCAAGCACGGAGTGATCGAGGCCGTGCGTGACGGTTTTGTGTTCCCCGACAGCAACGCGCATGGCAACGGTGAAAACCCGCAATGGGTCTATACCGTGGTCTTCGATGGCTCGGAAATCTGGGGCGAGGGCGCCGACCCGACGCTGACCGTCTCGATCGATGCCTGGGAGAGCTATCTTGAGCCGGCCTGAAGGTGCATTGCCGGCGGGTCTGGACGAACCGGTATTCGCCGAATCCTGGCAGGCCGAAGCCTTCGCCATGACGGTGGCGCTGCATGACAAGGGCCTGTTTTCGTGGAGCGAATGGGCCGATGCGCTGTCGGCGCAAGTGAAGAAGCCGGGCGCCGCAAGCGACGGCCACGACTACTACGAGCATTGGCTGGCTGCGCTGGAGACGCTGCTGGCGGCCAAGGGCGTCGCGGGAAAAAGTGACGTCGACACGCTCGCCGCCGCCTGGGAACGCGCCGCGCATGCAACCCCGCACGGCAAGCCGATTTTGTTGGAGAACGATCCCGGGCCGACCAGAGGTAGCGGCGGCGGCGCGAACATATAGTCCGCCTGTGGTTGGTGTTTGAAATCTGGCGGCCGATACAACTAATTTTCGACGACCATGCCTTCGTCGTCCCCATAGACAAACGCCTCAACGACGGCGAAGCGGCCACGGTTTTTGGAAATGGCGACGAAGTCGTTGTCAGCCAAGTGGAGGATCACTTGCTCGTCGCTGATGGTAACACGTTCTATGGTTCTGGCATTTTCGTCACTCAGACAGGCCGTGACCTCGGTATATATCGCGAACCCTGGTGTCTGCGCCGATCTGCATCTCGATCATGTCCGTGATAGTGGCATTGCCCGATCTAGGTTCAAATGCCTGAATTCAAATCGTTCGTTATCCGCCTGCATGTTCACTTTACGTTCGCATTTGCGCCTGCTAGTTTGTCCCGTTTAAGGTGAGGCAATCCCATCGTTTTAAGCGGTGGTTGGCACCAAGCTTGTCTTTCTCTCGCGAATCCGGTCTGTCGAATCGATGGAATTCTCTCCCCAACAGGATGAGGCGTTGAAGGCGGTGGCGCGCTGGCTGAAAGAGGGCCGGCCGCAGGTCTTCCGGCTGTTCGGCTATGCCGGCACCGGCAAGACCACGCTGGCGCGCTATTTTGCCGAGCATGTCGACGGGCAGGTGCAGTTTGCCGCCTTCACCGGCAAGGCGGCGCAGGTGCTGCGTTCCAAGGGCGCGGTCAATGCCCGCACCATCCATTCGCTGATCTACCGGCCGAAGGGCGAGGAATCGGTGTCGGACGAGGTGACCGGCAAGACCTCGATGTCGCCGACCTTCTCGCTCAACCGGCAAAGCCCTATTTCACGGGCGAAGCTGGTGGTCATAGACGAATGCTCGATGGTCGACGAGCAGCTTGGCCGCGACCTTCTGAGTTTTGGCACGCCGATCCTGGTGCTTGGCGATCCGGCGCAGCTGCCGCCGATCTCGGGCGGCGGCTTTTTCACCGAGCATGAGCCGGATGTGCTCTTGACCGAAATCCATCGCCAGGCGCGCGACAATCCGATCATCCAGCTGGCGCTCGACGTGCGCGAGGGCCGCGAGTTCATGCGCGGCGACTACGGCAGCGCGCAGGTCATCGGCAAGGAGGACGTCACCCAGGAGTTGGTGCTGAAGGCGGACCAGGTGTTGGTCGGCACCAACCGAACACGCCGCCGCTACAATCAGCGCCTGCGCGAGCTGAAGGGTTTCAATGCCGATTATCCGCAGGCCGGAGACAAGCTGGTCTGCCTGCGCAACGACCCCGCCAAGGGCCTGCTCAACGGTTCGCTGTGGAAGGTAATGACCTCGTCGCGCGAAACGGTGAAGCCGGGCATCAACCTTCTGGTCTCGCCCGAGGAGGACGATCCCGACCGCGGCGTCGCCAAGATCAAGCTGCTCAAGTCGGCTTTCGAGGATCCGGACGCCGATATCCCCTGGCAGCAGAAGAAGCGCTTTGACGATTTCGACTATGGCTACGCGCTGACCGTGCACAAGGCGCAGGGTTCGCAGTGGAACGATGTCGTGCTGTTCGACGAGAGCTGGGCGTTCAAGGAAACCCGCCAGCGCTGGCTTTATACCGCCATCACGCGGGCGGCAGAGCGCCTGACGATCGTTAGATAGCTGGCGTTAGATAGCTGGCGTTAGATAGCCGGCGTCAGGTAGCAGCCGGCGCAGCAGGGCTGAGTGGCGTCGCACCCAGCCATTGCCAGGCATCCGCTTCATCCTCGGCCGCGAAGTGCCTGAACTCGATGGGTGGCGAAGCCGGAAGGAAGTTCCGCGCATCCGCTATCCAGTCGGGCTCACCGATCGTCGCGCACCGGGCGATATGCTCTAGCGCATGAACCGTACCTTGTTTCAGCGTCTCGTCGTCCATATCGATCCAGTCGACGCCCTCATGGTCGACCAGCCGCACCAAGACGTCGATCCTCGGGTGCAGCGCGTAGGCAGCCTCCAGCAATCCGAACAGATTTTCGCCGTCGGCGGCCGATACATGGCCGACGACGTCGATGGCGAAAAGGTCCTCACGGTCGGTTTCGAGGCGGCGGATCGCGGGCACGGATTGGAGAAAATTCATTGGCTGGGTTCCCCCTTGCGAGCAGATGTCATCACTGGAACACCCGAAAGCCCCTGTCTGTTCCCATCAAAGGCAGTATAGATGCGCTGCACAAACAGCCGGACCTCACGCCATGCCCGCGAAACTCTCGGTCAATCTCAACGCCATCGCCATGCTGCGCAACCGCCGCGACCTGCCGTGGCCAAGCGTCACCGGGCTCGGCCGCCTGGCGCTGGCGGCCGGCGCGCACGGGCTGACGGTTCATCCGCGGCCCGACGAGCGCCACACCAGGCATTCCGACCTGCCGGAGATCCGGGCGCTGATCGACGACGAGTTTCCCAAGGCGGAGTTCAACATCGAGGGCTACCCGACCGAGGATTTTCTGGCGCTTGTGGAAAGGCACCAGCCGGAGCAGGTGACGCTGGTGCCCGACGATCCGGCGCAGGCGACATCAGACCATGGTTGGAACTTTGCCGCCGAGGCGGCGTTCCTTAACCCGATCGTCAAGCGTCTGAAAAAAGGGGGCTTCCGCGTGTCGTTGTTTTCCGATCCGGATCCCACCGGCGTCAATGCCGCGCGCGACACCGGCGCCGACCGCATCGAGCTCTATACCGGGCCCTACGGCAGCTACCATTCCGATTCCGCCAAGGCGCGGAAGGAGCTGGAAAGATTGGGAAAAACCGCGGATGCCGCACTCGCCGCCGGGCTCCAGGTCAATGCCGGGCACGATCTGGTGGTGAACAACCTTCCGGCATTGGCAAAGCGCATTCCGGCATTGGCCGAAGTGTCTATCGGACACGGGTTGACAGCCGATGCGTTGGAGTATGGCATGGCCGGCACGGTGGGGCGGTTTCTGAAGGCTTGCGGTTGGTAGCGGTGGAAGGCTCGTGTCGAAGGTGATATCGCATGACAGCAAGCAAGGCGCACCGCGCGGTGATCGGGGAGTAGTCGATGGCTCTTTCCAGCATCGGTAGCGAGGCTGAACCCGTCGAACAACCGAACCACTCCCACACTGAACAGCACAGCACCAAAGTTCTGATGCTGGGCGCGCTTGGCGTCGTCTACGGCGATATCGGCACCAGCCCGATCTATGCCTTCCGCGAGGCGCTTCACGCTTCGCCTGGTACCGACACGCGTATAGATGTCCTGGGCGTGCTGTCGCTGATCGTCTGGGCGCTGACGATTATCGTCACCATAAAATACGTCGCTTTCGTGCTTCGCGCCGACAACAAGGGCGAGGGCGGCACGCTGTCCCTGATGGCGCTGGCGCGCAGCGCCTATCCAAAAGGCGCCAAGCTTATCCTCGGCATCGGACTTTGCGGGGCGTCGCTTTTTTTCGGAGACGCTATCATAACTCCGGCCATTTCCGTGCTGTCGGCAGTTGAGGGCCTGGAAGTGGTGACACCGACGCTGGAGGCCTATGTCGTTCCGATCACCTTGGTCATCCTGGCATTTCTGTTCTCCGTGCAGCGCTTCGGCACGGGGAAGGTGGCGGCAGTATTCGGGCCGGTGACGGCGCTATGGTTCCTGGCCATCGGCGTTTCCGGGCTCTACCACCTGATGGATGATCCTTCGGTGCTGTTGGCGATCAACCCGTATTATGCGATCGCCTACTTAGCCGGCACGCCGACCGCCGCTTTCGTGACCGTTGGTGCAGTGTTCCTGGCGGTAACGGGGGCCGAGGCGCTTTATGTCGACCTTGGACATTTCGGGCGCAAGCCGATCGTGCTCGCGTGGTTTTCCGTGGTGTTTCCTTGCCTGCTGCTCAACTACTTCGGCCAGGGCGCCTTTGTATTGGCGAATGGCGGCAGGCCGACCAATCCATTCTTCGAGATGTTGCCGGATTGGGCGCTGATGCCAATGGTCGGCTTGGCAACGGCCGCCACCGTGATCGCCAGTCAGGCGGTGATCTCGGGTGCTTTTTCGCTGGCACGTCAGGCAGTGCAACTCAACCTGCTGCCCCGCATCGAGGTGCAGCACACGTCCGAAATGCAGAGCGGCCAGATTTATATGCCGCGCGTCAACCTGCTCATCGCCCTGGGAGTGATGCTGCTGGTTGTCGGCTTCGGCAGCTCGAGTTCGCTGGCTTCCGCTTACGGAATTTCGGTGACCGGCGAGATGCTGATGACAACCATTCTGCTGTTCGTTGTCATGCGCAATTTGTGGAAATGGCAGCTTGGGCTCGCCCTGGCATTGGCGCTGCTGTTCGGCACCATCGACATGGGTTTCTTCCTGGCGAATGTCGTCAAGATCGTGGAAGGCGGATGGGTGTCAATATCCGTTGCCTGCCTCATGGGGCTGATCATGACCACCTGGATACGCGGCAGCCGCTATCTGTTCGACAAGACCCGGCGCAACGAAATCCCGCTCGATTTCCTCGCCGGCAATCTGCTGAAGAAGAAGCCGCAGCTGGTGTCCGGCACCGCCGTGTTCCTGACCAGCGATCCGCAAAGCGCGCCGACAGCGCTGATGCACAGCCTGAAGCACTACAAGGTGCTGCACGAGCAGAACGTCATTCTGTCGGTGGTCACCGCACCGCAGCCGCTGGTGCCCGACAGCGAGCGGGTCAAGATGGAGACAGTCAACGAGTTGTTCATGCGGGTGACGCTGACCTTCGGCTATATGGAGCAGCCCAACATTCCGCGCGCGCTGGCGATCTGCCGCAAGCAGGGCTGGAAGTTCGACATCATGACGACGTCGTTCTTCCTGTCGCGGCGCTCGCTCAAGGCATCGCCCAATTCCGGCATGCCGGTGTGGCAGGACAAGCTGTTCATCGGGCTCGCCCGCTCGGCGGCCGATGCGACGGAGTATTTCCAGATCCCGACCGGACGTGTGGTCGAGATCGGCACGCAGGTGGCGATCTGAGGTTTCCGGCAGCCTTTGACGCCACGCACCGGTCATTGCGGGGCAAGCCCTGCGCTGGGAACATGGTAGCCCTACCGTCACGGCACTTGATATTGCATCGCAGCAAGCGTAGAGCACCGCGCGCTTATCGGAGTGTCGTCCATGGCCCTTACCAATGCTGGTATTGAGGCAGAACCCGTCGAACAATCGAGCCATCCCGAAATCGAACAGCACAGCACCAAAGTTCTGATGCTGGGCGCGCTCGGTGTGGTCTATGGCGACATCGGCACCAGCCCGATCTACGCCTTCCGGGAAGCGCTTGTTGCGTCCTCCGGCGGCGAAATCGCCGAGCGCGGCGATATTCTGGGCGTGCTGTCGCTGATCATCTGGTCGTTGACGATTATCGTCACCATCAAATACATCATGTTCGTGCTCAGAGCCGACAACCGAGGCGAGGGCGGCGTGCTGTCGCTGATGGCGCTGGCGCGCGGCAGTTTCCCGACCCGCTCGGCGATCATCCTGGCCATCGGTGTTGTCGGCGCGTCATTGTTCTTCGGTGACGCCGTCATCACGCCGGCAATCTCGGTGCTTTCGGCGGTTGAAGGCATGAATGTCGTTACCCCGACCTTCCAGCCCTACGTCGTGCCGCTGACGCTGGTCATCCTGGCGATCCTGTTTTCGGTGCAGCGCTTCGGCACTGGCGGTGTGGCGCTGATCTTTGGCCCGATCACGGCGGTCTGGTTCCTGGCTATCGGTCTTTCGGGCTTGAACCACATCATCGCCGATCCCGAAATCCTGTGGGCGGTCAGCCCGCACTACATCGTCGCCTTCCTGATCAATTCGCCCGATGTCGCCTTCGTCACCATCGGCGCCATCTTCCTCGCCGTCACCGGTGCCGAAGCGCTTTATGCCGATCTCGGCCATTTCGGCCGCAAGCCCATCGTGCTCGCCTGGCTGGCCATCGTGTTTCCCTGCCTGCTGCTAAACTATGCCGGGCAGGGCGCTTTCGTGCTGGCGAAGAACGGTCACGTCGGCCATCCATTCTTCGAGATGAACGAAGGCTGGACGCTGATCCCGATGGTGGTATTGGCAACCGCGGCGACGGTCATCGCCAGCCAGGCGGTCATATCGGGCGCCTTCTCGCTGACCAGGCAGGCGGTGCAGCTCAATATGCTGCCGCGCCTCGAAATCCTGCACACGTCGGAACGGCAGTCGGGCCAGATCTACATGCCGCGCGTCAATGTTTTGCTGGCGTTGGCGGTGATGTTGCTGGTCGTCGGTTTCGGCGAATCGAGCAAGCTCGCCTCCGCCTATGGCATCTCGGTGACCGGCAACATGTTGGTGACGACGGTGCTGCTGTTCGTCGTCATGACCCGCATCTGGAAATGGCGGCTGTGGGTGGCCGTCGCCATGACGGCGCTGTTCGGCTTCATCGACATCGGCTTCTTCGCCTCCAACATCGTGAAGGTGTTCGAGGGCGGCTGGGCGTCGCTTGCGGTGGCCTTCACCATCGTTCTGGCGATGTGGACCTGGGTGCGCGGCAGCCGCTATCTGTTCGACAAGACCCGGCGCAACGAAATCCCGCTCGATTTCCTCGCCGGCAATCTGCTGAAGAAGAAGCCGCAGCTGGTGTCCGGCACCGCCGTGTTCCTGACCAGCGATCCGCAAAGCGCGCCGACAGCGCTGATGCACAGCCTGAAGCACTACAAGGTGCTGCACGAGCAGAACGTCATTCTGTCGGTGGTCACCGCACCGCAACCGCTGGTGCCCGACAGCGAGCGGGTCAAGATGGAGACAGTCAACGAGTTGTTCATGCGGGTGACGCTGACCTTCGGCTATATGGAGCAGCCCAACATTCCGCGCGCGCTGGCGATCTGCCGCAAGCAGGGCTGGAAGTTCGACATCATGACGACTTCGTTCTTCCTGTCGCGGCGCTCGCTCAAGGCATCGCCCAATTCCGGCATGCCGGTGTGGCAGGACAAGCTGTTCATCGGGCTCGCCCGCTCGGCGGCCGATGCGACGGAGTATTTCCAGATCCCGACCGGACGTGTGGTCGAGATCGGCACGCAGGTGGCGATCTGAGGGGTCTCGAAGGGATAAATCGTCGAGGAGGCTAATATGAGCGGCGAATTGGTGCTGGTCACCGGCGGGTCCGGCTTCCTCGGCGCTCACTGCATCCTAGAACTGTTGAAGGCCGGCTACCGCGTCCGCACCTCCGTGCGATCGGCCAGGCGCGAAGCCGATGTGCTCGCCATGCTCAAGGCAGGTGGCACGGAGCCCGGTGACGCCCTTTCATTCGCCCATGCCGATCTGATGGCCGACGCAGGCTGGCCGGCGGCGGTGGCCGGCTGCGATTACGTGCTGCATGTCGCATCACCTTTTCCGCCCGGCGTGCCCACGCATGAGGATGACCTGATCCTTCCGGCGCGCGAGGGCGCGTTGCGCGTGCTGCGGGCGGCGCGGGATACCGGGGTCAGGCGCGTCGTGCTCACCTCATCCTTCGCGGCCGTCGGCTATGGCAAAATGCGCGCGGATGGGCAGCCTTTCAACGAGGAAAACTGGACCGATCCGGCAGGCAAGGTCAGCGCCTATGTGAAGTCCAAGACGCTCGCCGAGCGCGCGGCCTGGGATTTCATCGCCGAGCAGGGCGGCGCGCTGGAGCTTGCGGTCGTCAATCCCGTTGGCATCTTTGGACCGGTGCTCGGCGCGGACCATTCGACCTCGACCGAATTTGTCCAGCGCATGCTGAACGGCGCCGTGCCTGGGCTGCCGCGCCTGTCCTTCGGCGTCGTCGACGCGCGCGACGTGGCGGATCTGCATGTTCGCGCCATGACCCACCCCGCCGCCAAGGGCGAACGGTTCCTCGCTGTCGCCGGCGATTTCATGACGGTCCGCGAGATCGCGCAGACCCTGAAGACGCGGCTCGGGCCGGCGGCGTCGCGCGTCTCGACGCGGGAGTTTCCCGATTGGCTGGTGCGCATCATCGGGCTGTTCAATCCGGAAGCGGCCCAACTCGCAACGGAACTGGGCAAGATCAAGAACGCCACCAACGCCAAGGCGGTGCGCGTGCTCGGCTGGGCGCCACGCTCGCGCGAAGATGCTTTGATTGCCACGGGCGAAAGCCTGATCCGGCTGGGACTGGTCAAGCGACATAAGTAATTGTGCGGGAGGCCGAACCTTAAGGGCTCGGCGTCCCGCAACGGCAGCTTTCAGCCGGCCAGTGCAGCCTTGTTCGTCTCCAGAAACTGCTTCAGCGGCACCGACTTTCGGCCGGAGAGTTTTTCGACCGCGTCTGTCACCATGCCGAGGTCACCTGCGCGTGCGGCAGCGTCGAACGACACCAGCACCTTGGCGAAGGGTTCAGGCAGGCCGGCCGACTTCATTCCCTCGGTCAGGGCTTCGTCGGAAAGCTGGATGACCTTGATCGGCTTGCTGATGACCTCGGTGACCAACGCCGCCACTTCGGCAGCCGTATACGCACTGGGGCCGGTGAGCGTGTAAGTCGCGCTTTCGCTGCTGTCCGAGGCGAGCCCCGCTGCGATCGCCGCCGCGAAATCGTCACGCGTGCCGTAGGAAATGGCGCCGTCGCCGGCGGAGGTGTACCACTGACCCGACGCCAGAACCTGCGGCAACGCCATGAACAGGTTCTCGTTATACCAGCCATTGCGGAATATCGTGTAGGGGATCCCGCTCGCCTTGATCGCCTGTTCGGTGTCGTAGTGGTCGGGCGCGAAAACAACCGGCGAACCAGGCTCGGGGTTGGGCATCGAGGTGTACAGCAGGTGGCCGACGCCAGCCTGTTTGGCCGCCGTCACCGCCGCAAGCTGCTGCTCGCGCCGCTTCCCCTGTACCTCAAGTTCGTTGGTCGAGATGACGAGTGCCCGGTCGGCTCCCGCGAAGGCCTCGGCAAGCGATTGCGGGTCGTTGAAGTCAGCGGCTCTGACGACGACGCCGCGCGCCGCCAGATCGGCAAGGTTGGCGGGTGTACGGGTGGTGGCGATGATGCGGTTTGCGGGGATCTTTAATGTGTCCAGCAGGTGGTTGATGACGCCGCGGCCAAGCTGGCCGGAAGCGCCGGTGACGAGAAGGGTTGCGGTCATGGGGGATCCTGAAATTGCGCCGGGTGGCGGGTGCTTCTGACAGTCTCAAAAAGAGACCAGCACTAAAATAAGAATTGACCGGCCACCGTAAAGAAGGCAGTTTTTAGGGAGGTAGGCACCGCCAGGGAACCAGCAGCCATGGACGGCAAGGTCGTCAATCTGAGAACCAAGCTCAATATATTCAAAGCCACCAGCGATGGCGCAAACATTGCCGATTGCCCGGTTCGCGACGTGATGCAGGGCGTGAACGGCAAATGGAGTTCGCTGCTGATGGCGGCGCTCGCAGAGCAGCCCTATCGTTTCGGCGAGTTGCGGCGCCTGGTGCCCGACATCTCGCAGCGCATGCTCACCCAGACGCTCCACGATCTGCAGCGCGACGGCTTTGTTCATCGCGAAGTGTTCCCGACCAAGCCGCCAAGCGTCGAATACAGCCTGACCGATCTCGGCCGTTCGATGTTCGGCGCCTTGCATCAATTGATCCTGTGGGCCGAACTCAACCATGGTGCGGTGCGCAAGGCGCGCGCTGCCTTCGACGCCGGTGGCTGATATTTTGGTCCATGCAGCAAAGGCTTGATTTGACAATGGCGCTGAAGGATTGTCCGGCCAGTAGTTGGGCGGGCAATGGAAAAATCTCTCGACATCGCGATTGCGGGCGCCGGCCCGGCGGGGCTCGCCACCGCGCTCTATCTCAAGCGCGCGGGCCACAACGTCACCATCTTCGAACGTTTCGAGGAACCCAAGCCCGTCGGTTCCGGACTGATCCTGCAGCCGACCGGGCTGAGCGTGCTCGCCGATCTCGGCCTGCTCGACGACATTCTGGCGCTGGGGAGCCGCATCGAGCGTCTGCATGGCGCCGATGCCTCGAGCGGCCGCACCGTGCTCGCCGTGCGCTACGATGCGCAGCCTGGCGGCCGTTTCGGGCTGGCGGTGCACCGGGCGGCGTTGTTCAACATGTTGTTTCGCGCCGCGCAGCGCCAAGGCATCGCCATCGAAACCGGTGTCGAGATCGAGACGCTGGACGTCGGTGAGCGGGCGATCCTGATCTTCGACAAGAGCCGAACGGTGGGGGGCCGCAGGGCAGGGCCGTTCGACCTCGTGGTCGACGCCAGCGGCTCGCGTTCGAAGCTGCGCCGGTGCCTCAACGATCCGGCCCAGCCGCGGCAGCTCACTTACGGCGCGTTCTGGGCCTCGCTCGGCTGGCGCCAAGGCTTCGACGAAAATGCGCTGCTGCAGCGCTACGACAAGGCCAGCGTGATGATCGGCGTCCTGCCGATCGGCCGACCGGAACCGGGCGGGGAAAAGATGGCGGCGTTCTTCTGGAGCCTGAAGCCGGCGGATGCCGAAAACGTGCGCGCGGCAGGGCTCGACGCCTGGAAGGCGAGACTGGTCTCGCTGTGGCCACAGTGCGAGGCGTTCACCAGCCAGATCGACAGCTTCGACCAGCTGTCGCTGGCGCGCTACGGCCATCACACGATGAAGCTGCCGACCGGCCGCCGGCTGGCGGTGATCGGCGACGCCGCGCATTCGACCAGCCCGCAGCTCGGGCAAGGCGCCAACATGGCGCTGCTCGACGCGGCAGCGCTCAGCCATGCCTTGGCACAGACGGGCAACGTCGAGGCAGCGCTGGAAAGCTACGCCCGGGCGCGGCGATGGCATGTCCGGATCTTCCAGCTGCTGTCGCTGGCGCTGACGCCGTTCTACCAGTCGGACGGCACGATGCTGCCCTTCTTCCGCGACAGGCTGGTGGCAACCATCGCCAAAAT
This sequence comes from Mesorhizobium sp. M0016, assembly GCF_040324035.1. Taxonomy (NCBI): domain Bacteria; kingdom Pseudomonadati; phylum Pseudomonadota; class Alphaproteobacteria; order Hyphomicrobiales; family Phyllobacteriaceae; genus Mesorhizobium; species Mesorhizobium sp. M0016. The sequence goes on along the minus strand of NZ_JAMYVM010000017.1, from coordinate 76,878 downwards.
CCCGCCAGTGCCAAGCGTGCTTGCCTCGATGGTGGCCGGCACGCTGATCGATCCGTTCAGGCGGATCGGGCTAGAGGAGGTGCACTGGCCAGATCATCCGGCGGGATCAGGGTCGAGAAAAGCGAATTTCTCGCACGCAGGAATAGACGCAGCCGCTGCGGATAGTCCGGCGCCACGGCACCCTTGATCGAGGCGCGTTCGCTCAACGCCTTGCGCCAGGCCTGGACCAATGGCTTGCCGTCCAGAATGCCGAAATTGCCGATCCGGTCGAAGGCGTCGAGATAGCGGAAGACCGGGCCGTAGACGGCATCGACGAGGCAAAAGCACTCGCCATTGAACCACGGTCCGGCCTGGTCGGCCAGTTCGTCCTCCAGACGATCGAACATGGCCGAAAGTGCCGTGGACTCTGCCAGGAAGGCGGCCTCCGTCGAAGCCGTGTAGAACCGGCCGATGGCGTTCAATGTCGCCGAGCCGAACTCGATCCAGGCGCGATGCCGGGCACGGGCGTAGGCGTCGGCCGGATGCAGAGGATTGGCTTGCGTCTCCTCGAGGAATTCGAGAATGACGGCGGATTCGAAGATCACCGTCTCCTCGCCATTTGCCTGGACGATCAGCAGCGGCACCTTGCCCAGCGGCGAAATCGCCTTGAACCAGTCCGGCTTGTTGGCGAGGTCGATGGTGACACGATCAAACGGCACGCCTTTCTCGGCCAGCGAGATCGCCGCGCGCTGCACATAGGGGCATAGATGATGGCTGACGAGAATGAGCTTGCCAGTCATTTCATTCTTCTCAGGCATTTCATTCTTCTCAGGCATGTCACTCTCCCCAGACATAGTTCAACGCGCCGTCCTCGACGCGCGTCGACAGGAACATCAGTCGCGACGCTTTTGGCGCCCGCCCTTCGATTCGGTCGCCTGATGTCATGTCGAAGGCGGCGCCGTGCCATTGGCAGACCAGCTTGCCGTCCTTGCAGTCGAGCGGCCCGCCGAAATGCAGGCAGACATTGGCGGCGGCGCGGACACGCTCGCCGCTGCGCCAGACATGGACCTCGCGGCCGAAGAACGGTGCGATCAGGCTGCCCGTCTGTGGGACGTCGGCGACTTTGCAAATTTCGTGTTTCGTGGATCTTTCCCGGATCGATGCAGTTGCATGCATATAGATGCAAGTGCATCGACCGTCAAGCTTGATGCAACTGCATCTACCGCCTAGGATGGGTCATGACCAAAACAACCACGCCTTCGCCCGAAGCCGTCAAGGCCTGGGCCCGCCTGATGCGGGTTTCGCGCCAGCTCATCGAAAAGGCGGAAGAGGCTTTGAAGACCAGCGGCTTGCCGCCGCTCGACTGGTATGACGTGCTGCATGAACTCGCCGAGGCGGGTGAGGGCGGGCTGCGGCCATTCCAGCTGACCGAGCGCACACTGTTTGCGCAGTACAACATCTCGCGGCTTCTGGCGCGGCTCGAGGCCGAAGGACTGGTCGAGAAACTCAGGGTTGCCGATGACGGCCGCGGCCAGACCATCCGCATCTCGGCCAAGGGCCGTCAGACGCGGCGACGGATGTGGGCTGTCTATGGACGGTCGATTGCGGAATTGGTCGGCGACAAACTCTCGACGGAGGAGCTGAAGATACTGGCAAGCCTGCTTGGAGAGTTGCGCCATCCGGCCGCCGATGATTGATCCGTCAGAATCTCGTGGTTTGCTCGGCGGCTCTCACGTCGACGATTTTTCTACCTAACCCCTTGCGTCGAGCACAGGATTGCGCAATATGCCGAACCGTAACGTACGGTACGCCGTTTGAGGCGACCCGGCGACCTCATCGAATGGGCAGGAAATTGTTGCAGGCGAGTGCCGAGATCGATAGCAGCGAAGTGCTGACAGAGCGGCAAAAGGTCGTCCTGGACGCGGCTTTGCGGCTGCTGGTCGAGGAGGGCGACAATCTGACCATGACGGCGGTGGCGCGCCGCGCCAGCTGCTCGAAGGAAACGCTCTACAAATGGTTCGGCGACCGCGACGGACTGCTGACGGCGACCGTGCAGTGGCAGGCATCGAAAGTGCGCGTGGTGCCGGTCGACGGTGAGCGGCTCGATCTTGCCTCGCTGACGGCAAGCCTGGAAGGCTTCGCCTCGGACTGGCTGAAGGTGATTTCGAGCGATACCTCGATCGCGCTGAACCGCGTCGCGGTCGGCCATGCCGGATCCGGAAAGGACGATCTCGGCGCCATCGTGCTGGAGAATGGCCGTTTCGCGCTGGCCAGACGGCTGAAGCCGGTGCTGCTTGCCGGCAAGCAGGCCGGGCTGCTCGACTTTACGGATGCCGAAATGGCGTTCCGGACCTTTTTCGGGCTGGTCGCCCGCGACGTGCAGATCCGTCTCCTGCTCGGCGACAGGCTGGAATTGACTGAAGCGGCGATCGGCGGCGATGCCGTCCGGGCAACGCAGCAGTTTCTCGCTCTTTATGGAGCAAAAACCGGGCCGCAAGGCCTCTAATCTCACGGGAAGGAAGCAAAAGATGCGTGTCTATTACGATCGCGACGCCGATCTCAATCTGATCAAGGGCAAGAAGGTCGCCATCATCGGCTATGGCAGCCAAGGCCGGGCGCATGCGCTCAACCTCAAGGATTCGGGCGCCAAGGAAATCGCCATCGGCCTCAAGGCGGGATCGGCGACGGCCAAGAAGGTCGAGGCCGACGGGCTCAAGGTGATGAGCGTGGCGGACGCTGCCAAATGGGCCGATTTGATGATGATGGCGACGCCTGACGAATTGCAGGCCGACATCTACAAAAACGAAATCGCGCCAAACATTCGTGACGGCGCCGCGATTGCCTTCGCGCACGGCCTCAACGTGCATTTCGGCCTCATCGAGCCGAAGTCGACCGTCGATGTCGTCATGATCGCGCCGAAAGGCCCCGGCCACACGGTGCGCGGCGAATACCAGAAGGGCGGCGGCGTGCCGTGCCTGGTCGCCGTCAACCAGGATGCTTCCGGCAATGCGCTCGATCTCGCTCTGTCCTACGCCTGCGGCGTCGGGGGCGGCCGTTCGGGCATCATCGAGACCAATTTCCGCGAGGAATGCGAGACCGATCTGTTCGGCGAGCAGGTCGTGCTCTGCGGCGGCCTGGTCGAACTGATCCGCGCCGGTTTCGAGACGCTGGTGGAAGCCGGCTATGCGCCCGAAATGGCCTATTTCGAGTGCCTGCACGAGGTCAAGCTGATCGTCGACCTGATCTATGAAGGCGGCATCGCCAACATGAACTACTCGATCTCGAACACAGCCGAATGGGGCGAATATGTCTCTGGCCCGCGCATCATCACCGCCGAGACCAAGGCCGAGATGAAGCGCGTGCTGAAGGATATCCAGACCGGCAAGTTCACCTCGGAGTGGATGCAGGAATACCGCGCCGGCATGTCGCGCTTCAAGGGCATCCGCCGCAACAATGACAGCCACCAGATCGAGGAAGTCGGCGCCAAGCTGCGCGCCATGATGCCCTGGATTTCCAAGAACAAGCTGGTCGACAAGGCCAAGAACTAACCCGCAATCTTCGGATTGGGAGCAAAGAGCCGGCGGAGCGATCCGCCGGCTTTTTCATGCCGGTTTATCGATCAGGACGCTCAGCCATAGTGCCAATGCGGCTTCGGCTCGGTGCCGGTGAACTCGACGCCGATGCGGTCGTCGCGGCGCCAGCGCACGATGGCCTTGTAGCCGATGCCGTCGACAGGCACATAGAGCAGGAACTCGTCCGGCACGCGCGCGTCTATCGAGACTTTCAGTTCGGCGCCGCCGGCATGCATGTTGCGGACCGTGCACTTGACCTCGGAATTGGTGAGGCCGGTCAGAATCGTCGCGCCCTTCAGCACGCGCTGCCGGTGTTTGTTTCGCAATTCGTTGTCGGCCATGACGGCGTCCTTCGCGACCTGATCGGCGCGATCGTCAGATGGGGCACGATATCACGGATAGGCTGAGCCGATAAACATATGGTTAGCGGTGACCGAGACCAGCCGTCTTTCCCAATGAAAACGGCGCCGCGATGGGGCGGCGCCGTCGTTTATTGTCGTTTATAGGTCAGCTGTAGGGCGACCAGCATTGCTGGCGCGGGCCACCATAGGGCTGGAACGTGTTGTCCCAGGCCCGGTAGGACCGATAGCGGTCGTAGCACCACTGGACATGGGCGCTGGACAGACGCTGCGTGCGGTAATAGCGGCGGGGCGCCGGCTGCACGTAGTAGCCGTCATTGTAATAGCCGTTGTTGTAGATGCTGCCGAGGCCGAGACCCAGGCCGAGGCCGAGAACTGCTGCGGCGCCGGTGTCAAAATCACGGCCGCGATGGTGACGGTGATGGCGCCAGCGCCAGTTGTCGCCGCCGTTCCAGTTGCCGCCATTCCAGTTGCCGTTGTTCCAGTTGCCTGACCGGGCAAAGCGACGGCCGTCGTGGCGGCGCCACTGCCAATCGTTGAAGGAGCGGCGGTCATTGCCGCCCGCCCAGCTGTCGCGAACCGGTGTGATGTCAGACAATGCGGTGCTTGTCGGCACCGCCAGGTTTGGCTGCAGGATCGGGCCGGCGGCGGATGGCGCCGTGAGACCCGAGAAAAGACCGAGCGCTAACAGCCCGGATTTGACTGTGGACGAAAAGAGCGAGCTCATTGCACTCTCCAAGTGATACAGGCCCCACGCCCGGATACCCCAGGGAAGTGGCCTATTGATGGACCTTGGCGTCTGAACGGAGGATGAACAGAAAGGTTCCATCAGCCATGACGAGCAGCCCTTGTTTTCATTGGCGCTTGCAGGCAAAGGTCAGCCCATGTCGCTGCGCCTCGCCACTTTCAATGTCGAAAACCTGATGAACAGGTTCGATTACTCGGGCTTCCGCAACCAGCTCAACGAAGACCGCACGCTGGCGCTTTTCGACATCCAGAGCGAAGCCGAATACCGGATGCTGGAGCAGGCGCGCGCCATCGCGCAATCCGACGATACGCGCCAGTTGACCGCGCTCGCCATTGCCGCCACCCGTGCGGACATCATCTGCATGCAGGAGGTCGACAACATCGAGGCGCTGAAGGCGTTCGAGTATGGCTATCTCTTCAAGATGGTGGGCGAGGGTTACCGGCAGAAATACACCACCGCCGGCAATGATTCGCGCGGCATTGACGTTGCCGTGATGATGCGCAACGAGACAGCGCAAGGTCAGCCGATCGAATTCGTGCGCATGACCAGCCATGCCTATGTCACGTTCGAGCAGTTCGGATTGCACACGCCTGAACTCGAGGCGCTCGGCAACCTGGCCAATGAACGCATCTTCCGGCGCGATTGCCTGGAGGTCGACATCAAGGTCGGCGGCGTGCCGCTGACGCTTTACCTCGTCCATTTCAAATCGATGGGCTCGCCGCGCAATGGGCTCGACGGCCGCGAGGCGACGATGCCGGTGCGCATCGCCGAGGCGCAAGCGGTGCGCCGCATTATCGACGAGCGCTTCGGCAAAGAGCACGCAGCCGACAAAAACTGGGCGATCTGCGGCGACATGAACGACTACCGGCAGCGGGTGAAGATCGAGGGCGACGCTATCGACGGCTACCGCTTCCAGGTGATCGACGAGAGCCAGTCCTGTATCGATGTGCTCACCGCCGGCGGCTTTTGCGAGAATGTCGTCGAACGCCGGCCGGAGATGGACCGCTGGAGTTTCTACCACACGCGCGGGCCGAAGGAGCGGCATCTGTGCCAGCTCGACTACATCCTGCTGTCGAAAGGGCTGGCGGCGAAGAATGCGACGGCGGTTCCCGACATCATCCGCAACGGCCAGCCCTGGCGCACCATCTTTCCGGCGGGACAGGCGGTGGAGCGCTTTCCGCGCGCCGGCTGGGACCGGCCGAAGGCGTCGGACCATTGTCCCGTCGCAATTACCCTGGACATGGCTTGAGCACGGTGAGCTTCGACCTGCCGCGCAACGTCATCCTGCCCGTCGACGAAATCGACGTCCGGCTCGACCCCGGCCCGCATCCGTTCGAGCGCGACAACGCGCAGGCGATCACTGACAACTGGCGGCGCGAGGTCACGGCCAATCCGGCGCTGTTCGACGGCACGGTGGTGCTGCTCTCGGCGCTCGCCTGGCGCGACAACCGGATCGTCGGGCGTTGTCACGCGGTGAAGTACTCGACCTTCCTGCTGTGGCGAAAGAACCGGCAGGGGACGGGCGCCGAGCACGCCTATGGCCACGCCATGCTGGTCGCCGGCGACAACGCCTTGGTGGCCATCCGCATGGGCGCGCACACGGTCCCGGCCGGCAGTGTCTACTTCGCTGCCGGCTCGTTCGAGCCGATCGATTTTCGCGATGGCCGCGTCGATGTCGATTTCAACATGATCCGTGAAGTGCGCGAGGAGACCGGGCTTGACCTGACAGGCGCTGCGCGCGGCAAGCGCTACCATGCGCTGTCGACTTCGACCGGCACGGTCCTCTTCCGCCGCTACCACGTCGATGCGCCGGCCGACGAGATTGCGCGGCGCATCGGCGCCTTCGTCGCGACCGAGACCGAGCCGGAGATCGAGGGGCCGGTGATCATCCGCCACGCCGCCGACCTGCCGGAAGGGCTGGCACCGCATATGAAGCCGCTGGTCGAGTGGCATTTTGGCGGTGGCGGGGGCTAACGGCGCGGATTGTTCTGCGCCGCCTTGCGGTCGTTGCGGGCGGCGACGAGGAACAGGATAACGCCGATGCCCAGCAATCCACCCATGACCATGCCCATCGTCTGGCCGACGACTGCCTGAAAATCGGCGGTGACACGATCGGGATTGGCCATGCCGTAGCGGGCGAGATACCACCAAAGTCCCGCAAGGGCGCCTTCGATGATCACCATCGTCAGAATCAGCCGCGCCTTCTTGCTCATTGCCACTCCTTGACCAGATGCTTTGCTCTAAAATTAGCATCGCAGACCGGACGACAACAAGTATTGCGATGTCGACAAGCACCCATCCTTGTGGATAGCGGTTGGTTGCGGTGGAGCTGATCTGGCGCTTATTCGTGGCGCAGCGCGTCGATCGGGTCGAGCCTGGCGCCGCGCAGCGCCGGGAAGAAGCCGAACACCATGCCGATCAGCGCCGAAAAACCGACGGCGAGCAGGATGACCGCCGGGCTCGGCGCAAACGGTATGGCCAGCGTTGCCGAGGCGAGGCCGGCCAGCGCCAGGCCGATCAGGATGCCGATAATGCCGCCGAGCAGCGACAGCACCGTCGCCTCGACCAGGAACTGGATGAGGATGTGCTTTTCATGCGCGCCGATGGCGAGCCTGATGCCGATCTCGCGGGTGCGCTCAGTGACCGAGACCAGCATGATGTTCATGATCCCGATGCCGCCGACCAGCAGGCTGACGCCCGCGACGGCGCCCAGCATGCCGGTCATGGTGGTGGTGGCGCTGGCCATGGCGTCGGCGATCTGGGTCATGTCGCGGATCGAGAAATCGTCTTCGCGGTCCGGCGTGATGCGGCGGGTGTCGCGCAAAATGTCCTCGACTCGCGGCTGCAATTCGGTGGTCGGGGTGCGGTCGTCGGCGGCGACGTAGATGTTGTCGATGTCGCGGTTGCCGGCGATGCGGCGCTGATAGGCGGCAAGCGGCATCAAGACGACATTGTCCTGGTCCTGGCCGAAGCCGGTATAGCCCTTGGGTTCGAGCAGGCCGATGATCTTGCACGAGGTGCGGTTGACGCGGATGATCTCGCCCTCGGGTTCGCCGGCGCCGAAGAATTGCTGGCGCACCGTCTCGCCGATCAGGCAGACGCCGGTGCCCGAGCGTGTCTCCGAATCGCTGAATGGGCGGCCCGACACCAGCTTCCAGTCGCGGGCGTCGAGATAGGCGCTGTCGGTGCCGGTGACGCCCGAGGTCAGGCTCTCGGTGCCGAAGATGACGCGGACTTGTTTCTGCGACGCCGGCGCGATGGCGCGCGCGCCGGTCAGGTGGGCTACGAGGGCGGCTACATCCTTGTCGGCCAGAGGCCGTACCGCCTGGTCGAGCCCGCCTGGTCCGCCGGTGCCTGCCGGGCGGCCGGAACGGACGACGAGCAGGTTCGAGCCGAGCTTGGCGATGTCCGACTTGACCTTGGCCGTGGTGCCCGAACCGATGGTCAGCATGGCGATGACGGCGGCGACACCGATGACGATGCCGAGCAGCGTCAGGAACGAGCGCAGCACATTGCGGCGGATGGAGCGCAGAGAGAGGCGGACGGTTTCCCAGATCATGACGCCAACTCCGACTTGGCCGTGTCGGACGCGACGTGGCCGTCGAGGAAGCGGATGGTGCGCTCGGCATAATCGGCGACATCGGCCTCGTGGGTGACCATGGCGATGGTCAAGCCGAGCTCCCGGTTCAGCCGCGTCAACAACTCCATGATCTCATGCGTGCGGGCGGTGTCGAGATTGCCGGTCGGCTCGTCGGCGACGAGCAGCGTAGGCCTGGTGACGATGGCGCGCGCGATCGCCACGCGCTGCTGCTGGCCGCCGGAGAGTTCGGCCGGCGTGTGGTGTTCGCGCCCGACCAGGCCGACCTCCGCCAGCGCCTGCATGGCAAGATCGCGGCGCTCGCGGGCCGGCGCGCCGCGATAGATCAGCGGCAGCTCGACATTTTCCGCCGCCGTGGTGCGCGGCAACAGATTGTAACCCTGGAAGACGAAGCCGATATAGAGATTGCGCAGAAGCGCCCGGCGGTTGCGGTCGAGCCGCCCGGCGTCGATGCCCATGAAGGAGTAGGTTCCGGCCGTCGGCGTGTCGAGGCAACCGATGATGTTCATCGCGGTCGATTTGCCCGAACCGGACGGGCCCATGATGGCGACGAATTCGCCACGCTGGATGGCGAAGTCGACGCCGGCCAGCGCATGGACCTTGGCTTCGCCCTGGCCATAGCTCTTCCAGACCGTGTCGAAACCGATGAGGCCCGCGGCCATGGCGTCAGCTCCGCAGCTGCGAGGTCGTGATAACCTCTGCACCTTCATCCAGCCCGGAGGTGATCTCGGTCAGTTCGCCGTCGGTGGAGCCGATCTTCACGTTGACCGGGTGCGGCCGGCCGTTCTCCAGCACATAGAGCGTGCGTGAGCCGTCGGTGGGCGCCTTCACCGGCTGGCGGCGGTTGCCGCCACGACCCATGCGGCCGGTGAACAGATCGCTGAGGCTCCACGCGCGGGCAGCAGGTGCCGATGGCCGATAGCGAAACGCTGTTGAAGGCACGGTGAGCACGCTCTTGGCCTGCCTGGTGACGACCGAAACCGTGGCGGTCATGCCGGGCCGCAGCAAAAGCTCGTTATTGTCGACTTCCAACCGTGCATTGTAGGTGACGACGCCGTCGGTGGTGACCGAGGCGTAGGAGATGTCGCGGATCTCGGCGTCGAACGGCCGCTCCGGAAAGGCATCGACGGTGAAGCGTGCATGCTGGCCTGGTTTGACCGCGCCGATATCGGCCTCGTCGACCGCCGCCACCAATTCCATGTTCCTCAAATCGGCGGCGATGATGAACAGAACCGGCGCCTGCAGCGAGGAGGCGACCGTCTGGCCGGGGTCGACGGAACGCGTCAAGACGATGCCGTCAATCGGCGCATAGATGGTGCTCTTGGCAAGGTCGGTCTGCTGCGCCTTGAGATCGGCCTGGGCGATGGCGAGATTGGCCTGCGCACTATCGAGCGCCGCCTTGGAGCGGTCGCGCGTGGCAGTCGCCGCCTCGAGCGACTGATCGGTCGCCATGCCACGCCTGGTCAGTTCGGCCGCGCGGGTGAGGGCGCTTTCGTTTTCCTTCAGGGTTACCGTGGCGTCCTCGACATTGGCGGCAGCGGCCTTGGCCGAGGCTTCGGCGCGTTCGATCTGGACCTCGAGTTTCACGGTGTCGAGCGTCGCCAGCACGTCGCCCTTCTTGACCTGCTGGTTCTCCTCGGCGGAGACCGAACGGATGATGCCGGACAATTCGCTTGAAATATCGACCTGGGTGAGGGGCTGCAGCGTGCCGGTCGCCGATACCGCGACGGTGAGGTCGGCAATGGTGGCCGGCGTGGTGGTGTAGTCGATCTTGGCCGGAGAGCCGGCAAACCACTGGTAGCCAGCCAACCCGGCGGCAAGTGCGATCAGCGCCAGCAGCGCGTAAAGCCAGCCACGGCGGCGCGTCTTGCGCACACCACTCTGGTCAAGTCCAAGCGCCGCCTCGATGGCGGAATCCGATTCCGTCTTTGGCAGATTGACAAGCTGGTCCACGCCGGACCCCTATGAAAGCGTAATGTCCCTATATGTGCACAGATCAGGCTTGGTGGTTCGAATATCAAATTAAATTTCGGCCATGTTCGGATTGAGGCGGAAGGTTTTCCAAGATGCAGACGCGCAATTACTTGCTTTACGATGTGTTCACGACGGAACGGCTGGCCGGCAATCCGCTGGCCGTCGTGCTCGACAGCCAAGGGCTGGATACAGCCGCCATGCAGGCCATTGCGCGCGAGTTCAACCTGTCCGAATCGGTCTTCGTGCTGCCGCCGGACAATCCAAAACATCGCAACCGCATCCGCATTTTCACGCCCGACTATGAGATGCCGTTCGCCGGACATCCGACAGTTGGCGCCGCGATCGCGCTGGCCGAACTGACAGGCGAGGGCGAAGCCGGCATCTTCGTGCTGGAGGAGAATATCGGCCCGGTGCGCTGCGCCGTCAGCCGGCACGATGGCGCCACCTTTGCCGAGTTCGACCTGGCGAAGCTGCCGGAGCCGCTGAAGCTCGATGCCGACCCGGAGGCGATCGGCGCCGCCCTCGGGCTGGCGCCGCACGAGATCGGCTTCGAGAATCACCTGGTGTCGTTCTGGTCGGCAGGCGTGCCTTACGTCACCATCCCGGTCGCCAATCTGGAGGCTGCGGCCCGGGTCAAGCTCGACAACCAGGCCTGGTCGGAACTGGCGCCGCGCAAGAGCGAATGGGCCTTCGCCAGCCCGTACGTCTATTGCCGCCAGACGGTGAACCATGACAGCGCCTTCCATGTCCGCATGATCGTGCCGGGTACTCCCTCCTATGAGGACCCGGCGACCGGGTCGGCGGCGGCGGCCTTTGCCGGCGCCATCATGCAGTTCGATGGCCCGACCGACGGCATTTCGCAGCTGTGGATCGAGCAGGGGCTGGAGATGGGCCGGCCATCGCGTATCCGGCTCGAACTCACTGTCGAGGGCGGAAAACTGGCCTCGGCGCGCATCGGCGGCCATGCGGTAAAAGTGGCGGAAGGCAAGCTGTTCGTTTGAGTGGCCCGTGGCTGAGATCGTCGCTGTCGGCGATCCTTCACGCCCCCCTCTGTCCTGCCGGACATCTCCCCCACGAGGGGGGAGATCGGATGTCGCATTGGCTTTCGCCAATCTCCAACGCCGAAAGACAGGCGAAACGGCAAGGCTGCCAATCTCCCCCCAAGTGGGGGAGATGCCCGGCAGGGCAGAGGGGGGCGCTGTCCCGCCGCCGACTCTGGTTTTTGCTTCGCTGCAACACTCGAAACCGAAGCCCGGAGCGATTTGTCGGGAAATGATTCCGGCAGGGCTGGACAGGACCGGTATCGGCGGCTATATGCCCGCCAACGCCGGTTTTTACCGGTCGAGTGGGTGCGTAGCTCAGTTGGTAGAGCAGCTGACTCTTAATCAGCGGGTCCACAGTTCAATCCTGTGCGCACCCACCAAATTTTTCAAAAACTTGGTGGAAGACCTTTGAAAGCGAGAGGCGTTGACGCGTCTGCGGGCAGGCCGAAGCAACCTGGCCGTCATGGCGATTCGTCAAAGGCTGTTACCCGCTAGCTGGTAGTGGTCGCTCGACGATATCGCACCGTGGTGTCGACCAGCGCGCCGGCCGCCCGGAACATGTCGAGTACGCGTATTTTTTGCGCCAGAAATCATAAAAAAGCCGGCACAGGTTCTGCACAAAGCTCGGATTTCTTTACTCTATAGTCGATATCGCTTTCTGTGGCGATCAAACAAATCTCGATTGTGGCAGAAACGCTACATCGTTTTCCAAGGGACCAGCTACACATAAGCTATTCGGCCCTGTCTCCACCCCCCAAGGAATCGCCCGATGCGCGCGCTCAAATTTGCCCTTCTTGCTTCCCTTGCATTGGCCAGCCCTGCATTGTCGGCGGACCTTTCCCCCCAGCCAACCGAACCTGTGGTTTATACTTGGACCGGTGTTTATGTAGGTGCGGCGGGCGGGTACGCTTGGGGAAATTCAACTTACGACGGCGCGGGGTCTCCGGCCGGGCCTCCCTTCATCAGCACCTCCGTCGATCCCAAAGGGGGCTTTGGCGGTGCCTATGTTGGCTATAACTACCAGTTCAATGGCAACTATGTCATCGGCGTTGAAGCGGATGCCAATTTCGCCGACGTAAAGGGCGACAATACGTTTCCTGCGGGGCCTCCCGTTGTCTTCGCAAGCGGTGAGTTAAAATGGTTCGGGTCGGCACGCTTGCGTGCAGGCTATGCGTTCGATCGTTTTCTGCCATTTGTAACTGGCGGTCTCGCTATCGGTCATTACTCCGGCGCAAACAATTTTCCAGGTGGGTCGATTGAGAACAGCGATAACATGGTTGGTTGGACGGTAGGCGCCGGACTTGACTATGCCGTCACCGACAATTTGATTGCGCGGTTCGAATACCGCTATTCCGACTATGGCCGCAAATCGCAGCCTGCGCCGTTCGACTTCCCGACACAGCAAGCCAGACTTGATCTGACCACCAACGATGTTCGCGTTGGACTTGCCTACAAGTTCTGATTTCTGACTGTGCCTTCTTTCAAAGCCTCGCTTCGGCGAGGCTTTTTTGTTGCGCGACTGGCCGGGCGCGTCATGGACGTTCTTTCCACCCTAGGAGGCGCGACATGGCCCGCGCGGGTGGCCTTCCACTTGATATGGCCACCCAGTCCGCGCGTCCCTGCAAACCTTGCGAAAGCCTACTTCTCTGACACGCCAGCCTCGGCAAAACTCGCCATCCTCGCATGGCATTCCAGTGCCGAGCGGACGATGTTGACGGCGAGGCAGGCGCCCGAGCCTTCGCCGAGCCGCATGCCGAGGTCGAGCAGCGGCGGCAGGCCGAGCGCTTCGAGCAGGCGGCGGTGGCCGGATTCGGCCGAGACATGGGCGGCGATGGTGTGGGCGAGGCCTGAGGGGTGCAGTCGCGCCAGGGGCGCTGCCGCTGCCGTGCAGACGAAGCCGTCGAGCAGCACCGGGACGTTCTTGCGGCGGGCGGCGAGCGTGGCGCCGAAGATGGCGGCGAGTTCGCGGCCGCCAAGGGCGGCGGCGATCTTCAGCGGGTCGGACAGCGCGTCGGCATGGCGCTTAAGGCCGGATTCAATGGCGGTGACCTTGCGCTTCAGCCCGGCATCGTCGACGCCGGTGCCGCGCCCGGTCCATTTTTCAGCGCCGCCGCCGAACAGGGCGGTCGAGATGGCGGCCGCCGGCGTGGTGTTGCCGATGCCCATCTCGCCGAAACAGACGAGGTCGAGGTCGTTCGTCACCGCGTCATAGCCAGCCGAGACGGCGGCGAGGAAGTTTTTTTCGTCCATTGCCGGCACGTCAGTGAAGTCGCCTGTCGGATGATCGAGATGGAGCGGGATGACGTCGAGTTCCGCGCCGGCGATGCGGGCAAGCTGGTTGATGGCGGCGCCGCCGCCGGCAAAATTCGCCAACATCTGCACGGTCACTTCCGACGGGAAGGCCGACACGCCCTGCGCGGTGACGCCGTGATTGCCGGCGAACACGAAGACTTTGACGCGATCGAGTTTCGGCATGTCGCGGCCCTGCCAGCGTGCCAGCCAGGCGGCGAGGGTTTCCAGCCGGCCCAGGCTGCCTTGCGGCTTCGTCAGCGTGTCCTGGCGGCGGGCGACTGCATTGGCGGCGGTATCGCTGCCGGCAGGCAGATCGAAACAGGCGGCGCGCAGTTCATCGAATGATTTGAAGGGCATGGGGAAGGAATCTCCGCGGAAGAATCAGGACAGGGAAATGGAAGCGACGAGCAGGACAGTGATCTCGCCCAACTGCTGCAGGGCGCCGATCGTGTCACCGGTGTGGCCGCCAATCTGGTTGAGGCAGAGCGCGCGCAAGGCGCTGAACACGAGAGCGAGCAGGATCAGTGCGGCAAAGGCGCCGCCGAGCCCCAGAGTCAGAAGCGGGATGGCCCCGAGCACGGCGCCGAGAACAGCTGTCTGGGTCGAGACGGTCCCGGCGCCGGCAGACAGGCCGTCACTGCGCGCCGCCGGCGCCAAATGCATGAACGCGCCGAGCAGGCCGCGCGATGCGGCGTGGGCGGCGATCAGCGCGAAGAGCACGCCTGTCGGATTGGCCAGTTGCGACAGCGCGCTCCAGCGGATGAGCATCGACAGGCCAAGAGCTGCTGCGCCATAGGCGCCGATGCGGCTGTCGCGCATGATCTCCAGTTTTTTATCGCGTGTCTTGCCGCCGCCAAAGCCATCTGCGACATCCGACAGCCCGTCCTCATGCAGGCAGCCCGTGGCGAGCAGGGTTGCTGCAAGCGCAAGGGCTGCTGCCGGGCCGGGGGCAAGGCCGAGCTGTACGCCCGCGGCGTAGACGACAGCACCAGCCACAGCGACGGCGAGGCCGGCGACAGGCGCCGCCCAGATCGCATCGGCCAGGCTGCGGCCACGAAGGTCGAAGACCGGCAGCGGCAGCCGGGTGAAGAAGACGAGGCAAAGCGCGACGTCGTCGAGCGCTTGCCGGGGCGAGGGCACGGAGGTCATGCACCCCTCGCAATGGCGTGGAAGAAGGTGCCGCTGACATGGCCGCGGCGATAGCCGGAGGCGCCGAGCGGATTGCCCTGGCCGTCGGCGAGATCGGCCAACGGCTCGTCATTGCCGGTGGCGATCATCTGCGCATAGTGGAATTCATGGCCACGGATCAGCGCGCCTTGCGGCCCCAGCGGACAGGCGACGCGCAGGCGTGCCTCGCGGTAGCCGAGGTTCATCTTGCGCTTGGCAAAGCTGGTGGAATGGCCGAGCAGGCCAAGCATGGCGTGCGTCTCGCCGGCCGCGTCCTCCAGCGCTTCGCCCAGCACCATGAAGCCGCCGCACTCGCCATGGATCGGCTTGGTCTCGGCAAACCTGGCCATGCCAGCTCGGAAATTGGTCGCCGCCGCGAGGCGGCCGGAGTGGAGCTCGGGATAGCCGCCGGGCAGCCAGCAGACATCGCAATTCTGCGCCGGTGCTTCGTCGGCGAGCGGCGAGAACGGCACGAGCTCGGCGCCGGCCTGACGCCAGTGGGCGGCGACATGCGGATAGAGGAAGGTGAAGGCGGCATCTTCGGCGAGTGCGATGCGCTGGCCGGGCGGCTGCAAGGCATTTTCGAAACTGCCCGGTGACGGCGAAAACGGCGCGGCCAGCGCCATGATGGCGTCAAGGTCGAGGGATTTCTCGACCATGTCGGCGAGGCGGTCGAGATGCGTCATCAGGTCGGCATATTCGCCGGCCTGGACGAGGCCGAGATGGCGCTCCGGCAAATTGAGCGTGGGATCGCGCAGGATGGCACCGACGACCGGCAGGCCGAGCGTTTCGATCGCCTCGCTGCACAGCTTGCGGTGCCGCTCGCTGCCGAGACGGTTGAGCACGATTCCGGCCATGCGCACATCCGGGTCGTAGGTGGCAAAACCCTTCGCGACGGCGGCCGCCGTCGTCGACTGTCCCGAGACGTCGAGCACCAAAAGCACCGGCAGGTGGTAGAGCCGCGCCAGATCGGCGGCCGAGCCGGTGCGGCCTTGTCCGGCCGGGATGCCGTCGAACAGGCCCATGGCGCTTTCGAGGAAGATAAAATCGGCGTCCTCGGTGGCATTGCCGGCCAACGCGTTGAGCAGGTCAGGCGACATCGCCCAGCTGTCCAGGTTGACGCCGGACAGGCCAGTGGCGGCGGTATGAAAACCCGGATCGATATAGTCGGGGCCGGACTTGGCGCCGCGCACCTTGATGCCGCGCCGGGCGAGCGCGCGCAAAATGCCGATGGTGACGCTGGTCTTGCCGGAGCCGGAACGCGGCGCGCCGATGATGATGGCGCGGGTCATGCGTTACCCGCCAGTGCTGCGCGCATGGCGACGATGCCGCCGACGACAATGAGGGCCGGCGAGGCCAATTCCGCCGCGGCGGCCGCTTCGGAAATGGTGGCGAGTGTCGCGACGACGGTCCGCTCCTGCGGTGTCGTCGCCGAAACGATGACAGCCGCCGGCGTCGACGGCGCCAGCCCGCCTTCGAGCAGCGACGCGGCGATAACAGGCAGATTGGCCATGCCCATATAGATGACCACCGGCTGGCCGGTGCGGGCGATCGCGCCCCAGTCGAGATCGTCATCTGTGCCGGCGGCATGACCTGTCGCCAGGATGATCGCCTTGTTGATGCCGCGCATGGTTGCGGGAATGCCGGTGGCGGCCAGCGCGCTCAGCCCCGATGTCAGGCCGGGCAGGACGCGGAACGGGATTTTTTCGCGCGCCAGCGCCAGCGCCTCTTCGCCGCCACGGCCGAAAATATAGGGATCGCCACCCTTCAGCCTGATGACGCGGCGGCCATCGCGCGCCAGCCGCACCAGCAAAGCGGTGATGTCGTCCTGCTTCATCGACGGCTTGCCGCCGCGCTTTCCCGCAAAGAACAGCTGGGCATTGTCCGCAACGGCGACAACGTCAGAGGAGACCAGCGCGTCATAGACCACAGCGTCGGCCTCGGCCAATGCCGCCAGCACTTCCAGCGTCAGGCAGCCGGGATCGCCGGGGCCGGCGCCGGCCAGCCAGACATGGCCCGGCTCAAGCCGGCGCGGCTTGAAGTTCAGCCGGGCAAGGGCCTGTTCGAGCGTGGTGTTTTCGCTTTTACCGCTCACAATCCGTCCGTCCCCGGAAACGCCGCTGATAGTGGGCGTCGTACAATGAACTCTCGCCAAAACCTTCCGCTGCCAGCGAGCGGCCGACGAAGATGATCGCCGTGCGCTCCATCGGGTCGGCGGCGAGCAGTGCCTCGATCGTGGCGAGCGTGCCGGTCAGCACGCGCTCGTCCGGCCATGAAGCGCGAAAGACGATCGCCACCGGGCAATCGCCGCCATAATGCGGCGACAATTCGGCGACGACTCGGTCGATGGCGTGGATGGCGAGATGAATGGCCATCGTCGCGCCGGTGCGGCCGAAGCCGGCCAGCGTTTCGCCCGGCGGCATTTTCGAGGCGCGGCCGGAGACGCGGGTCAGCACCAGGCTTTGCGCCACCTCGGGAATGGTCAGTTCGCGGCGAAGGGCTGCGGCTGCGGCGGCGAAAGAGGGAACGCCCGGCGTCAGCGTGTAGGGGATGCCGTGCTTTTCCAGCCGGCGGATCTGCTCGGCAACCGCACTCCACACCGAGAGATCGCCGGAATGCAGTCGGGCGATGTCATGGCCGGCCTGATGGGCTTCCAGATACGCGGCCTCGATCTCGTCGAGCGACATGGGCGCGGTGTCGATCAGTTTTGTGCCAGGCGCGCAGTGCTGCAGCAATTCCGGCGCGACGATCGAGCCGGCATGCAGACAGACCGGGCAGCTTGCCAGCAGCTTGGCGCCGCGCAGTGTCATGAGGTCGGCGGCACCGGGACCGGCGCCGATGAAATGCACGGTCATGGCGCGTCTCCGCTGATGGCGATGGCGCAGGTGACCGGGCCGAGCACGGTGCGTGGACCAAGCAGCTTTGCACCGGGGCCGGCAACGGCAAGGGCGGAGGCTTCTGAGACTGAGGGTGTGCCGGCGAGATCCTGCGAGAGATCGGATTTGCTGAGTGCCTCCGACGAGACGGCCTGAAGTGCTGCGTCATCAACGATGATGACGGGAAGGTTGAGCGTGCGGCCAGCGGCAGAGATCGCTTCTTCGTCTTTCTTGAGCGCGGCGGTGGCCAAGGCCGACAGCGCCGTTATCGCCAGCCCGTGCGCTTCGAGGGCGGTTTCGATCGCCGCGAGCACGTCTTCGACGCTCACGCCCTTCCGGCTGCCGATGCCCGCCACCATCATGGCTTCACCCAGCTCCACTGGGTGACCGGCATGGCCGGGCGCCAGGCCTGCATCGAACCGACAGGAGAAGCGCGGGAAATGGTGATGCGGGTAAGGTCGCCGCCGCGCTTGATGTGCTCCGCGAGAAGCAGCGCCTCCATCTCCAGCGTCACCGCATTAGCAACGAGACGGCCACGGGATGGCAGCAACTTGATGGCGGCGTTCAGTAAGCCGGCGTCGCTGCCACCTCCGCCGATGAAGATCGCATCCGGCGTGTCCAGCCCGGCCAGTGCCTTGGGCGCCGACCCTTCCACCACGACAAGACCGGGCACGCCGCAATGCGCGGCGTTGCGGACGATGCGGGCGGCGCGGTCGCTGTTGGCCTCGATGGCAATGGCGCGCATCGAGGGATGGGCGAGCATCCATTCGATGCCGATGGAGCCGGAACCGGCGCCGATGTCCCACAGCAATTCGCCACGCCTCGGCGCCAGCGCCGCAAGCGTGATGGCGCGGATGTCGTGCTTGGTGATCTGGCCGTCGTGCTCGAACAGATGGTCGGCGCGGCCAACGGTCAGCGGCAGGATGCGGGCCTCTTGTGTCGATTCAAGCTCAAGCGCCAGCACGTTGAGCGGATTGATGTCTCTGAGATCGAAAGCGTCGGCACGTGCCGAGCGAAGCTTCTCGTTCGGTCCGCCCAGCGCTTCCAGAACGGTCAGCCGCGAACCGCCGAAGTCGAGCTCTACGAGCAGGCGCGCTATTGTCGCTGGTGCGTCGCCGTCCGATGTCAGCGCCAGGATGCGCGCCCTGGGATGCAGCAGCGGCCGGATCAGGTCGAGCGGCCTTCCATGCAGCGAGATCGTCTCGATGTCCTGCAACGCCCAGCCGAGCCGGGCGGCAGCCAGCGAAATCGCCGATGGCGCGGGGATGACATGCATCTCTTCAGGCTTGACCTTGCGGGCAAGGGTGGCGCCGACCCCGTGGAAGAATGGATCACCGGAGGCGAGCACGCAGACGCGCCGGCCGGCCAGCGCCAGCACGTCTGCCATGCCGGCATCGAATGGCACCGGCCATGGGCGCTGCTCACCCTTGATGAGCGAAGCCACCAGCGCCAGATGCCGCTTGCCGCCGAAGACGGTCTCGGCGTCAGCGATCTGCCGCTTGGCCTCGTCGCCGAGACTCGCTAAACCGTCCTCGCCGATGCCGACGATTGTAAGCCATTTTGGCGTGGGCTGTTTTTTTGACATGTCGCGCCGCCCCTCATCCGCCTGAGGCGTTCGTCGTTCGAAAAGTCAAGCAATTGACTTTTCGTCTGCCAGCCAGACCACTCCTCACCTCCCCGTGTAGTGACGGGGAGAAGGGAGAAGCTCCGGCGCTGACGCCTCCCTCTCCCCGTTCTTCACGGGGAGAGGGTAGGGGTGAGGGGCAGCGCCGACGCTGTTCAACATGGTGCTCATGAAGAAGATTCTGATCCTTGGCGGCACGACAGAAGCGCGCCAATTGGCCGGAAAACTGGTGGAAGATTTCCTTGTCACCCTGTCGCTGGCCGGGCGTACCGAAAGTCCGGTCGCGCAAGGCGTGCCGGTGCGTAGCGGCGGATTTGGCGGCGCCGACGGGCTGGCCGCCTATCTCAAGGAGACGCGAACCGATCTGCTGATCGACGCGACGCATCCCTATGCCGCGCGAATTTCCGCCAATGCGGCGCAAGCCGCGCAAATGACCGGCGTGCCGATCCTTGCTTTGCGCCGCCCTGGCTGGGAGCCAATAGATGGCGACCGCTGGACGCAGGTCGATATGACAGGCGATGCGGTGCACGCGCTTGGGTCGCCGCCGCGCCGTGCCTTCCTGGCGCTCGGCCGGCAGGAGGTCGCGGCTTTCGAGGCGGCGCCGCAGCATCATTACCTTGTCCGCAGCGTCGATCCGGTCGAGCCGAAACTGGCGGTGCCGGATGCGACCTACCTGCTGGCGCGTGGGCCGTTTCGCGAGGCGGATGAACGCGCGCTGCTCGAGGAGCACCGCATCGATGTCGTCGTATCCAAGAACAGCGGCGGCGAGGCCACCTACGGCAAGATCGCGGCGGCGCGGGCGCTCGGTATCGAGGTGGTGATGGTGCGCAGGCCCATCCTGCCGGAGGTGCCGTCGGCCGAAACTGTCGAAGCATTGGCCGCGATGATCGATCATGGTCTCGACCCCGTCGCGGAGCGCGGCGTGTAGACCAGCGCCGGTTTGTCGCCGCGCTTGATGATCCGTGTTTCCGGCGAACCGATGATGATGCAGGTCGCCATGTCGGCTTTTTGCGCGTCGACATCGGCCAGCAAAAAGACCTCGATGCGCTCGTCCGGGCGCCCGGCGGCGCGGCCGAAGATGACCGGCGTGGTGCCGGGCAGGATGGCGGCCAGGCATTCGAAGGCACGGCCGAGCTGCCAAGGGCGCGCCTTGCTGATCGGGTTGTAGAGCGCAATGACAAAGCCGGCGCCGGCCGCCGCCAGCAGGCGCAGTTCGATCAAGTCCCACGGCTTCAGATTGTCGGACAGCGAGATGGCGCAGAAATCATGGCCGAGCGGCGCGCCGATGCGGGCGGCAACCGCCAGCATGGCGGTGACGCCGGGCACGACAGTGACATCGACGGTGCGCCATTCGGCCGGACCGGCCTCGATCGCCTCGCAGACGGCGGCCGCCATGGCGAACACGCCGGGATCGCCGCCGGAGACGACGGCGACGTCATGGCCGTCCGCCGCCTTTACCAGCGCGTCCTTGGAGCGGGCGAGTTCCTCGCGATTATCCGAGGCGACGCGGGTTTGATCCGGGCGAAGATCAAGCCGGTCGAGATACGGCTTGTAGCCATAGAAGAACTTTGCCTCGGCGACGGCGCGGCTGGCTTGCGGCGTCACCTGGTCGGCATTGCCGGGCCCAAGGCCGATGACGGTGAGCCGGCCGCTCACGGCGTGCCTCCCATAACGCCAGGCCGGCCGGACCAGCCGGCGACCAGCACGATGGCGAAATAGGGGGCCTTGTCGTCCGGCTTGTCGGCGAGCTTCAACGAAACGCTGCCGGCCATGGTGCCGCGCTCGACATAGACGGCGCGGGTCAGTTTGCCGGTGGCTTCCAGCGCCCGCCTGATCTTGGGCAGGTTGCGGCCGACCTTCATGATGACGGCGGCATCCGTGTCGGCGAGACGGCGTGTCAGCTCGAACTCGCTCATCGTGCCGGGCAAAACCGTCAGGACATCGTCGCCCTGGACGATCGGCACGCCGGTCTGCGACCAGCAGCCCGACATGGCGGTGACGCCGGGGATGACTTCGGTCGGGAAGCGATGGGCGAGGCGGACATGCAGGTGCATGTAGGAGCCGTAGAACAGCGGGTCGCCTTCGGAGAGCACGGCGACCATGCGGCCGGCTTCGAGGTGTTCGGCGACCTTCTCGGCCGACTCCTCGTAGAAATCGGTGATCTGCGAACGGTAGTCGTCGTGATCCTTGTCGATCTCGGTGGTGACGGGGTAGAGCAGCGGCAGTTCCAGCATATCCGGCCGGAAGCGCGCCTCGACGATGGCGCGCGCATTGCTGTTGTTGCCGCGCTTAGCGAAGTAGGCGACGACATCGGCCTCGGCCAGAACGCGCGCGGCCTTCAGCGTCAAGAGCTCGGGGTCGCCAGGCCCCGTGCCGACGCCGACAAGACGGCCTTTTGCCAGATCGTCTTTGACGGCTGCGTTCACAGGCCGGGCCTCGCCAGCGAATTGAGGGCGGCTGCAGTCATGGCGCTGCCGCCAAGCCTGCCGCGCACGATGGCGTAGGGCACGCCGTAGGAGTTTTCAGCCAGCGCATCCTTGGATTCGGCGGCACCGACGAAGCCGACCGGCATGCCGATGATGGCGGCCGGTTTCGGCGCGCCATCGCGCAGCTTTTCCAGGAGATAGAAGAGCGCTGTCGGCGCATTGCCGAGGGCCACGACCGAACCGGCCATGCGTTCGCCCCAGAGGTCGATCGCGGCGGCCGAGCGGGTGTTGCCGATCTGCTTGGCGATGTCGTGCGTGCGCGGGTCGCGCAAGGTGCAGATCACCTCATTGCCGGCCGGCAGCCTGGCGCGGGTGACGCCATGCGAGACCATTTCGGCATCGCAGAAGATCGGTGCGCCGGCCGCCAAAGCGCTGCGGGCGGCGGCGACGAAATCGCTGGAGAAGACAAAATGACTTGATGCTTCGACCTGGCCGCAGGCATGGATCATGCGGATGGCGACGTCGGCTTCCGCCTCGGAGAACCGGGACAGGTCGGCCTCGGCGCGGATGATGGCGAAGGAACGTTCATAGATCGCGTTGCCGTCATGGATGTAGTCGTAGGCGGCCATGCTCATTTCCGTTGTTCAATTTGTCGGTAAGCCTTGGCGATTGCCGCCGGTCCGAGCCTTGTCAGGCAGGCGGCGGCGGTTTCACCTGGATATTGAGCGCTGCGGACCATCGCTGCGACGCGACCGATGCCGCGCGCGGCGTCATAGCCCGGCCTGTAGCCCGCAGGAAGGGCCTTTGCCGTCGCGTTCACGACAAGTCCGGCTCCGTTTTCGCCGCCGACGATTGTTAGCGCGGCAGAGCCGGGGTGAGCGCAGCCCTTGGCGCAGCCGGAAATGTGCAGTGTGAAGTCGAGGATATCAGCGTTTTCGGCGGCGATTGTCTCGGCGATGTCGCGCGTGGCGATGCGGCCGGAGGCACACGCAGGGGTGCCGGGGCAGGCGGCGATGCGGGTGCGCGGGTCGGCGGCGGTGGTGACGAAGCCGAGCGCGGTGGCGGTGGCTTGCAGGAGGTGGTTTGCGGACGATGGTTGGCCGAGGAAAAGCAAGGCGCGGCCGGGGGCGAGGCGGATTTCGGCGACGCCGAGGGACAGGGCGCTTTGGGCGAGGGCGATGAGTTTTTCGGCCGGCATGCTGCCATAGGGGAGGGCTATGCCGAGAGCGGTGGTGTCGTTGGATAAGGGGAAAAGACCGATAGGCCGGCGATCCTGCACACCCCCCTCCGTCCTGCCGGACATCTCCCCCTCAAGGGGGGAGATCGGCAGCTTCGACGCCGGCTTTTCCTTAACAACACCGGAGATTAGTGAAATCATCGGTGAAAGCGTAATCTCCCCCCTTGAGGGGGAGATGTCCGGCAGGACAGAGGGGGGCGCCTCGCGCAAACTTGTCAAACATAGCCAATCGGCAAGAGATGCCAATTGCCTCTCAGACAAATCCTTTGCATGGGCGTCGCGGCCCTTCTCTGCAACCATTCGAAGAGCAGCGACAATGATATCGCGCGCTGCATCGTCCCCAACCGTCGCAAGCAGTCTCGCGCTTTGGCCGTCAACAGCGACAGATACAGTCCACAGAACGCTAGCGCCGTCCCGCACCGCCTTCAGCCTGACATCGGCCGTCACCCCATCCATCGTCAACTGCCCGTCGCCATCGACAACCACCGAAACCTTCGGCCCGAGCCTTGGCGTCAGCCCAGCTTCCTCGACCGCAGCCCTGACCCGCTCAGCCAAAGATCGCGGATCGGCAATCTCCCGCGGATCGATGCCGGCCAGCGGCCCGGTCTCGACCGGCACGCCGGTACGCACTGCAATCCCCAGTGCATCGACCTCCGCCGCCAACAGCACGCCACTTTCCGCCGTCAGGCCGCGTATCTGCAGGCTGCCTCGTGCGGTCACTTCCATGATGCCGTTGCCGCGCTTCAAGGCGGATTCGCAGAGTCCGATCAGCGACTTGGGGGAAAGCCCTCCAGCAACCGGGTTGAGCCGCACCAGCAGGCCATCGCCGGTCTGCATCGGCTCCGAGAGAGCCGGACAGGCGCCGCGGCGCGAGAAGGCGTTCATGCCGCGACCCCGAGCGCCTCGGCCTCGGCGATCAACGCCGCGAGATCGTCGTCTATCGAGTTGCGCAGGGGATGCCAGAGACCGCGCCGGCGCGCCGACAGGAAGCGTTCTGCGATGACTTTGGCTGCGGCCGGGTTTTCGCGCAGGATGAAGGCGCGGACATCGGGAGCACCGACATAGGCATCATGCACGGCCTCGATCAGCGCGCCTGAAATGGCGTGCGTGGTTTCGGCAAAGCCGATGAGGCGATCGACCGTCTCGGCGAATTCCGATGCGCCGCGCGGGCCGTGCCGCATCTGGCCGGCGATGAAACGCGCATTGACGGCTCGCGCCCGCACAACCCGCGACACAGCCTCGCCGACCGAGCGCGGCTTCGGCTTTTGCGGGTCGGTGGTGTCGAGCACGATGACGTCGGCATTTCGGCCCAATGCCGCAAGGGCGGCCGAAAAGCCGCCGATGAAGGCGACATCGGCGGAGCCCTCGAGAATATCGCGGCCGGGATCGTCGCCGGTGTGGACGAGCAGATCGGCCTCGGCGATGCGGGTCTCGAAAGCGCCGGGGGAGGCAATGCCTTCGCTCTTGGCGCCGCCATAGGCATGCGACGTCGCATCGAGATAGGCGCGGCCGATCTCTTCGCGCGCGGCCCAGTCGCCACTCGACAACAGGTCCTCGACGCCGGCGCCATAGGTGCCGGGCGAGGTGCCGAAGATGCGCGGGCCGATCTTGCCATCGGCACGGGTTCTGGCGGCGAGCGGGTTTTCCGAATCGTCCTCGTCGCGCGCGGCAACGGCGTTGGCGGCGGCGTCGATCAGCGCGATCTGGGTCGGGAACATGTCGCGGAACAGACCCGAAATCCGCCAGGTGACATCGACGCGCGGGCGACCGAGCGTGGCCGGCGGCAGCACTTCGATGCCGGTGATGCGGCCGGTGGCCGAATCCCATTGCGGCCGGCAGCCCATAAGCGCCAGGCCTTGCGCGATCTCCTCGCCGCCGGTGCGCAGCGAGGCCGAGCCCCAGAGGTCGATGACCAGCGAGCGCGGCCAGTCGCCATGCGACTGCATATAGCCGCGCACGACTTCTTCTGCCGCCGCCTTTCCCAGATCGTAGGCGGTCGGCGTCGGCATGGTGCGCGGGTCGGAGGTGAACAGGTTGCGGCCGGTGGGCAGCACGTCGGAGCGGCCACGCGCCGGTGCGCCCGCCGGACCCGCCTTGATGTGAAGGCCGTCGAGCGCGGCAAGAAGTGCTGCCTTCTCGGCTTCGGCACTTTGCCGGCGCACGGCGTCGGGCTCGTCGTCGGGAGCGCGGCCATAGATGTGCAGGCCGTCCTTGATGGCGAAATCCTTGAGGTCGCAGAGCCAGGCGTCGATGCGGCGCAGCGCCTCGTCGGGCGCGTCGGTTTTGGCGACGCCGGCTTCGGAGGCGAGGCCGGTCTTTTGCGCGGTGTCGACGATCAGCTTGGCCAGACGATCGCGCCGGCGGCGGTCGAGGCCGTCGGCCTGGGCGTATTCGTCGACGAGGCGCTCGAGCTTGTGCTGCTCTTCATCAAGGCCAGCAGCTGCCAGTGGTGGCGGCAGATGGCCAAGCGTGACGGCTGCTATGCGCCGCTTGGCTTGCGCCGCCTCGCCGGGATTGGAGACGATGAAGGGATAGATGACGGGCAGCGAGCCGGTGGCGATCTCGGGGAAGCAGTTTTGTGAGAGCGCAACCGTCTTGCCGGGCAGCCATTCCAGCGTGCCATGGGCGCCGACATGGATGAGAGCATGGATGCGGAGCGATTTGCGCAGCCACAGGCCGAAGGCCAGCAGATCGTGGCGCGGCGGCAGCGTCGGGTCGTGGTAATCGGCGCGCCGGTCGGCCGAGCGGCCACGGTCGGGGGCGAGAGCGACAGTGATGTTGCCGAAGGTGGCGGCGCGGAAGGGGAAGCCGCTCTTACCCTCCCCCTTGTGGGGAGGGTGGCCCGCAGGGCCGGGTGGGGGTGGTGCACCGCTACCCCCACCCCGTTTCGCGCCATCCGCTTCGCGAATGTCGCGAACCGACCCTCCCCACAAGGGGGAGGGTGAAGGAGCGCCCCATGCCGCCTCGACTGCAGCCAGTGCCTCAGCCGGCAAATCCTTTGAGAAGTCCAGATACTCATCCAGCCCCAGCCCACCATCGCTCCGCTCCAACGCGTCCAGCAGCGCACGCGGCGTTTGCGGAATCCCGTCAACGCGATAGCCCTGCTCCTTCAGGTCATGCAGCATGGCCAGCACGCTGGACGGCACATCCAGGCCCACGGCATAGCCAGTGCGGCCGGGCGCACTCGGATAATCCGGAATGAGGATCGCCAACTTACGCGTCGCGCGGGGCGTCTGCTGCAACCGTGTGAACGCCGCTAGCCTGTCCGCCACTTGCGCCACGCGATCCGGTTCCGGCCGGTTTGCAAAGGCGCGGTGGCCGAGCGCGGGGTCGGTCTCGCTCTCGCCCTTGAAGGAAATTGCGCCGGCGAGGATACGGCCGTCGAGTTCGGGCAGCACGACATGCATGGCGAGGTCGGCGGGCGCCAGGCCGCGCTGGTTGTTGTCCCAGACGTAGCGGCGGGTGGTGGCGACGATGACCTGGAAGACAGGCACGCCGGCGCGGTCGAAGAGCGTTTCGACGCCCGGTTCGGCGCCGGAAGCGAAGGCGGTTGCGGTGATGATGGCGGTGGGCTTGAGCGTGGCCAGCGCGGTTCCGACGAAGGCCAGGGAGGTCGGGTCTTTGAGGCTGGAGACGAAGATCGGGATCGGTCTCATGCCGCGCTGGCGGAGTGCATCAAAGAGGGCATCGATTGGCGCGACATCGGCGGCCAGCAGCATCGAGCGGTAGAATAGGATGGGGATGATGGGAAGGTTGATGTTGTCTGCGCCGAGTTCCCGCCCACCCCCCTCTGTCCTGCCGGACATCTCCCCCGCAAGGGGGCAGATTGTGCTCTCATAAATGTTTTCGCCAATCGCAGACCTTGTGGAGATCTCCAAAGGAGCAGGAGAGGAGCCGCCTTTGGTAACGGCTGATCTCCCCCCTTGCGGGGGAGATGTCCGGCAGGACAGAGGGGGGTGTGAAGGAACGCCGACATCGGCAAAATTCAACTTGCCTACGACGCCGCGGCCAGGCTCGTAGTAGCCAGCTTTCGGCACGCTGACCGGCTCAGCCGCCGCCGCATCCTGCCCAGCCAACCCCGCCAGCCGCTGCATCAGCGCTGCCATATTCTCCGGCCCGCCCTCGCGGAAATAGCCCAGCAGGCCGTCCAGCTCCTCGCGCGGCAGCGTCGAGGCTTCGATCAGCCTGAGATCCTCGTCGTGGCTCTCGCCCGGCAGCAGCGCCAGCTTGATGCCGTTCGCACGGGCAGTCGCGGCAAGCTGGTCGCAGCCATAGCGCCACCAGTCGTAGCCGCCGAGGATGCGCACCAAAATCACCTTGGCGTGGCGGGCGACGCTGTCGATCCAGAGGTCCACGGACATGGGATGGCGCAGGTCGCGCAGCGCCGCCAGCCGCATCGACGGCAGGCGGACGGCATCGGCCTTCCAGGCCGCCGCGAGGCCAGCGAGGTCGCTGTCGGTGAAGGACAGCGCCACGATATCCGCCGGCGTCTGCCGGAGATCAACTGGCTCGGCGAGATCGTCGAGCGAGGCGGAGGTCGTGGCGAGTATATGCATCGCGGCTCGTGCCTGAGATCAACCGGCGAGTATACGCTCGATCGCCGGACGGTTCAGCCCCTTCAGGCCAATGACGACGAGACGCGAGCGGCGATCGTCCTCGGCCGTCCAGGCGCGGTCATAGTAATGGTTGACGCGTGGGCCGACGGCCTGCAGCAAAAGCCGCATCGGCTTGCCGCCGACATCGACGAAGCCTTTTACACGCAACACGTTTTCCTGTTCGGCGGCGGTGGCGACACGCTTGGCCAGGTCGTCGGGATTGGCGATCGAGGGGATGTCGACGATGAAGGTGTCGAAATCGTCATGCTCATGATCGAAAGCGCCGTCGTGATGCGACTTGCGGTTCTCGATGTCGTCTTCGACGGCGAGACCGAGGCCAAGCAGCACCGACGGGTCGACCTTGCCATGCGCAGTCGGCACGATTTTTACCGCGCGAGCGGAATGCTCATTGATGATGGCGTTGGCGCGGGCCGAACCGGCTGAATCCATCAAATCGCTTTTCGACAGGATGATCAGGTCGGCGCAGGCGATCTGGTCCTCGAAGACTTCTTCGACCGGATCGTCGTGGTCGAGCGTTTCGTCCTGAGCGCGCTGTGCCTGCAACGCGTCCATGTCGTTGGCGACGCGGCCTTCGGCCAGCGCCGGGCCGTCGACCACGGCGATGACGCCATCGACGGTCACCCGGCTCTTCACGCTTGGCCACTGGAACGCCTGGACCAGCGGCTTGGGCAGAGCGAGGCCCGAGGTCTCGATCAGGATGTGGTCGACCCTCGGTGTCAGCGCGAGGATCTTGTCGAGGGCGGGCACGAAATCGTCGGCGACTGTACAGCAGATGCAGCCATTGGCCAGTTCGACGATGTTTTCCTCGGGGCAGGTGTCGATGCCGCAGCCTTTCAGGATTTCCCCGTCGATGCCGATGTCGCCGAACTCGTTGACGATGATGGCGATGCGCTTGCCGCCGGCATTTTCCAGGAGATGGCGGACCAGCGTCGTCTTGCCGGCGCCGAGGAAGCCTGTAACGACAGTGCAGGGAACACGGGAGAGGTTGGCGGCCGGGTTTGAAGCGTTCATCGTCAGTCCTTCAGCATGTCGAGGTGTGGGATGCGGGCAACGAGGCCGCGCTTGAGGCTATCGGGCCGGCCGCGCCACGGGATGAGGCCGTCGGCCGAAGTCGCGAAGAGCTTTGCGCCGGTAACGAGGTCGGCGCCGCTGGTTGCGGTCAGATCGCCGAAGACATAGCTCCAGCAGCCATCGCGCAGGATAGCGGCGCTGAGGCGGCGCTTGCAATTGCCGAGACATTCGGCGGTGCGGACCCGGATATCGCCGGCAGCGGCGCGGCGTGTGTCCTCAGCCAGCAATTCGCCGGCGCGCGGATGGGCGTCGGAACCGGTCTCATCGCGGCAGGAGGCGCAGACGATGACGGTCACGCAGGGCAGGGCGTCGTTGTCCCCGGACGCAATGTCCGCTGTGCCAGCCGAAAAACTGCTGTTCTGGTCCAAAAACCGTGCTCCTTGCCCGGAAACCCGCCAGGCGATCGGATACTTTGTCTCAGACGGCAGGTCTCCTGGCTCGCGGGTCGTCGCCTTGGTTAGCCGCCTTCCCGGTGTTACCCAGTGGCTTTCGGCCTTGGCTCGTCGCTTACAGTTGCGGGGACAGCCGCGGATTTGGGACCGAAATCCCGCACCGCATTCCCTCTTGGCCCTTGCCGTTGCGGGCAGGGGACCGTCTGCAGCGGATTTAGGCTTTTGCGGGCGGCGGTGTCAACGCACGGCTACGACATGGCGATGTCGGCAGGGGCTGTCATGTCCCGGCTTCCGGCAGTGCCAGGATGACCTGTCGGATAGCTTGATAGCCATCGCTATAGTCCCAGTCATGACCGACAGCCAGATTCTGTCCCTCATGCCAAACCGCGTTGTCCAGAAGGACTTCGGCACTAATCAGCGTGCCCTTCAAGCCTGCCAGAAAGGTCCGGACAAAATGGCTTCCGGGGGGTACCGAAGCTGTGAACAGCTTTTCCAGCTTGGCATAGAATGCTGGATAGCCTGGTGTCAGCGAGCATAGCTCGGTTGTGGCCTGGGAAATGACCGGGCCGCTATAGATTTTCCAGCGGGCATCTTTTCGCCAGATCTTCCAACTGGCGCTGCTTCGCTGCCAAAGCTCTATTTCGGCCTGCATGTTCTCGCAGACGTGTTCGGCCAGTCCCTCAATGGCCACATGGAAAACACCACGGAGAAACTTTTCAAACGCCTGGTTCAGTTCCTGTTCGCGCGTGTCGCCGAAGCCAGCAAAGGATTCAATGACCGGCTGAACATCAAGCAGCGGAGAAAAAATGTAGATTTCCAGGACCAGCCGGTCAGAACTCGTCTCGAACACCTCAGCCTCAAACCGAAGCTGCTTCGATTGGAGCATGACGTCCCTATCTCTGCGGACTGCATCTATTCCATGCGCAATGAGGGCGCCATGGATCATGTCGAGCACTTTGTCCGATGCCATTGCACAACCTACGAGGCTTATTGAGGCGTCTATGACAGACGCTGCAAGGGTTGGCCATCTCTCTCGCTAGCCAATGCCGGCCCCAGATTGCCGGCCGGCGTCACTTCGATGCGCTCAAGGCCAAGCCAGCCCTGCATCTCCTTTAGTTCCTCGAAAAGCTGTGCGGTGGTCTCAGGCGGTGCGCCTGCTTCGGCATAGGCGGCGTGGACGCGTAAGACACTCGCAGGCCGGTCGGCCTTGAGGTCGACGCGGGCGACGATCTTGTCGCCGAGCAAGAAAGGCAGCACGTAATAGCCATATTGCCGCTTGTCGGCCGGGGTGTAGATCTCGATGCGGTAGCGGAAATCGAAGAGACGCTCGGTGCGCGCGCGCTCGAAGACCACCGGATCGAAGGGCGCCAGTAGCGCGCGGGCCTCGATCTTTCGCGGCAGACGGGCGTCCTTATAGAGGTAAGCCGGCTTGTCCCAGCCTTCGACGTTTACCGGCAGCAACTCGCCCATCTCAACCAGTTCCTCCAACCGGCCCTTCATGTCGGCTGGCGACAAGCGGAAATAATCGCGCAGGTCACCCGACGTCGCGATGCCGTGGGCGCGGGCGGAAATGCGCAGCAATTCGCGGTGCGCGTCCTCGGCCGCCGGCACCGGCAGATCGAGGATCGCCTGCGGCAGCACGCGCTCGGGCAGGTCGTAGAAACGCTCGAAGCCACGGCGGTGCGCCGTGGTGATGCGTCCGGCCCAGAACAGCCATTCGAAGGCGTGCTTGGCGTGGCTCCAGCCCCACCAGCCGCCCGAACCTTTCTGGCCTTCCAGTGCCGAAGCGGCAATCGGGCCGCGCTCGGCGACCGCGCGGTAGATCTCTTCGATATAGGCGGCGTGCTCGCGGCCCCATTTGGCGAGGCCGAGATACATTTCGCCGCCTTGCTCGGCCCGCTGCATGCGCCAGCGCATCAGCGGGTAGGTCTCGACCGGCAGGAACGAGGCCTCATGCGCCCAGTATTCGAACACCGTGCGTTTGCGGGTGATGGCCGCATTGTCGAGCAAAGCCAGCGGGTAGGGGCCAAGGCGCGAATAGAGCGGCATATAGTGGGCGCGCACCACGGCGCTGACGGAATCGATCTGCAGCAGGCCGGTGCGCGACAGCACGCGGGCGAGGTGGCGGCGATCGGGCGTGCCGACCGGGCGGGGATCGAGAAATCCTTGCGCGGCGAGCGCGATGCGCCTGGCCGTGGGGAGTGAGATTTTGTCCTTCGTCAAAGTGTCTTGCCTCGAACCATTTTCCCGACTTTAGCCGGCGATTCCGGTCATGCTAGCAGGCAAATGGCGGGAGACGTGTCAGGAGACAAAAGTGGAGTGAAAGATGAAGGAAATCAAACAGGAGGAGATCGGACCAGTTTTTCCCGGCCTGCCGTCCAGCACTGTCTTTTGAACAAGGTTTGACTTGCTTCGCTGAAAGCCGTGCGCTAACCCTCGCCGCGTTGCAGCAAAGGCACCTAAAACGGTTCAGCGGTTAAACTGTCGCGCTTCCGCATTAGGGTTGGTTGCTGTAATCAAAGTGGACTGGCCGCCAACGGAAAGCCGAGCATGAACGTACTCCTCAGTTCATACCTGCCCATCGTCCTCTTCATCGCCGTGGCCGCGGTTGTAGGCCTGGCGCTTATCATCGCGCCGTTCCTGGTGGCTTATCGCAATCCCGATCCGGAGAAGCTTTCCGCCTACGAGTGCGGGTTCAACTCGTTCGACGATGCCCGGATGAAATTCGACATCCGCTTCTACCTGGTGTCGATCCTGTTCATCATCTTCGATCTGGAAGTGGCCTTCCTGTTTCCGTGGGCGGTGTCGTTCTCGAAGATCGGCATGCTCGGTTTCTGGTCGATGATGGTGTTTTTGGCGGTGCTGACCATCGGCTTTGCCTATGAGTGGAAAAAAGGAGCGCTGGAATGGGATTGAACGACAGTTCCGGAACGCTCGTCGCGCCGAAGCCCAAAGGCCTGATCGACCCCAATACCGGACGTCCGGTCGGTTCCGACGATCCGTTCTTCCTCGAGATCAACAATGAACTGGCCGACAAGGGTTTTCTGGTCACCTCGACCGAGGCGCTGATCACCTGGGCACGCAGCGGCTCGCTGATGTTCATGACCTTCGGTCTCGCCTGCTGCGCCGTCGAGATGATCCACACCTCGATGCCGCGCTATGATTCTGAAAGGTTTGGCGTGGCTCCTCGCGCGTCGCCGCGCCAGTCCGACATCATGATCGTGGCGGGAACGCTGACCAACAAGATGGCCCCGGCTTTGCGCAAGGTCTACGACCAGATGCCGGAGCCGCGCTACGTCATCTCGATGGGCTCCTGCGCCAATGGCGGCGGCTATTATCACTATTCCTATTCGGTGGTGCGCGGCTGCGACCGCATCGTGCCGGTCGACATCTATGTGCCCGGCTGCCCGCCAAGCGCCGAAGCGCTGCTCTACGGCATTCTTCTCCTGCAGAAGAAGATCCGCCGCACCGGCACGATCGAACGGTAGACCCATGGCCGCATCCCTGAGCGAACTGTCGACCTATCTCGGCGAAAAGCTGCCGGGCCGCGTCACCGATGCAGTGCTTGCCTATGGCGAACTGACGATCTCGGTTGCTACAGACAATCTGATCGAGGTGGCAAGCTTCCTGCGTGACGATTCGGGCTGCCAGTTCATTTCGATCATCGATATCTGCGGCGCCGACTACCCGTCGCGCGTCAAGCGTTTCGATGTCGTCTATCATCTGCTGTCGCCGAAGCAGAATTTGCGCATCCGCATCAAGTTGCAGGCCGACGAAGAGACGCTGGTGCCGTCGCTCACCGCTGTCTATCCCGGCGCCGACTGGTATGAGCGCGAAGCCTACGATCTCTATGGCGTGCTGTTCTCCGGCCATCCGGACCTGCGCCGCATCCTCACGGATTACGGTTTCGAGGGCCATCCCCTGCGCAAGGACTTCCCGCTGACAGGTTTCGTCGAGGTGCGCTACGACGACGAAGCCAAGCGCGTGATCTACGAGCCGGTGGAATTGAAGCAGGAATTCCGCAATTTCGATTTTCTTTCGCCATGGGAAGGGACGGATTACGTCCTGCCGGGCGATGAGAAGGCGAAACAGTGAGTAGGAAGTAGTGAGTAGTCAGTAGGAAAAGATTTGGAGCAACGGATCGAATCTTATCGCGACTTGAAGGTGTGGCAATCGGCGATGACGCTTGCTGAGGATTGCTACCGTTTCACCAAAGAGTTTCCGAGGGATGAGATTTACGGCATGACCTCTCAGATGCGCCGATCGGCGGTTTCGGTCGCAGCGAACGTCGCGGAGGGATACGGTCGGGAGAACAGAGGGTCGTTCGTTCAATTTTTGCGCATGGCGCAAGGCTCGTTGAAGGAACTGGAGACACACATACTGCTGGCATGTCGGGTTGGCCTGCTGCGAAAAGACAATGTGATTGAGCTGCTGCTGCGATGCGAAGAGATTGGAAAAATGATGAGATCTCTTATCCGAACGGTGCAGGCCAAGCAGGCGGAATGAAGCAGGCATTGAGATTGATGATCACTACTCACTACTCACTACTGACTCTTCGCCAGAGGCGCCAGAATGGCTGAAACCTCCGTCCGCAACTTTAACATCAACTTCGGACCGCAGCACCCTGCGGCACACGGTGTTTTGCGTCTTGTGCTGGAGCTTGACGGCGAGGTGGTCGACCGCGTCGATCCGCATATCGGCTTGCTGCATCGCGGCACTGAAAAGCTGATCGAGCACAAGACCTATCTGCAGGCGGTGCCCTATCTCGACCGGCTCGATTATTGCGCACCGATGAACCAGGAGCATGCCTTCGCGCTCGCCACCGAGCGGTTGCTCGGCATCGAAGTGCCGAAGCGCGGCCAGTTGATCCGCGTGCTCTATTCCGAGCTCAGCCGCATCATGTCGCACATCCTCAATGTGACGACGCAGGCGCTGGATATCGGCGCGCTGACGCCGCCGCTGTGGGGTTTCGTCGAACGCGAAAAGCTGATGGTGTTTTATGAGCGCGCTTCCGGTTCGCGCATGCACGCGGCCTATTTCCGTCCGGGCGGTGTGCACCAGGATCTGCCGGCGAAGCTGGTCGAGGACATCGGCAAGTGGATCGACCCGTTCCTGAAGTCGCTTGACGACCTCGACAAGCTGCTTACCGGCAACCGCATCTTCAAGCAGCGCAATGTCGATATCGGTATCGTGTCGCTTGCCGACGCCTGGGCCTGGGGTTTTTCCGGCGTCATGGTGCGCGGCTCGGGTGCTGCCTGGGATTTGCGCAAGTCGCAGCCCTATGAATGCTATTCCGAGATGGATTTCGACATCCCGATCGGCAAGAACGGCGACTGCTACGACCGTTATCTCGTGCGCATGGAAGAAATGCGCCAGTCGGCCAAGATCATGCGTCAGTGCGTCGACCTTCTGCTCGGCAAGGAGAGCACCGGGCCGGTGTCGAACCTCGACGGCAAGGTGGTGCCGCCCAAGCGCCAGGCGATGAAGCGCTCGATGGAAGCGCTGATCCATCATTTCAAGCTCTATACCGAGGGTTACCGCGTGCCGGCCGGCGAGGTCTATGCCGCGGTCGAGGCGCCGAAGGGCGAGTTCGGCGTCTATCTCGTCTCCGACGGCACCAACAAGCCCTACCGCTGCAAGCTGCGCGCGCCCGGCTTCGCGCATCTGCAAGCCATGGATTTCCTCTGCCGTGGCCACATGCTGGCCGACGTCACTGCCGTCCTGGGTTCCCTCGACATCGTGTTTGGTGAGGTCGATCGCTAAATGTCAGTCCGCCGTCTCGCAGAAGCAAGCGTCCAGCCAGCCACCTTCGCCTTCAACCGGGCGAATGCGGCGGTTGCGAAGCAATGGATCAAGAAATATCCGAAGGGCCGCGAGCAGTCGGCGATCATTCCCTTGCTGATGATTGCGCAGGAGCAGGAAGGCTGGGTCACCAAGGCGGCGATCGAGACGATTTCGGACATGCTCGGCATGCCGCGCATTCGCGGGCTCGAAGTCGCGACCTTCTACACGCAGTACCAGCTCAATCCGGTCGGCACGCGCGCGCATATCCAGGTCTGCGGCACCACGCCCTGCATGCTGCGCGGCTCGGAAGCGCTGATGGATGTGTGCCGCTCGAAAATCCATCACGACCAGTTCCACACCAACGACAAGGGCACGCTGTCGTGGGAGGAGGTCGAATGCCTCGGCGCCTGCGTCAACGCGCCGATGGTGATGGTCTTCAAGGACACGTTCGAGGATCTGACGCCTGAGCGGCTGGCCGAAATCATCGATCTTTATGATGCAGGCAAGGGCGCCTCGGTTCCCACGGGACCGCAAAATGGCAGAACCGGCTCGGAGCCGGCGCCTGGCCTGACGACGCTGAAGAGCGAAAAGGCGATCCTCAAAGCAACGCGCGACAAGGAAGCCAGGGCCGCGAGCAAGGCTGCCCACGCGGCGCCCGACGCAATCATTGCGGCGCCTGTTCCGGCTCCTGCCGCTCCTGCAGCGCCCGCCCCGGTCGCGCCATCCAACGCCGGCAAACCGAAAACCGATGCGCCGGAAACCAGCTCGGCGTTGACGTCGCCCTCCAGGGCCAAGGTTGCACCGGCGGCGGAAAAAGCGGCGAGCGTCCCGGCGCCCCTGCATTCGGCCGCCAACGCCAACGCCGCGGCGCCTGAAGTCGAGAAGGTCGCCAAGCAGCGTAATGGCCCGAAGACCACCGCCACGCCGGCAACTGCCTTCACTGCGCCGGAATTCAAGGCGCCAGCGGTCAAGGCCGCGGTGGCCCCGGCCGTCAAGGCGCCGGCAGCCAGGCCCGCAAAGCCGTCGCTCGAGGACAAGAACCGTCCGGCCGGAATCGACAGGCCGGCTGCGGTCGACGATCTCAAGCTGATCTCGGGCATTGGCCCGAAGATCGAGGGCATCCTTCATTCGCTTGGCATCTTCACCTTCACACAGGTCGCATCCTGGAATAAGGCCGAGCGCGACTGGGTGGATGGATATCTCGCTTTCCAGGGCCGCATCGAGCGCGACGACTGGGGCAAGCAGGCCAAGGCGCTCGCCAAGGGCGGCGTCGCCGAATACATCCGCGTCTTCGGCAAGGAGCCACGTTGATGGCTGAAGCGCAAAGCACCGGATCTTTGCTGACGCTGCGCAGCATTGTCATCGGCGTTGTCTGCATCGCTGCTGCCAACATCCTTCTGGAGGGGCTTCGGCGCCTCGTCGAATTGCCGTTTTCGGATACCCTGGAATCGATGGCCGCGACCGGCATGGGCGTGCTGGTGTGGTTCTCGATCGTCTTGCGGGGAAAGAGGTAAGTCATGCTGGCTGACAAAGACCGCATCTTCAACAACATCTACGGCCTGTTCGATAAGTCGCTGGCCGGCGCCATGGCGCGCGGCGCCTGGGACAACACGCCCGGCATCATCGCCAAGGGGCGCGAGTGGATCGTCAACGAGATGAAGGCGTCAGGCCTGCGCGGCCGTGGCGGCGCCGGTTTCCCGACCGGGCTGAAATGGTCGTTCATGCCCAAGCAGAGCGACGGAAGGCCGAGCTATCTCGTTGTCAACGCGGACGAATCCGAGCCCGGCACGTGCAAGGACCGCGATATCCTGCGCAACGATCCGCACACGCTGGTCGAGGGCTCGTTCATCGCCGGCTTCGCCATGGGCGCGGTCGCCGCCTACATCTATGTGCGCGGCGAGTTCATCCGCGAGCGCGAAGCGCTGCAGCGCGCCATCGACGAGGCCTATGAGGCCAGGCTGATCGGCAAGAACAACACGTCCGGATACGATTTCGACATCTACATGCACCACGGCGCCGGCGCCTACATCTGCGGCGAGGAAACAGCGCTGCTCGAAAGCCTCGAAGGCAAGAAGGGCCAGCCCCGGCTGAAGCCGCCATTCCCAGCCAATGTCGGCTTGTACGGTTGTCCGACAACCGTGAACAATGTCGAGTCCATCGCGGTCGCGCCGACCATTTTGCGCCGCGGCGCGGCCTGGTTCTCGTCCTTCGGCCGGCCCAACAATGTCGGCACCAAGCTGTTTTGCATCTCGGGCCACGTCAACAATCCGTGCACCGTCGAAGAGGCGATGTCGATCCCGTTCCGCGAGCTGATCGAAACCCATTGCGGCGGCATTCGCGGCGGCTGGGACAATCTCCTGGCGGTCATTCCGGGCGGCGCTTCGGTGCCGCTGGTGCCGGCCGAGCAGATCATCGATGCGCCGATGGATTTCGATGCGCTGCGCGACCTGAAATCGGGTCTCGGCACGGCGGCTGTCATCGTCATGGACAAGTCGACCGATATCGTGAAGGCGATCGCCAGGCTGTCCTATTTTTACAAGCATGAGAGCTGCGGCCAGTGCACACCGTGCCGCGAAGGCACCGGCTGGATGTGGCGGGTGATGGAGCGGCTAGTGCGCGGCGAGGCGCAGAAGCGCGAGATCGACATGCTGCTCGACGTCACCAAACAGGTGGAGGGTCATACGATCTGCGCGCTGGGCGATGCCGCGGCATGGCCGATCCAGGGCCTGATGCGGCATTTCCGCGGCGAGGTGGAGCGGCGCATCGACGAGTTTTCGCGCAACGCGCACCGGGCCGAACCGGTGATGGTGGCTGCTGAGTAGATTGAAATCGGGCGCAAGCCCCGGACGGAAATATAGGGGCGGGGCTGACGAAGAAACGACCAGGAGATGTCTATGGCGCCCTATTCGAACCCTTTGATGCCCAATTTGGACCAGCTTGAGAAGATGAACCAGGATTTGACAAGGATGATGCCGAAGGAGATGGCCAGCGCCGTCAACCTTCTCGCGCATCCTGTCGCTGGTGCCGCCGCCATGTCGGCGCTGGGCTTCGGCCTTGCCAACCATGCCTTTGGCGTGTGGCTAGGCGCCTTGTCGGGTGCTGCCGAGGCATCGCAGCGGATTTTCCAGCCGATCATCGACGATTTCGAACAGCGCAGCCAAGGGTTCGCCGAGACCGCCCCCGCCACCAAGGCGCGCGCGGCGACCAGAACCCTGATCGCCGAGGCGCAGAGTTTTGCCCAGGATGTGACCGATATTGCCGCTCGCACCGTCGATGCCGAGCCGGAGAAGACCGATGCCGTCGCCGAAGGCGCGACGATCGGATTGATGCCGGAGGATTTCAGACAGCCCAAGGCCGTGGCTCGTCCGGCCAAGCCGTCGGATCTCAAGGCGATCACCGGCGTTGGACCGAAGCTGGAAAAAGTGCTGAACGGCCTCGGCATCTGGACCTTTGCCCAGATCGCCGCCTGGGCGCCGGAAGAGATCGCCTGGGTCGAGGACTACCTGTCGCTCACCGGCCGTATCGGCCGCGACGAGTGGACCCGCCAGGCCGCGGCGCTGACGCTGGCCGCCAAGGCGAAGAAGTAGGGGTGGCAGGCATGGAGATCCACGACAGGAGCGATGTTCTCGATGTGCGCAATGCCATCGTCAGCAACTCCAGATTTGACGATGTGAACTTGTCGAACACGCAGTTTCACAACGTCGACCTGTCGGCGGCCGTGGTGGACGACGCGAACCTCTCGAACGCGTTTTTCGGCAATGTGAATATGAGCAATCTGAAGATAGAAAACGCTGAAGTCGCCGGCATGATGATCAATGGCATCAGGCTGAGCGATCTGTTTCAGGCATATGAGACGGCGCAGACCGCCGGGGGCAATTGATGGCAAAGCTCAAGGTCGACGGGAAAGAGATCACTGTACCCGACCACTACACGCTGCTGCAGGCAGCCGAGGACGCCGGCGCGGAAGTGCCGCGCTTCTGCTTCCATGAGCGGCTGTCGATCGCCGGCAATTGCCGCATGTGCCTGATCGAGGTGAAGGGCGGGCCGCCGAAGCCGCAGGCCTCCTGCGCCATGAATGTGCGCGACCTCCGTCCGGGACCCAATGGCGAGGCGCCTGAAATCTTCACCAACACGCCGATGGTCAAGAAGGCCCGCGAAGGCGTGATGGAATTCCTCTTGATCAACCATCCGCTGGATTGCCCGATCTGCGACCAGGGCGGCGAATGCGACCTGCAGGACCAGGCGATGGCCTTCGGCGTCGATTCCTCGCGCTATCACGAGAACAAGCGCGCGGTCGAAGACAAGTATATCGGCCCATTGGTCAAGACGGTTATGAACCGCTGCATCCACTGCACGCGCTGCGTCCGCTTCACCACGGAAGTTGCGGGCATTTCCGAGCTTGGCCTGATCGGCCGCGGCGAGGATGCCGAGATCACCACCTATCTCGAAAGCGCCATGACCTCGGAGCTGCAGGGCAATGTCATCGACCTCTGCCCGGTCGGCGCGCTGACCTCCAAGCCTTTCGCCTTCCAGGCACGGCCGTGGGAGCTGACCAAGACAGAATCCATCGACGTCATGGACGCCGTCGGCTCGGCAATCCGCGTCGACAGCCGTGGCCGCGAGGTGATGCGCATCCTGCCGCGCGTCAATGAAGCGGTGAACGAGGAGTGGATTTCCGACAAGACCCGCTTCATATGGGACGGATTGCGCACGCAGCGCCTCGACCGCCCCTATGTCCGCAAGGACGGAAAGTTGGCGCCGGCCAGCTGGGCCGAAGCGTTCGTTGCGATCAGGGATGCGGCGTCGAATGCTGCGCCCGAGAAAATCGGCGCGATTGCGGGCGATCTTGCCGCCGTCGAGGAAATCTACGCACTGAAGCAGCTTATGGCTGCGTTGGGCTCAAGGAACACCGATTGCCGCCAGGACGGCGCCGCACTCGATCCCGCGCTCGGCCGCGCCAGCTACATCTTCAACCCGACCATCGAGGGCATCGAGCAGGCCGACGCGGTGCTGATCATCGGCGCCAATCCGCGCTTCGAGGCCTCGGTGCTCAATGCCCGCATCCGCAAACGCTGGCGGATCGGCAATCTGCCGGTCGGCGTCATCGGCGAGGTCGGCGACACGCGTTACGACTACGAACAGCTCGGCGCCGGTCCGGAGTCGCTGAAAGACCTGGCCGACGGCAATGGCAAGTTCTTCCAGGTGCTGAAGAAGGCGACGCATCCGCTGATCATCGTCGGCCAGGGCGCGCTGTCGCGTGCCGACGGCGCGGCGGTGCTCGGCCAGGCGGCGAAACTCGCCACCGCCGTCAACGCTGCCCGCGCCGACTGGAACGGCTTTGCCGTGCTGCACACTGCAGCCGCGCGCGTCGGCGGTCTCGATGTCGGCTTCGTGCCTGGCAGGGGCGGCAAGAACGTTGCCGGCATGCTGGGTGAGAGCGAGGTTCTGTTCCTGCTCGGCGCCGACGAGATCGACATGTCCAAGACCGGCGGCGCCTTCGTCGTCTATGTCGGAACGCATGGCGACGCCGGTGCGCACCGCGCCAATGTCATCCTGCCGGGAGCCGCTTACACCGAAAAGTCCGGCACCTATGTCAACACCGAGGGACGCGTGCAGCAGACCAACCGCGCGGGCTTCGCGCCGGGCGACGCGCGCGAAGACTGGGCGATCCTGAGGGCATTGTCCGATGTGCTGGGCAAGAAACTACCCTTCGATTCGCTGCAGCAGTTGCGCGCCAAACTCTATGGCGAATACCCGCATCTCGCCCGCATCGATCATGTCGAAGCCGGCAATGCCGATGACGTCGCTAGGGTGGCGAAGCTCGGCGGGCGGCTGAACAAGGGCACTTTCACCTCGCCGGTCACGGATTTCTATCTGACCAACCCGATTGCGCGGGCCTCCGCCGTCATGGCGGAATGCTCGGCGCTGGCGAAAAACGGCTTCAGGCAGGCGGCAGAGTAGACATGGACACCTTCTTCTCCTTCTACGTGCTGCCGACGCTGATCATCCTTTTAAAGTCGGTCGTGCTGATCGTCGTTTTGCTGATCGGGGTTGCCTACCTGCTTTACGCCGACCGCAAGATCTGGGCGGCGGTACAATTGCGCCGCGGCCCGAACGTCGTCGGCCCGTGGGGCACGCTGCAGGCTTTCGCCGATCTGCTAAAATTCGTCTTCAAGGAACCGGTCATTCCGTCCGGCGCCAACAAGGGCGTGTTCCTGCTGGCGCCGCTGGTGTCGGCCGTGCTGGCAATCTCGGCCTGGGCGGTCATTCCCGTCAATGCCGGCTGGGGGATCGCCAACGTCAATGTCGGCATCCTCTACGTCTTCGCCATCTCCTCGCTCGAGGTCTATGGCGTGATCATGGGCGGCTGGGCGTCCAACTCCAAATACCCGTTCCTCGGCGCGCTGCGCTCGGCGGCGCAGATGGTGTCCTACGAAGTCTCGATCGGCTTCGTCATCGTCACCGTGCTGCTCTGCGTCGGCTCGCTCAACCTGTCGGACATCGTGCTGTCGCAGCAGGATGGGCTGGGCACCAAGCTTGGCCTGCCCAACAGCTTCCTCGACTGGCACTGGCTGGCGCTGTTCCCGATGTTCGTCATTTTCTTCATCTCGGCGCTGGCCGAGACCAACCGCCCGCCCTTCGACCTGGTGGAAGCCGAGTCCGAATTGGTCGCCGGCCATATGGTCGAATATTCGTCGACGCCGTTCCTGTTGTTCTTCCTCGGCGAATACGTCGCCGTGGTGATGATGTGCGCGCTAGCCACCATCCTGTTCCTCGGCGGCTGGCTGCCGCCCTTCGACTTCGCCCCCTTCACCTGGGTGCCCGGCGTGATCTGGTTCGTGCTCAAGATCTGCCTGATGTTCTTCATGTTCTCCATGGTGAAGGCCTTCGTGCCGCGCTACCGATACGACCAGCTGATGCGGCTCGGCTGGAAAGTGTTTTTGCCGATCTCGCTGTTCATGGTCGTTGCCACCGCGGCCTTCCTCAAGATCACGGGGTTTGCGTGATGTCCGCTCTTGGCCAGGCCGCCAAATCGCTGCTGCTGCAGGATTTCGTCAGCGCCTTCTTCCTGTCGATGCGCCAGTTCTTCGCGCCGAAGGAGACGATCAACTATCCGCACGAAAAGGGGCCGACCAGCCCGCGCTTCCGTGGCGAGCACGCGCTGCGCCGCTATCCCAATGGCGAGGAACGCTGCATCGCCTGCAAGCTGTGCGAAGCGATCTGTCCGGCGCAGGCGATCACCATCGAGGCCGGCCCGCGCCGCAATGACGGCACGCGCCGCACCGTGCGCTACGACATCGACATGGTGAAGTGCATCTATTGCGGCTTCTGCCAGGAAGCCTGCCCGGTCGACGCCATCGTCGAGGGGCCGAATTTCGAGTTCGCGACGGAGACGCGCGAAGAGCTTTACTACGACAAGGACAGGCTGCTGGCGAATGGCGACCGCTGGGAGCGCGAACTGGCGCGCAACATCTCGCTGGACTCGCCCTACCGCTGACATTTGACGCATGGACGGGGCGAGGGGCCTCGTCTAAGGACAACGCAACTTGCCGGCCGGAGGCGGTCGCAGAAATCAAACAGGACGGATGTCCTGTTTGGACAGGAACCCGGGGGATCCCCAATGCTGAGTGGACTAGAGGCGGCCTTTTTCTACCTCTTCGCCTTTGTCGCGGTGGCGTCGGCCTTCATGGTCATTTCGTCGCGCAACCCCGTGCATTCCGTGCTGTTCCTGATCCTGACCTTCTTCAACGCCGCCGGCCTGTTCATGCTGACCGGCGCCGAGTTCCTGGCGATGATCCTGCTCGTCGTCTATGTCGGCGCGGTCATGGTGCTGTTCCTGTTCGTCGTCATGATGCTCGATGTCGACTTCGCCGAGATGAAGGAAGGCGCCCTGCAATATGCGCCGATCGGCGCGCTGGTCGGGCTGATCCTGGCGGCCGAGCTGATCGTGGTGCTCGGCGGCTACACCTTCGCGCCGCAACTGGCCTCGACGGTCTCCAAACCCATCCCGGATCTTGCCGCGCGGACAAACACCGCAGCACTCGGCGACATCCTCTATACGGACTACCTCTACTACTTCCAGATTTCGGGCCTCATCCTGCTGGTCGCCATGATCGGCGCCATCGTCCTGACGCTGCGCCACAAGGAAGGGGTCAAGCGGCAGTCGATCGCCGCCCAGGTCGGCCGCACGCCGGCGACAGGCATGGAAATCCGCAAGGTCAAGTCGGGCGAGGGGCTCTGAGATGGTCGTCGGCATCGCACATTACCTGACCGTATCGGCGATCCTGTTCACGCTCGGCGTGTTCGGCATCTTCCTGAACCGCAGGAACATCATCGTCATCCTGATGTCGATCGAGCTGATCCTTTTGGCGGTCAACATCAATTTCGTCGCCTTCTCGGCGGCATTGGGCGATCTCGTCGGCCAGGTGTTTGCCCTGTTCGTGCTGACGGTCGCGGCCGCCGAAGCGGCCATCGGTCTTGCCATTCTCGTCGTCTTCTTCCGCAACCGCGGCTCGATCGCGGTCGAAGACGTGAACCAGATGAAGGGTTGACGGGGCTAACATGTATCAAGCGATCGTCTTCCTTCCGCTGCTCGGCTTCCTGATTGTCGGCCTGTTCGGCAATGCGCTCGGCGCCAAGGCATCGGAATATATCACCTCGGGCTTCCTGGTGATCTCGGCCGTGCTGTCCTGGGTCGCCTTCTTCTCCGTCGGCTTCGGCGAAGGCGAGGTGTTCACCGTGCCGGTACTGCGCTGGATCCAATCCGGCGGCTTGGACGCGTCCTGGGCGCTCAGGATCGATACGCTGACGGTGGTCATGCTGGTGGTGGTCAACACGGTGTCGGCGCTGGTCCACATCTATTCGATCGGCTACATGCACCACGATCCGAACCGGCCGCGCTTCTTCGCCTATCTGTCGCTGTTCACCTTCGCCATGCTGAT
Source organism: Mesorhizobium sp. M0016 (assembly GCF_040324035.1). Classification (NCBI taxonomy): domain Bacteria; kingdom Pseudomonadati; phylum Pseudomonadota; class Alphaproteobacteria; order Hyphomicrobiales; family Phyllobacteriaceae; genus Mesorhizobium; species Mesorhizobium sp. M0016. The sequence continues at coordinate 33,178 of NZ_JAMYVM010000017.1, read as the reverse complement.
GCTGGTGACGGCGGACAATCTGGTGCAGATGTTCTTCGGCTGGGAAGGGGTGGGTCTCGCGTCCTATTTGCTGATCGGCTTCTGGTACAAGAAGCCGTCGGCCAATGCCGCTGCCATCAAGGCCTTCGTCGTCAACCGCGTCGGCGATTTCGGCTTCGCGCTCGGCATTTTCGGCGTCTTCGTTTTGTTCGGCTCGGTCAATCTCGGCACCATCTTCGCCAATGCCGCGACGTTCATTCCGGCTGAAGGCGCGCCGCAAGGGGCCGCCGTGCTGACCTTCCTCGGCTATGCGCTGGACAAGCAGGCGGCCATGACCATCGTCTGCCTGCTGCTGTTCATGGGCGCCATGGGCAAGTCGGCGCAGGTGCCGCTGCACACCTGGCTGCCGGACGCGATGGAAGGCCCGACGCCGGTTTCCGCGCTGATCCATGCCGCCACCATGGTGACGGCCGGCGTGTTCATGCTGGCGCGGCTGTCGCCGCTCTTCGAACTGTCGCATTCGGCGCTCACGGTGGTGACCTTCATCGGCGCCTTCACCGCCTTCTTCGCGGCGACCGTCGGCCTGGTTCAGAACGACATCAAGCGCGTCATCGCCTATTCGACCTGCTCGCAGCTCGGCTACATGTTCGTCGCGCTCGGCGTCGGCGCCTATGGCGCGGCGATCTTCCATTTGTTCACGCATGCCTTCTTCAAGGCGCTGCTGTTCCTGGGCTCCGGCTCGGTCATCCATGCCGTCTCCGACGAGCAGGACATGCGCAAGATGGGTGGCCTGCGGAAGCTCATTCCGAAGACCTACTGGATGATGGTGATCGGCACGCTGGCGCTGACCGGTGTCGGCATTCCGGTGACCGTCATCGGCACCGCCGGCTTCTTCTCCAAGGATGCCATCATCGAGGCTGCCTTTGCCGGCCACAATTCGGTCGCCGGCCTCGCTTTTGTCCTGCTGGTCATCGCCGCCTGCTTCACCTCCTTCTACTCCTGGCGGCTGATCTTCATGACCTTCCACGGCGAGCCGCGGGCGAGCCACGACGTCATGCACCATGTCCATGAATCGCCGCCGGTGATGCTGGTGCCGCTGTTCATCCTGGCCGCGGGCGCGCTGTTTGCCGGCGTTATCTTCCATGGTGCCTTCATCGGCGAAGGCTATACCGAATTCTGGAAGGCCTCGCTGTTCACGCTGCCGGACAACCACATCCTGCACGATATCCACGAATTGCCGCTGTGGGTCGAGCTGGCACCGTTCGTCGCCATGGTCATCGGCTTTGCAGTCGCCTGGAAGTTCTACATCCGCTCGCCGGAACTGCCCCTGAGTGTCGCCGCCAACCATCGGCTGCTGTATGCCTTCCTGCTCAACAAATGGTACTTTGACGAGCTCTACGACGTCCTGTTCGTGCGGCCGGCAAAGGCGCTGGGCAGGTTCTTGTGGAAGACCGGCGACGGCACCATCATCGACGGGCTCGGTCCTGACGGCATTTCGGCGCGCGTCGTCGACGTCACCGACCGCGTCGTCAAGCTGCAGACCGGCTATCTCTATCACTATGCCTTCGCCATGCTGATCGGCGTGGCCGCACTCGTCACCTGGATGATGCTCTGATGACCGCCTGGCCAATCCTCTCGCTGGTCACCTTCCTGCCGCTCGTAGGTGTGCTGATGATCCTGTTCATCAGGGATGACAGCCCGAATGCGCGTCGCAACATCCGCACCATCGCGTTCACGACGACAGCGGCCACCTTCATCATCTCGCTGTTCATCTGGACCGGCTTCGACAATTCGCAAGCCGGCTTCCAGTTCGTCGAGAAGTTTGCCTGGTTGGATTCCGGCATCTCCTACCATATGGGCGTCGACGGCATTTCGATGCTGTTCGTCATCCTGACGACGTTCCTGATGCCGCTCTGCATCCTGGCGTCGTGGGAAGCGATCGACAAGCGGGTCAAGGCCTACATGATCGCCTTCCTGCTCTTGGAAACGCTGATGATCGGCGTGTTCTGCGCGCTCGACATCGTGCTGTTCTACGTCTTCTTCGAGGCCGGCCTGATCCCGATGTTCATCATCATCGGCGTCTGGGGCGGCAAGCGCCGCGTCTATGCCTCGTTCAAGTTCTTCCTCTACACGCTGGCCGGCTCGGTGCTGATGCTGCTCGCCATCATGGCGATGTTCTTCCAGGCGGGCACCACCGACATCCCGACGCTGCTGACCCACAACTTCCCGGCCCACATGCAGACATGGCTATTTCTGGCCTTCTTCGCCTCCTTCGCGGTGAAGATGCCGATGTGGCCGGTGCACACCTGGCTGCCCGACGCCCACGTCGAAGCGCCGACGGCGGGCTCGGTGATCCTGGCCGGCATCCTGTTGAAAATGGGCGGGTACGGCTTCCTGCGCTTTTCCCTGCCGATGTTCCCGCTGGCCTCGGAAATGTTCGCGCCGCTGGTGTTTACGCTGTCGGTCGTCGCCATCATCTACACCTCGCTGGTGGCGCTGATGCAGGAGGACATGAAGAAGCTGATCGCCTATTCCTCCGTCGCCCATATGGGCTTCGTCACCATGGGCATCTTCGCCATGAACCAGGAAGGCGTGCAGGGCGCGATCTTCCAGATGCTGAGCCACGGCCTCGTCTCGGGCGCGCTGTTCCTGTGCGTCGGCGTCATTTACGACCGCATGCACACGCGCGAGATCGACGCTTATGGTGGCTTGGTCAACAACATGCCGAAATACGCCACGGTGTTCCTGATCTTCACCATGGCCAATGTCGGCTTGCCGGGCACGTCAGGTTTCGTTGGCGAGTTCCTGACCATGCTCGGCGTGTTCCGGGTCAACACCTGGGTGGCGTTCTTCGCCGCCACCGGCGTCATCCTGTCGGCCGCCTACGCACTCTGGCTCTACCGCCGGGTGATCTTCGGCGCGCTGACCAAGGAAAGCCTGAAGGGCCTGCTCGATCTGTCGACGCGCGAGAAGGCGATCATCTACCCGCTGGTCGTGCTGGTCATCTTCTTCGGCGTCTATCCCGCTCCCGTCTTCGATGCCACGGCCCAGTCGGTCAAGGCGCTCGTCACCAATGTCACCGCATCCATCGGCGCCGCGCAGACCGCGGCGGCGAACTGACCAGAGGTTTTGCGAACCATGACGCCGGACCTTTATTCCAGCCTTTCGCTCTCGACGCCGGAGCTGATCCTCGCCATCGGCGCGCTGGCGCTGTTGATGGTCGGCGCCTATTCGCGCGCCAACAAGGCCATTCTGGTGACCGGCCTTGCCGTCGCCGTGCTGGTGATCGCAGGCCTATGGCTGATCTTTCCCACGGGGCAGGGCGCAGCCTATGGCAACGCCTTCATCCAGGATCCGTTCTCCCGCTTCATGAAGGTGCTGTCGCTGATCGGTTCGGCGGTGACGCTGGTGATGTCGATGCGCTTCGCCAGGCAGGAGCATTTCGACAAGTTCGAATACCCGGTGCTGATCCTGCTCTGCACGCTCGGCATGATGCTGATGATCTCGGCCAACGGCATGATCGGGCTCTATCTCGGCCTCGAGCTGCAGTCGCTGGCGATTTACGTGCTGGCGGCGATCAATCGCGACAATCTGCGTTCGACCGAGGCCGGTTTGAAGTATTTTGTGCTTGGCGCGCTGTCGTCGGGCATGCTGCTTTACGGCATCAGCCTCATTTACGGCTACACCGGCAATGTCGGCTTCCAGGAAATCGCCTCGGCGCTCGGCAGGGGCGAGCGCCAGTTGGGGCTCGTCGTCGGCCTGGTCTTCGTTTTGGCCGGCCTTGCCTTCAAGATTTCGGCGGTGCCGTTCCACATGTGGACGCCTGATGTCTACGAGGGCGCGCCGACGCCGGTCACCGCCTTCCTGGCGGCTGCCCCCAAAATGGCGGCAATGGCGCTGATCGTGCGCGTCACCATGGGCGCCTTCAAGCCGATCGCTTCCGACTGGCAGCAGATCATCGTCTTCATCTCGATCGCCTCGATGGCGCTCGGCTCCTTTGCCGCAATCGGCCAGACCAACATCAAGCGGCTGATGGCCTACTCCTCGATCGGCCATATGGGCTACGCACTGGTCGGCCTTGCCGCCAACAGCCAGGCCGGCGTGCGCGGCGTCGCCATCTACATGCTGATCTATCTCGTCATGACGCTCGGCACCTTCGCCTTCATCCTCGCCATGCGGCGCAAGGAAGGCAATGTCGAGCAGATCAGCGATCTCGCCGGTCTGTCGTCGACCAACCCGATCATGGCGACGATCCTGACCATCCTGATGTTCTCGCTGGCCGGCATCCCGCCGCTCGCCGGCTTCTGGGGGAAATGGTACGTGTTCCTCGCCGCCATCAACGCCAACCTCTACGCGCTGGCGATCATCGGCGTGCTGGCCTCGGTCGTGGGCGCTTTCTACTATCTGCGCATCATCAAGCTCATGTGGTTCGACGAACCCGCCGGCGGTTTCGTGCCGATGGCCGTCGAACTGCGCCTCGTGCTCGGTGTCTCCGGCGCTTTCGTGCTGTTCTATGTGCTGATCGGCGGTCCGATCGCGACCTACGCCGAAGCCGCCGCCAAGACATTTTTCTGACCGGAATGGCATTTCGGCTGGCTCCCACCTCCGAAACGGAAGGGTTCCGGCTCGAGGCCCATGACAGTGTAGGTTCCACCAACACGCTTGCGCTGGACCATGCAAAGGCAGGCGACCCCGGCAAATTGTGGGTCGTTTCCAAGAAGCAGGAAAGCGGCCGTGGCCGCCGCGGCAGGGCCTGGGTATCGCCCGAGGGCAATCTGGCGGCGACATTGCTGGTCATCACCGGCGGTGAGTTGCGTCTGGCGGCGACGCTGGGCTTCGTCGCCGGCCTGTCGCTGGCCGATGCGCTTGACGCCGTGGTGCCGAAGGGCAGGATCGCCATCGGCCTCGACGGCGCCAGCCAGGGGCAGAACCGCTTCGAGCTGAAATGGCCGAACGATGTGCTTGCCTCCGGCGCCAAATTGGCCGGCATCCTGCTGGAATCGGCCATTCTCGATGGCGGCCGTTTCGCGGTGGCGGTGGGCATCGGCGTCAATGTGGTGGCGCATCCGCCGGATTTGCCGTATCCGGCGACATCGCTTCAGGCGCTGGGCGCGACATGCGACGCCGAAACGCTGTTTTTGGCGCTGTCCGATGCCTGGACCGACAATGCCCGGCTGTGGGACGACGGACGCGGGCTCGACGCCATCCGGCGTCGCTGGCTGGCGCGCGCGGCGGGGCTTGGCGGCGAGGTTGCTGTCAGGATTGACGGGAATGTGGTGCGCGGTACCTTCGAGACCATTGACGCGGACTGCCGTTTCGTGATCCGCGATGATGAGGGGTCGGTCGTGACGGTAGCCGCCGGCGACGTGCATTTCGGCGCCGTCGCGTCGGCAAAAGTTTAGGGCTGGCCGCAAGGGCCGGGAAGGGAAAATTGATGGCGAAAGCGCAAAACGCCGAACTCGTCTTCGTGCCGCTCGGCGGCGTCGGCGAGATCGGCATGAACTTCGCCCTTTACGGCTATGGGCCGCCTAGCGCGCGCGAGTGGATCGTCGTCGATGTCGGGGTGACCTTTCCCGATGCGGCGCATCCTGGCGTCGACCTGATCCTGCCCGATACGCGCTTCATCGAGGAAAACCTCGCCGGCCTGCGCGGCATCATCATCACCCACGCGCATGAAGACCATTACGGGGCGCTGCTCGACATCTGGCCGAAGCTGAAGGCGCCGGTGTGGATGACGCCGTTCAGCGCCGGCCTGCTGGACGCAAAGCGGCAGGGCGAGCAGGGCGCGCCGAAGAAAATTCCGGTGACGATCTACCGGGCAGGCGAGACATTCACCGTCGGCCCGTTCTCGATCGAGGCCATTCCGGTGGCGCACTCGATCCCCGAGCCGATGTCGCTGGCGATCACCTCGCCGGCCGGCACCGTCATCCATACCGGCGACTGGAAGATCGATCCGGAACCGACGATCGGCCCCAAGACCGACGAGGCGCGGTTTCGCGCCTATGGCGACAAGGGTGTGCTGGCGCTGGTCTGCGATTCCACCAATGCGCTGCGCGAAGGCGAATCGCCGTCGGAGGTGGCGGTGGGCGAAGGCCTCAGGGGCGTCATCCAGAGCGCTGTCGGCCGTGTCGCCGTCACCACCTTCTCTTCCAATGTCGGGCGCATCGTCTCGATCGCCAAGGCGGCGCGCGATGCCGGCCGCCAGTGCCTGGTGCTCGGCCGCTCGCTGAAGCGGGTCATCGATGTCGCCGGCGAGCTCGGCTACATGGACGGGCTGCCGGAGTTCATCGCCGAGGAGGATTTCGGCTTCATCCCGCGCGAGAACCTGGTCATCATCTGCACCGGCAGCCAGGGCGAGTCGCTGGCGGCGCTGGCAAAACTTTCGCGCGACGAGATGAAGTCGGTGTCGCTTACGGCCGGCGACACGGTGGTGTTTTCCTCGCGCACCATTCCCGGCAACGAGAAGGCGATCCTCGAGATCAAGAACCGCCTCATCGACCTCGGCATCAAGATCATCGAGGATGGCGACGCGCTTGTGCATGTCTCCGGCCATCCCCGCCGCAGCGAATTGCGCAGGATGTATGAGTGGGTGCGGCCGCAGATCGGCGTTCCCGTGCATGGCGAAGCCGCGCATCTGGTGGCGCAGGGGTCGCTGATGTCGACCTCCGGCATCGGCCAGGTGGCGCAGGTGCGCGACGGCGACATGCTGCGGCTGGCGCCGGGTCCGGCCACGATCATCGACCAGGTGCCGTTCGGCCGCATCTACAAGGACGGCAGGCTGATCGGCACCGACCAGGCGATGGGCATACGCGACCGGCGCAAGCTATCCTTCGCCGGCCATGTCGCGGTCAATGTCGTGCTCGACGACAAATATGAGCTCGCCGGCGATCCCGATCTGGTCGCCATCGGCGTCGCCGAGGCCGATGCCCGTGGCGAAAACATGGAAGATCTGATGCTCGACGCGGCCGTCGGCGCGGTCGACTCGATCCCTCGCCAGCGCCGCAAGGACCTCGATCTGGTGCAGGAAGCGGTGCGCCGCGCCGTGCGCGGCGCCGCCAACGAGGCCTGGGGCAAGAAGCCGCTGGTGACGGTGTTTGTGACGAGGTGAGGGAATAGGCAGTAGGCGGTAGGCAGTGGAGAAAAATGCAGATGTATCACTACTGCCTACTGCCCATTCCCTACTCCCTTAACTTGTGGAGCACTTCATGCTGGGACGCCTGAACCATGTAGCACTTGCCGTGCCGGACCTGGCCGCGGCGATTGCGGCCTATCGCGATACGCTTGGCGCGAAGGTCACCGCGCCGCAAGCGCTGCCCGAGCATGGCGTTACCGTGGTGTTCGTCGATGTCGGCAACACCAAGATCGAACTCCTGGAGCCGCTGGGCGAACGGTCGCCGATCGCGGCCTTTCTGGACAAGAACCCCTCGGGTGGCATGCATCATGTCTGCTACGAGGTCGACGACATCCTTGTCGCGCGCGATCACCTCAAAGCGAGCGGCGCCCGCGTGCTGGGCGACGGCAATCCCAAAACCGGCGCCCACGGCAAGCCGGTGCTGTTCCTGCATCCCAAGGATTTCTTCGGCACGCTGGTCGAACTGGAGCAGGCATGAGCTGGATTTCGTTTGCCGCCCTGTTCTTCATCACCTGGTGGCTGATGCTGTTCATCGTGCTGCCGTTCAGCGTCAAGACGCAGGATGACGACCATGACGTGACGCTGGGCACGGTTGCGAGCGCGCCGCGCGGACCGCATATGCTGCGTGCCGTGATCCGCACCACCATCGTCACGGCTGTCGTCATGGGGGTTTTCTACAGCCTGACGCACGGGCTGGGCTACAGCCTCGACGAAGTCCCGCACATCATCCCCGAAGCCAGCCAGGCACCGGCTAACTAAACACTTTCCCGCCGACAGATCGGCTGGGATGTTTGTGCCTGTTTCGGAGCGCCAAACTCAGGTTTTGGCTCACCAGCTTGCGATGCGCAATCGGCGGCCAGGCATGGCCCACCCGCATTAGAATCACGCCTTGGTGTCAGGCTGACGCAAGCTCACGTGATTTGGGAACAGGTTGATCTAACCAGATGATCGGGCAAAAAAAAATGCAAGGCACAAGGCCTTGCAATTTAAACGCGTTCCGATCTGTTTTCCGGTTTCCGGCGGCAGCGGGTAACCGCGCCTAGATCGCATCCTCCCAAGACTTTGACCGCGTAGGAGAGCAGATTTTTCTCCACCCTCTCGGTTATCGGGGCACACTAGCCTAACCCTGATGAAATTGTCACGCAGAATTTTGCCCGCAATCGGGCAATCTGTGCTGCAGTGCACAATAGTGCGGCAGGCTTTGCTTGCGAAACGAACAACACCGGGGCTGCCGCCTTAATCTGGTCAGGTGTGCCGCGTCGCCCGGACGCGCAAAGCGTGTGTGAGCACTTCGGAGTCAGGTCATCATTTTGTATCAAAAGCATTATCGTTTTCGGTGCGAAGGTCTTTGGAAGAAGAATCGATTTTTGCGATTTCCGGCCGATGCGGCCGGTCGGGTTTCCATTCCGTCACGAAATAGCTATGAAGCCGGGGCAAGCAAGCCAGCCGCGCCGATTCCGGCGCAGCCTCCTCTCTCACGGACCTGTCCATGCGTTTGTCGCAGTTTTTCCTGCCCATCCTGAAAGAAAATCCGCGCGAGGCCGAGATCGTCTCGCACCGGCTGATGCTGCGTGCCGGCATGATCCGCCAGCAGGGGCAGGGCAGCTTTTCCTGGCTGCCGCTAGGCAAGCTGGTGCTCGACAAGGTCTGCCGCATCATCCGCGAGGAGCAGAACCGCGCCGGCGCTCTGGAAATCCTGATGCCGACCATCCAGTCGGCCGATCTGTGGCGCGAAAGCGGCCGCTATGACGACTATGGCAAGGAGATGCTGCGCATCAAGGACCGGCAGGACCGCGACATGCTCTACGGTCCGACCAATGAGGAAGTGGTCACCGAAATCGTGCGCGCCTACGTCAAGTCCTACAAGGACTTGCCGCTAAACCTCTACCACATCCAGTGGAAGTTCCGCGACGAGGTGCGTCCGCGCTTCGGCGTCATGCGCTCGCGCGAATTCCTGATGAAGGACGCTTATTCCTTCGACCTCGATTTCGAGGGCGCCAAAGCCGCCTACAACCGCATGTTCGTATCCTATCTCCGAACGTTCACGCGCATGGGGCTGCAGGCCATTCCGATGCGAGCCGACACCGGGCCGATCGGCGGCGATCTCAGCCATGAATTCATCATCCTGGCCGACACCGGCGAGAGCCAGGTCTATTGCGACCGCGAATATCTGTCGCTGCAGGTGCCCGGCGAGAAAACCGACTTCGGCAATGACGGCGAGATCGCCGACATCGTCAAGACGTGGACGACGCCTTACGCCGCCACCGACGAGATGCATGACGAGGCGGCCTGGGACAAGCTTGGCGAAGCCGACCGGGTCTCGGCACGCGGCATCGAGGTCGGCCACATCTTCCATTTCGGCGACAAATATTCCAAGCCCATGGGCGCCAAGGTGACCGGGCCCGACGGCAAGGATCATTTCATTTCCGGCGGCTCCTACGGTATCGGTCCGTCGCGGCTGGTGGCGGCGATCATCGAGGCCAGCCATGACGATAACGGCATCATCTGGCCGGAAGCGGTGACGCCGTTCGACATCAGCCTGATCAACATGAAGGCCGGCGACGCCGAGTGCGACCGCGTCTGCGGCGAGCTCTACGCCGCCTTCACCAGCGCCGGCAAGGATGTGCTTTACGACGACACCGACCAGCGGCCGGGCGGCAAGTTCGCCACCGCGGACCTGATCGGCCTGCCCTGGCAGGTGATCGTCGGGCCGCGCGGCGTGGCCGCCGGCGAGATCGAGATCAAGAACCGCCGGACCGGCGAGCGCGAGACGCTGCCGGTCGCGGAGGCCAGGAAACGCTTCGGTGCAACCGCATGAGCGAAGCCGCGGCAGCGAAGTCTTCGGTAGCCCAGTCTCCGGTTGGCAAGTCTCCGGTCGCCAAGTCTCCGGTCACCAAGTCTCCGGTCACCAAGTCTCCGGTCGCCGGCCCGTTCTCCATGTTCGAACGCATGGTCGCCTGGCGTTATTTGCGGTCGCGCCGCAAGGAGACGGTGATCTCGGTCATCGCCTCGATCTCCTTCCTCGGCATCATGCTGGGCGTCGCCACGCTGATCGTCGTCATGGCTGTCATGAACGGGTTTCGAGCCGAACTTCTGACCCGCATCCTCGGCGTCAACGGCCATCTGATCGTGCAGCCGCTGGATTCGCCGCTTGAGGACTATGCGCAGGTCGCAGCCCGCATCAACGGCGTGGCCGGCGTCAAATACGCGATCCCGCTGATCGACGGCCAGGTGCTGGCGCAGGGCAATGTCGGCGGCGGCATGGGCGCGCTGGTGCGCGGTATCAGGGCCGAAGACCTCGGCAAGATCGCAATCGTCGCCCAAAACGTCAAGCAAGGCACGCTTGAGGGCTTCGACTCCGGCGAGGGCGTCGCCATCGGCAAGCGCATGGCGGAGAATCTCGGCCTTGTGCTCGGCGACACCATTACGCTGATCTCGCCGGATGGCGATGTGACGCCGATGGGCACGACGCCGCGACTGAAGGGCTACAAGGTGGCGGCGATCTTCGAGGTCGGCATGTCGGAGTATGACAGCTCCATCGTCTACATGCCGTTTTCCGAAGCGCAGCTCTATTTCAACATGGACGGCAGGGCGCAGACGATCGAGATCTATGTCGACAATCCCGATAATGTCGACGCGCTGAAACCGCTGGTCGATGCGGCGGCGCAACGGCCGATCGACATGGTCGACTGGCGCCAGCGCAACGAGACGTTCTTTTCAGCACTGCAGGTCGAGCGCAACGTCATGTTCATGATCCTGACGCTGATCGTGCTGGTGGCGGCGCTCAACATCATCTCCGGCCTGATCATGCTGGTGAAGGACAAGGGCCACGATATCGCCATCCTGCGCACGATGGGCGCCTCGCGCGGCGCCATCCTGCGCATCTTCCTGATGACGGGCGCTGCGATCGGCGTAACCGGCACGCTCGCCGGCGTGCTGCTCGGGGTGCTCATCTGCACCAACATCGAATCGATCCGCCAGTTCTTCTCCTGGATGACCGGCAAGGTGCTGTTCAATCCGGAACTCTATTTCCTCAGCCAGCTGCCGGCAAAGATGGACCCGCGCGAGACCACCTATGTCATCCTGATGGCGCTCGGCCTGTCCTTCCTGGCAACAGTGTTTCCGGCATGGCGCGCCGCACGGCTCGATCCGGTCGAGGCCTTGAGATACGAATGAAGTCCGAGATCATTATCGAGCTGAAGAGCGTCGAGCGGCACTATGTCCAGGGGCCGCGCAAGCTCACCATTTTGAACGGCGCCGACTTTTCGCTGAAGCGCGGCGAGATGGTGGCGCTGGTGGCGCCGTCGGGCACCGGCAAGTCGACGCTGCTCCATACGGCGGGCCTGCTCGAGCGCCCCGACGCCGGTGACGTCATTCTGGCCGGCCGCGCCTGCGGACGGCTCTCCGACGACGAACGCACGGCAATCCGCCGCAACGATGTCGGCTTCGTCTATCAGTTCCATCATCTGCTGCCGGAGTTTTCGGCACTGGAAAACATCATGATGCCGCAGCTGATCAAAGGGCTTTCGCGCAAGGAGGCGTCGGAGCGCGCAGCACAGCTGCTCGACTATATGCAGATCGGCAAGCGCGCGTCGCACCGTCCGTCGGAGCTGTCCGGCGGCGAGCAGCAGCGCGTCGCCATTGCCCGCGCGGTCGCCAATGCGCCCTTGCTGCTGCTCGCCGACGAGCCGACCGGCAATCTCGACCCGGTCACCGCCTCCTATGTCTTCGAGGCGCTTGGCGCGCTGGTCAAGCAGTCCGGCCTTGCCGCGCTGATCGCGACCCACAATCACGAACTCGCCTCGCGCATGGACCGCCGGGTGACGTTGGCGGATGGCAAGGTCGTTCCGTTGTAGGCCCCAACTTCCTCATCCTAGGGTCTGCGCCGCGTCGCTGCGCTCCTTGCTCCGCCCTAGGATCACGAAGTGATTGGTGCGTGTCCCGATCGCAAAGGCATGCGATGCGCCCTGCGTCAGCACTGCCGTCACCCCGTCAACCTTTCCTTAACCCTGCCCAAACCGGCTGTCAGGATTCGTCGGCCTGCCGCTTTCCGCTCATTGACTTTCGAACAAAGTTAGAACAAAATACGAACATATCAACAACAGGAGAGAGTTATGAGCGATCTTGTTCAGGACGTCGTTTCGTTGGTGTGCATGAGTGCGTTTCTGGTTTCCATGGCTGTCTGGATCGGCGCCATGTGATGCAACTGCGGTTCGCCGCACTGTTTTAGGCGGGCAGGAAGGCGCTGTGCCGTTAAGCCTTTCTTGCCGCCATGACGCTAGGCTGCCCCGCCAAGACAGGGAGCAAAAACCTCAGGTGTCGCCGATCGTGACGGCCCTTCTGGTGGCCGGTAATCTCGGACTGATTTTCCTTCTGATGACTGCGCCGCTCGGTTTGCGCACGGTGAGGCTCAGCCGCGTGGTCGCAATGGACCGGCAGCGCCTCTGGCAGGCGCTGTGGCCGCTCGGCAGCGATGCCGGCTGGTCCGGCGAGATACTCTCGGCCCAGCCGCTGGACGGGCAGGGCACGGCCCGCATCCTGCTGTCCTGGGAGGGCCGGGACGGCCAGCCGATCGAGCGAAGGTCGCGCTTCGAGGACGTCGTCGAAGGCAGTCGTTTTTCGATGCGGGTCATCGAGGATACCGCGCTCGACGCGTCGTTCTGGAAGGATTTTTATGAGACCACTGAACTCACCTCGGAAGGTGCCGGCACGCGGGTGACGCTCAGCCAGACCGATCGCTATCGCGGCGTCGCCTTCTTGGTGTTCCGCTACTTCGCCATGCGCCGCGAGCTCGGCAAGCTGGAGGTCTGGGCGAGGACCGGACAATATCGCAAGGGCGGTTGGTTCGAGCATCCGCTGAGCCAGGTCGGTTTCGCCGTTCTTTCGGCTTTCATCCTGTGGCCGTTCTTCGGGCTCAATCTCGGCGGCCTGGCGCTGGCCGCGATCCTGACCTCGGTGGTCGCCCTGCATGAGCTCGGCCACATGGCGGCCTTTCGGCTGACCGGTCATCGCAAGGCGCGGATGATCTTTATCCCGCTGCTCGGCGGCCTCGCCATTGGTGGCCGGCCTTATGACAGCCGCTTCGAGGTCGCCTTCGTGGCGCTGATGGGCGCCGGCTTTTCCGCGTTCCTGGTTCCGCTGCTGATCGTCGCCAGCGGGCTCGCATCCGGCGAGGGACATCGGCTTGCCGCGGCCCTTCTGGCGACGCTTGCCGGCTTTGCCGCATTGTTCAACATCGCCAATCTGGTGCCGGTTTGGAAATTCGACGGCGGTCAGGTGCTGCGCCAGATCTGCCCGGGGCCGGCCGCCCTGGCGCTCGCCTCGTTTTCCCTGCTCTCGGCCTTGCTGTGGCTTGGCTGGCTGGCCGGCTTTTCCCAAAGCTTTCTGCTGGTGGCGGGCGCCGTCTTTGCCATCCTCAGCCTGATGACAGTGGGTAGCGGGGTAAAACCGCGCCACGAATTGAAGCCGATCCGCATCTTCGATCGTTTCGCCATGGCCGGCGCGCTGCTGGCCGTCTTCGCCATTCACGGTTTCGGGCTGTTGTGGGCCTCGGCGCGGTTGCTTTGAGCGTTGGTCGAGGCGAGACTCAGCCGGCCTTGCGAGCCGGTTCTGTAGAAGTTGACTTCGCTGCCCCGAAAACATCCTCGAAGGCGGATTTCAGCGCCAGGTCGAAATCGGCCATGGTTACGGGCAGGCCGAGGTCGACGAGGCTGGTGACGCCGTGATCCGGCACGCCGCATGGCACGATGCCGCTGAAATGGCTGAGATCCGGCTCGACATTGACGGCAATGCCATGAAAGCTCACCCAGCGCCGCAGCCGGATGCCGATGGCCGCGATCTTGTCTTCAGCCGGCGAGCCGTCGGGCAGGGACGGGCGCTCGGGCCGCACCACCCAGACGCCAACGCGGTCCTCGCGGCGTTCGCCGCGTACATTGAAGGCGGCAAGCGTGCCGATGATCCACTGCTCGAGCGCGGCGACGAAGGCGCGCACATCCTCACGCCGGCGCTTCAGGTCAAGCATGACATAGGCAACCCGCTGCCCCGGCCCGTGATAGGTGTATTCGCCGCCGCGCCCGGCGGCAAAGACCGGGAAACGGTCGGGGTCGATCAGGTCCTCGATGCGGGCGCTGGTCCCGGCGGTGTAAAGCGGCGGATGCTCGACCAGCCAGACCATCTCGGCGGCTGCACCCGCGCGGATCGCCTCGGCGCGCGCTTCCATCAGGGCCAGCGCATCGGTGTAGCCGGTCAGGCCGGGCTCGATGCGCCATTCGACCGGCGCCGAACCCGGCAAGGGCAGGAACGACGTGGCGATCTGGCTGCGTTCGGTCATGGCTTTTTCGTTTTTCGCGTGATGCACGCCGGCTTGGCGAAACCGCCTTGCGCTCTGGGGCCAAATGCATTTGCCCTTCATATGGCGGTATCCGGCTGAAACGTCCAGTTCGCCACGCATTTCGGCCTTCGCGCACGACCCCGAAGATAGGAACGATCTTCGGAAAGGATCATGCGCCAAATCAAAGTGCTGCAGCGTCCTTTGCGCGTCCCACAGGACGCGCGGCGCTGTAGAGGCCGATATGCCAATTCGCGGCGATTATTGCGCGCCGCGCCCTTGTTTCGCAGGAAACGATTTGCTACACGCCGCGAGCCGGTTCGTTCCGGCTCCTACCACGGGCGGTCGTGGCGGAATTGGTAGACGCGCAGCGTTGAGGTCGCTGTGGGGCAACCCGTGGAAGTTCGAGTCTTCTCGACCGCACCATAATTTTTCGGCCATTGAAATCATTGCGGCTTCTCAGGCCGTCGACGCCAAATCATCGCCTTTGGCGCTTGAACCGGCCGCAGCAGAGTTGCAACAAGAGGTCGCAGAGCCGCACGCGAACGCCGCTTGGCTCGCACCGGCCAGCCTCCTGCACCTGAGTCCCCGGCTTTGCCGGTGGCGGGGCAGGGGATGTGGTTGACCTAAGCGGCGCGTCGTTGCGGGAAATGGAGACCCGGACGGGCTCGACGAGGGTCAACGGCCGTCACGACGGTGTGGTGGTGATCGCAGTAGACGCGATCCGGCGACGTCGGCCCGGCACAAAACCGGTAACCACCGGGTACCGACCGGTCTTCGCTCACCGGGAAGCGGCACTGGTGCAGGCCTAGCTGAATGAGGGGGACGTCTCTCGACGCTGGTCTGATATTTTCACGCATGATGGTTTTCAGTTTCCTGGTTCATAGCCATTGCCGGCTGACGGCCGCGATGCGACCGGTCGGAGCGAGCTTCTCTCGTTTTGGAGGGCTGTGGACCACATATGGTGCTGATAGCACCGTCAAAGAAGCCCGGCGCCCCGCTTCTGCAGCCAAATCGTTTGCGACTTAAGGCCACACCCGCGAGCGCCCGAAGCACCTGTCCGGCCGGGATTTGCCGGCGCGCCGTTGCATAGCCTCAGTCCGTCGCCGCCGATCGCTTGAAGACGATGGTGACCCTGGTTCCCTCGCCGGCACTCGACTTGACGTCGAATTGCGCCTTGGCATTTTCGGTCAGCGACCGCGCGATCAAGGAGCCGAGCTTGCCGGGCCTGGGCCAGGTCTCACCCGTCGGCAGACCGATCCCATCATCGGCGACAGTCACCCGGCAACCATCGCCGCTGACGACGCTGTGCAGCGTGATCGTGCCGCCATCGCGCCCGACGAATGCATGTTTGAGAGCGTTGGTCAGCAACTCATTGACGACCAGGCCTGTCGGCATGGCAACGTTGATGGATACCGGATAGGTATCCACCTTAAGGTCGAGGCGGATACCTTCGACTGCGTGCGACGCCATGACGGCGGACGCGATCTGGCTAAGGTACACGCCAAGATCCACCTCATCCTTCTGCTGGTCAGCCGACAATGTCTGGTAGAGGATTGCCAATGCGTCTACCCGGCCGGCAAGCCTTTCGAAACGCTTCTGGTCCGGTTCGGTGGCGTTGCGGGTTTCCATCCGGATCAAAGCGGTGATCATCTGCAGATTGTTTTTCACCCGATGCTGCAGTTCGCGCAACAGGGTGTCCTTCTCCCGGATGAGCTCCTCCGCGGGTCGCGCGTCCTCGGTCTCACCGTGTGCCGTGACGTCGACAAGCGCCACCAGCCGGAAGCAGAGCTTGCCGTTGTCGTCCTCGATAACGTTGGAATAAACGTCGACGATTGCCGGCTTGTCCTCGCCGCGCTCGAGGCGAAACGTGCCGACGAAATCGGTGTCTTCAACGACAGCCTCGGCGAGCGGCCTGTCCTTCTGCCGATGAAGCCCCCTGCCGGAAAGGGCCGCCCAGTTTTCCCGCGCAAGCTTCGGCGCCTTGAGGTCCGAGAGCTTCTCGAATTCGGGATTGGCGTAGACGACACGTTCCTTCGCGATCAATTCCGAGACGGCGATCGCGATCGGCATCTGGTCGAGAAATTTCTTGAACTGGTCGCTTTCCAGCGCGGTGGCGAGGTCAGGCGTATCGAGCAATTGCTCGACAGCGTCAGCCTTATCGGAGTCTGTCATCTCGGCGCCTGCGTGATGCGTGGAAGCCATCAATATCAGGCATGCAATTCACCCGCCATCTCCAATATCGAAGGGGATACGACAGCGTCACTACTGGTGCGGGCCGCGTCGCGCAGCGCTCCACCGCCTGCCGCTCACGAACGAATTGGACAGAAGGCATTTTTCTCAGGGCCGCCGAACTTTGAAAAGAAATGTCTATGGAATTTGTAGAATTACGCTTTGAATGGGATCTCGGTACTGCTCGCAAGCCTTGGCGGCCTTCGCCTCCTGAGTTGAGATCAGTGCTCTCGTTGCCAAGCAAGTCGGCTCCCGATGAGGGAGTTGCTCCGCCGATCGCTATGCGGCCGGCAGACGGCGGAGCATTGCCACCAGCCCGCGGCTTTAGAGGAAGAGGTTCCCATGACCAGACTTACCCCCGTAGAGCAGATCATCCCGGATGCCGATATTGTCCCGCTTACCGGACGCGTCGGCGCAGAGATCAGGAACATTCGGCTCTCCGGCGACCTGCCGCAGCAGACGGTCGCGGCGATCAACCAGATCCTGTTGCGGCACAAGGTGGTGTTCTTCCGCGACCAGGCGCATCTCGACGATGCCGAGCAGGAGCGCTTTGCCCAGCGTCTCGGCGACCTCGTCCCGCATCCGACCCAAGGTCCCGTCAAGGGAACGGCGTCCATTCTCGAACTCGATTCCAGCCGTGGCGGCGGTCGCGCCGACCAATGGCATACCGATGTCACCTTCGTCGACGCCTATCCGAAATTCTCCGTTCTTCGCGGCGTCGTCATACCGCCGGCCGGCGGCGACACCATCTGGTCGAACACCGCGGCCGCCTATCAGGACCTGCCCGAGCCGTTGAAGCTGCTGGCCGACAATCTCTGGGCGGTGCACAGCAACGCCTACGATTACGCCGCGGTGCGGCCGCGTGCGAGCGCCGCGGAAAAGAAGCACTTCGAGGAAATCTTCACCTCGACGATCTACGAGACCGAGCATCCCGTTGTCCGCGTCCATCCCGAAACAGGCGAGCGCTCGCTGCTGCTCGGCAATTTCGTGCAACGGCTGATCGGTCTTTCCAAAAGCGATTCGGCGAAGCTCTACGAGGTGTTCCAGTCCTATGTCACGGCGCCGGAGAACACCGTGCGCTGGCGCTGGAAGGCCGGCGATGTGGCGATCTGGGATAACCGCGCGACGCAGCACTACGCCGTCAACGATTACGGCGACCAGCACCGGGTGGTGCGTCGCGCCACGGTCGACGGCGACATTCCGGTCAGCGTCGACGGCCGCCGCAGCGCCACCCGCACCAAGGTCGCGAAGCCGGCAGCCGACAAGGCGGCATGAGGCGCGGTCGAACGCGAAGGCCGCTGTTCAGGCGGCCTTCTTCATCCCCGCCAGCGTCTCTGCAACCACCTCACCAAACGACGACGGCGTCGGCACGATGATCACCCCGGCGTCCTTGAGGATCTCCACCTTTTCCTGCGCCGACTCGCCGAAGGCCGAGATGATGGCGCCGGCGTGGCCCATGCGGCGGCCTTTGGGGGCGGAGAGGCCGGCGATGTAGGCGATCAGGGGCTTGCGCATATTATCGCGCGCCCAGATCGCGGCTTCGGCTTCCTGCGGTCCGCCGATCTCGCCGATCATCACCACCGCGTCGGTGTCGTCATCCTGTTCGAACAGTTTCAGCATGTCCTTGAAGGACGAGCCGTTGATCGGGTCGCCGCCAATGCCGACGCTGGTCGAGACGCCGATGCCGAGCGACTTCATCTGCGACGCCGCCTCGTAGCCCAGGGTTCCGGAGCGGCCGACAATGCCGACGCGGCCAGGCAGATAGATGCTGCCGCGCATGATGCCCATCAGCGCCTGTCCGGGCGTGATGACGCCGGCGCAGTTCGGGCCGATCAGCCGCATGCGGTCCTCGTAGCGGTAGCGCAGCATGTAGCGCTTGACCTGCATCATGTCCTGCGACGGGATGCCGTCGGTGATGCAGACGCAGAGTTTTATGCCGGCGTCGGCCGCTTCCATGATGGAATCGGCGGCAAAGGGCGGCGGCACGAAGACGATGCTGGCCTCGGCGCGGGTCTCGCGCACCGCGCCCTTGACCGTGTTGAAGACAGGCAGGCCGAGATGCTTCTGGCCGCCTTTGCCGGGGGTGACGCCGCCGACCAGCTTGGTGCCATAGCGTTTCATGTCGTCGGCATGGAAGCTGCCGATCTTGCCGGTGAACCCCTGGACGATGACGCGGGTGCTGCGGTTGAGCAGGATTGCCATTTTCTCGACCTCCCTCAGGCTGCTTTTTTCTTGGTGGCCGCGCGCCAGGCAGCGACGGCTTTTTCGGCGGCTTCGGCCAGCGTGTCGGCAACGATTACCGCCTCGCCGGAATCGGCCAGGATGCGGCGGCCTTCCTCGGCCTTGGTGCCGGAGAGACGGACCACCAGCGGCACGTTGACGCCGACCTCGCGTATCGCCTTGATGATGCCTTCGGCGACCCAGTCGCAGCGGTTGATGCCGGCGAAGATGTTGACCAGGATGGTCTCGACATTCTTGTCGCCGAGCACGGCGCGGAAGGATTTCGCCACCCGCTCCGGCGAGGCGCCGCCACCGATGTCGAGGAAGTTGGCCGGTTCGCCGCCGGCGATCTTGATCATGTCCATGGTCGCCATGGCGAGCCCTGCGCCATTGATGATGCAGCCGATGTTGCCGTCGAGGCCGACATAGGAGAGGCCACGGTCGCTGGCAAAAGTTTCGCGCGGATCTTCCTGGCTTTTGTCGCGCAGCTCGGAGATTTCCGGCCGGCGGAACAACGCGTTCTCGTCGAACGACATTTTGGCGTCGAGCGCGATCAGATTGCCGTCGCGGGTCACCACCAGCGGATTGATCTCCAGCATCGAGGCGTCGTAGTCGCGGAACACCTGATAGCAGGCGAAGATGGTTTCGGTCGCCTTGCCGATCAGATTGTGGTCGAGGCCGAGCCCGAAGGCGATCTCGCGCGCCTGGAAACGCTGCATGCCGACGCCGGGATCGACCGATGTGCGCAGGATGGAGTTCGGTGCCTTCTCGACGATGTCCTCGATCTCCATGCCGCCGGCAGCGGACGCCACGATCATGACGCGCTCTTCCTTGCGGTCGAGCACGAAGCCGACATAGAGCTCCTGCGCGATATCGACGGCTTCCTCGAGATACAGGCGCGAAATCAGCTTGCCGCGCGGGTCGGTCTGCTGTGTCACCAGCTTGCGGCCGAGCATGCCCTCGGCCGCGCTGGAAATCTCCTCGTCATTGGCGCACAGTTTGATGCCGCCGGCCTTGCCGCGGGCGCCGGAATGCACCTGCGCCTTCAGCACCCATTTGGCGCCGCCGATCTCGCGGGCCCTGTAGGTCGCCTGCTCGGGGCTGTAGGCCAGCCCGCCGCGCGGCACATGCACGCCGTGGCGTGCCAGCAGTTCCTTGGCCTGATATTCGTGGATGTCCATTTTGTCCTCCCTGAACAGTCAATGCGTGGCGACGCGCGGCTCGCTAGAGAATTGGCTGGCCCGTTCGATTGCCTCGTTGACCACCAGAACATTGCGCGCCATGCGTTCCGACGCTGCGTCGATCATCTTGCCGTCGAGTGCGGCCGCTCCCTTGCCCTGCGCCTCCGCCTCCTTCAGCACTTCGAGGATGCGCCGGGCGCGGGTGACCTCTTTTTCCGGTGGAGAGAAGACGTCGTTGGCAAGCGCGATCTGCGAGGGGTGGATCGCCCACTTGCCTTCGATGCCCAGCGCCGCCGCGCGCCTGGCGCCAGCGATGTAGCCCTCCGGATCGGAGAAGTCGCCGAACGGCCCGTCAATGGCGCGCAAGCCATAGGCGCGGCAGGCGACGGTCATGCGCGACAGAGCGAAATGCCACTGATCGCCGGGATAGTCGGGGTTGAGGCCGCCAATGTTGACCGTGCGCGCCTTGCAGCTTGCCGCATAGTCGGCGACGCCGAAATGCATGGCTTCCAGCCGGCCGGGTGTCGCGGCAATCGCCTCGACATTGGCCATGCCGAGCGCGGTCTCGATCAGCGCTTCGAGGCCGACGCGGGTCCTGAAACCCTTTGCCATCTCGATCTGGTTGACCATGGCCTCGACCATGTAGAGGTCGGCCGGCACGCCGACCTTCGGCACCAAAATGGTGTCCAGCCGGTCACCGGCCTGCTCCATGACGTCAACCACGTCGCGGTACATGTAGTGCGTGTCGAGGCCGTTGATGCGCACCGAGACGGTCTTGCCCTTGGCGCGCCAGTCGATGTCGTTGAGCGCCTGGATGATGTTCTTGCGGGCGCGTTCCTTGTCGGGCGGGGCGACCGCATCCTCGATGTCGAGGAAGATGAAGTCGGCGGCGCTGTTGGCCGCCTTGTCGATCATTTCCGGGCTGGAGCCTGGAACCGCCAGCTCGCTGCGCTGCAGCCGTAATTTCTTGAGGTGGTTGATGGTGTGGCTCATTGTCGGCTCCTCAGGCGGCTTCGGCGACCGGCACGGCGGCCGAGGCGCGGAAGTGCTGGATGGCGGCGCCGACGCCGGAGCCGGGCGCCAGCCGTACGCCGCAGTCGAGCAGCGCCATTTCGGCGGCCGAGAGCGAGGCCAGCACCATCACCTCGTTCAGCCAGCCGAGATGGCCGATGCGGAAGACCTTGCCGATCACCTTGTTGAGGCCGCCGCCGAGCGCGGTCTGGTATTTCTGGTAGGCGCGCTTGACCACATCGCCGCTGTCGACGCCGTCCGGCACCAGGATGGCGCTGACGGTGTCGGAGTGCCATTTAGGCGTCTTGGCGCAGAGCTTCAGGCCCCAGGCGTCGACCGCCTTGCGCACGCCTTCGGCGAGGCGATGGTGACGGGCGAAGATGTTTTCCAGCCCTTCCTCGGCGATCAGGTCGAGCGAGGCGCGCAGGCCGCGCAGCAGCTGAGTAGCCGGCGTATAAGGGAAATAGCCGGCGTCGTTGGCGCGGATCATATCTTCGAAGGAGAAGAAACAGCGGCGGTGGGTGGCGCTCCGCGAGGCCACCAGCGCCTTCTTGCTGACGGAGAGGAAACCGAGGCCGGCGGGCAGCATGAAACCCTTCTGCGAGCCGCTGACCGCGCAATCGACGCCCCATTCCTCCTGGCGAAAGTCGATCAAGCCGATCGACGAGACGCCGTCGACGAAGAGCAAAGCAGGGTGGTTGGCGTCATCGAGCGCGGCGCGGCAGCCGGCGACGTCGCTGGTCACGCCGGTCGCGGTCTCGTTTTGGGTGCAGAAGACTGCCTTGATGCGGTGCGCCTTGTCGGCCCTGAGCCGCTCGGCATAGAGCTCGAGCGGCACGCCGGTTCCCCATTCGCAGTCGATGACATCGACCTCGAAGCCGAGCCGTTCGGCCATGTCGACCCACAGATGCGAGAACTGGCCGAAGCGCGACATCAGCACGCGGTCACCGGGGCTGAGCACATTGGTCATCGCCGCTTCCCAGGCGCCGGTGCCGGAGGAGGGATAGATGAAGACGCGGCCGGTCTCGTTCTTGAACACCGTCTTGATGTCTTCGAACAGCGGTAGCGTGAGATCGGGGAAGGATGCTGCACGCATGTCCTCCATCGGCAGGTTCATCGCCTGGCGGACCTGTTCGGGAATGTTGGTCGGTCCGGGAATGAAAAGATGGGTGAAACCGGCCATGTCGCGAACTCCTCCTGATCCAGCAAAGCGGTGATGGGGAGTTTCGTTTCGACGGCTAATGGCAACAACACCTCAAGAGGTAACATCTTGCCGCGCGCGGGTGGGGGTTGCCTACCCGGGTGACCTACCCGCGGCTCATCGCTTTCCTACCCGAACGGCTGCTTCTGGGTACGCCGCTCGCGCGCATAGAGCGCGACGGCCATCGCCCGGTTGCGGACGTCGAGCTTGTCGTAGAGATTCTTGAGGTGATACTTCACCGTGTTCTCGGAAATCCCCGTACGCGTCGCGATCTGCAGATTGGTCCAGCCGTCGGACAGCACCGCCAGCAGCTCGCGCTCGCGCACGGTGAGCAGCGACAAGGGTGTGTCGTTGACCTTGTTGATGTCGATGTAGGGGATGCAGATGCGGCCATGCGCGACGGCCAGGATGGTCTCGAAGATGATCGCCGGATCGTCGAACTGGAAGCAGTAGCCCTGGGCGCCGAGCCGCACGCACTGCTTCAGGATGCCGATGTCGTGGTCGTTGGAAAACACCGCGATGCGCACGCCCAGCTTGCGGCTGTGAACCTCGGCCAGCACATCGGCGCCGTCCATGTCGGAGAGCTTCCAGCCGATGACGGCGACGTCGAATTCCGCTTCGGCTGCCAATTCCAGAAAATGCCTGCCGCTTTGCACGCAGGCCCTGAGATCGAAGCGCCCGTCGCAGTCCAGCATGTCGCGCAGCGCCGATATGACGAGCGGATTGCGTTCGGCGACGACCACGCGCACGCGCCGTTCCTCGATTGCCTTCTGCGTCTGTGACCTGATCTTCAAGGGCTTCCGGCTGTTCTGGTTCATGGCCTGGGCGGGTCCGGCAGATGGCAGGACCTGCATCATGACAATTCTGCCCCAACCGTGCTCGGGTGCTCTTTCCCCAGCGACATGTGCTGTCGCGCCGCCTGAATCCTGGGCGGCGTCATATCCTGATGAAATCGCTCTCTCCCCATATGCAGGGCGGGGCGCATTTCGTTTGATATTCCCGTGCGTTGCGCGCTAGACCTGACAGGCACCTTTTCCGAAATTCCCATGGCGGGAGCCGCTGGTGGAACGCCAGGACGACCAGAAGACCGGCGCCAAAGCCGCTGACGATGCCCACGCCGACATCTATGGCGAGGACGGCGCCGTCCTGTCATCATTCCTCGCCCAGATCGGGGCGGCGATCGCCGATCGCGATACGCTGACGCTGAAGCGCGAAGTCGACGATCTGCACCAGTCGGAACTTGGCGATCTGCTCGAGGCACTGCACCCCGAACAGCGTCGTGCCCTTGTCGAACTGCTCGGCGCCGACTTCGACTTCTCGTCGCTGACCGAGGTCGACGAGGCGATCCGCCGCGATATCGTCGACAATATGCCCAATGAGCAAATTGCCCAGGGCATGCAGGACCTCGATTCCGACGACGCGGTCTACATTCTCGAAGACCTTGAAAAGGAAGACCAGGACGAGATCCTGTCGCAGCTGCCGTTCACCGAGCGGATCAGGCTGCGCCGCTCGCTCGACTACCCGGAAGAGACCGCCGGTCGCCGCATGCAGACCGAGTTTGTCGCCGTGCCGCCGTTCTGGACCATAGGCCAGACCATCGACTACATGCGCGAAGACAAGAACCTGCCCGAGCGCTTCAGCCAGATCTTCGTCATCGATCCAAGCTTCAAGTTGCTCGGCGCCATCGACCTCGACCAGATCCTGCGCACCAAGCGCACGACCAAGGTCGGAGACGTGATGCACGAGACGAGGCACGCCATTCCGGCCACCATGGACCAGGAAGAGGCGGCGCGGGACTTCGAGCAATACGATCTTCTGTCCGCCGCCGTCGTCGACGAGAACGAGCGGCTGGTCGGCGTGCTGACCATCGACGACGTCGTCGATGTCATCCAGCAGGAGGCCGAGGAAGATCTGCTGCGCATGGGCGGCGTCGGCGACGAAGAGTTGTCCGACAGCATTCTTTCGACCTCGCGCTCGCGCGTGCCCTGGCTGCTGGTCAACCTGTTGACGGCGTTCCTCGCGGCTTCGGTGATCGGGCTGTTCGACCGCACCATCGAGCACATCGTGGCGCTGGCCGTGCTGATGCCGATCGTGGCCGGCATGGGCGGCAATGCCGGCTCGCAGACCATGACCGTCACGGTGCGCGCGCTGGCGACCAGGGATCTCGACATCTACAATGCCGGCCGCATCATCCGCCGCGAAATGGGCGTGGGTTCCATCAACGGCATCATCTTCGCCGTGCTGATCGGCATCGTCGCGGCCGTCTGGTTCCGCGATGCCAATCTGGGCGGCATCATAGCGGCGGCGATGATCATCAACATGTTCGTGGCAGCCCTTGCCGGTATCCTGATCCCGCTATTGCTCGACCGGTTCAAGATCGACCCGGCGGTGGCGTCGGCGGTTTTCGTCACTACGGTCACCGACGTCGTTGGCTTCTTTGCCTTCCTCGGGCTGGCCACCTGGTGGTTCGCTATCCCTTGAGAAAGAGGCGTTGCGGGTTCAATTGACTTTTACGTAAATGTGGTGCGAGGCTTGCGCGGGGTTTCATGCCGAGTCCGGCTTGGAACGGGGTTGATCGGAATGCGTTGGAAATCCCGGGCGACCGGGCGTTTTCCGATGTTCCGACATTTGGAGCAAAGATGCGGGAATATTATTCGATCACCGAACTGACCCGCGAATTCGACGTGTCGACGCGGACGCTGCGCTTCTACGAGGATGAGGGGCTGGTGCAACCGGTCCGGCGGGGCCGCACAAGGCTGTTTCGCCCATCTGACCGGCATCTGATCCGTCAGATCATGCGCGGAAAACGGCTCGGCTTCTCGATCAACGAGATCCGCGAAATCATCCAGATGTACAAGGAACCGCCCGGCGAGGTCGGTCAACTCAACCTGATGATCAAGCGCATCGAGGAAAAGCGCGAGGATTTGCGCCAGAAGCGCCGCGATCTCGAGGAGACGCTGGCGGAGCTCGACCAGGCTGAGGAGTCATGTGTTGAGCGGCTGGTGGAGCTGGGGGTTAATACCTGAGCGGACCGTCGAGCGTTTGCGCGCGCCCGTCGCAAACGTTCGTGATTAGCCGGAGCCCTTCCGCACTTCGTCATTCTAGGGCGAAGCAGGAGCGAAGCTCCGTCGCGGAGACCCTAGAATCCATTCCGTGACATCGGTCGTGGAGTGCAGCGGTAGCGAATTCTGGACCATAGCAACGCTCTGGAGTCCCGGCATGGATCCTCGGGTCTGTGCTGCGTCGCTACGCTCCTTACTCCGCCCGTGGATGATGAAGAGATGGGCGTTCGGCTAGTCGCCAAGGCATGCGAACCCTGCCAGCGATCACACCCGCCTCAAATCCACCGGCGCACCCGCTTCGTATAGTCGCGGTACTTCTTGCCGAATTTGGCGAACAGCACCTTCTCCTCGCTCTCGATGGCGACCTTCTGCGTTGCAAAAGCCGCGATCAGGGCCAGCGGCAGGAACCATATGATCCCCGAGACGAAGGCGACGCCGATCAAAAGCAGCGTGTTGGCCAGATACATCGGGTTGCGCGTCACGCCGAACGGGCCAGACGTCACCAGATGCTCCGGCAAGCCATTGGGGTTCATCGTCGTTTTGGCCCGGATCATGGCGCGGATAGCGGTGAACCAGAGGGCTGCGACGGCAAACAGCACCACAAAGCCGGCGGCAAACAAAAGGTCGCCCAAGAGGTCGCCGATCCAGGGCAGGGGATAGAACAGGCCGAGCACGATGCTGATGGCGATGGCGGCGATGTAGATCAGTGGCGGCCACGGGATCAGCCGTGGTCTCGATAGATCGGGTTTTGCCAGCCCGGGTTTTGTGAGCTTGTCGGTCATTGTTGCCCTCCCTGCGTCATCGGGCTCTCCTCCGTCCTGGCGGTGCAGATGCCGGCGAGTTCACCGAGATGCGCTTTGAACTCCGGGGTCTGGTCGCCATTGTAGAGCCGGTCGAATGCCGCTTCGCTTTGCAGCGTGTCCAGCATGCACACACAATAGCTGGTGCAGAACTCCGTGTCGCGCTGCTGTTCGCAAGATACCTGGCATTCCTTGAGGAAGATCACTTCCCTTGTTTCGACGGGCGCCGGCGCAATCTGCGAGAACAGCCAGACGCAGCCGAACAGCAGCGGCTGGTGGATCAGGTAGAAAGCCAGGCTGTGGCGGCCGATGAAGGTGAGCGGCCTGGTCCAGCTTCCTGATCCCAGCGTGGCCAGCCGCGCCAGCAGGCCGGTGGTGGACGCAAACTTTGCCGCGGCGATGCCGAGAAGTACGGCGCCGAACCAGGGAAACAGCGGCACGTAATCGTTGGAGCGCGGGTTGATCGCCGACAGGCCGACCCACCACAGCGCCAGATGATCGAAGGCTTCGGATCGGAGATACAGGGGGACTGCGATCACCAAAGCTGCCACGAAAAGCGTCAGCAAGGACGGCAGCCGCAAGAACAAAAGGCCGAGCAGGCTGGCCAGCGCGATCTCGTGCAGGATGCCGAAGAAGATGAAGCTGTCCGGCGTGATGAAGTACGTGACCGCCGATATAGCGGCGGCCGCGACGGCGACCATGGCAAAGCGTTTCCAGAAGCCGGTCCAGCGGATCTGCCTGCCATGCGCGAGAAACAGGCTGACGCCGACCAGGAACAGGAAGGTCGAGGCGATGCAGCGCGCATAGATCTTCCACCAGCCGACGGCGGTGAGGCCGGGATCGGTGTAGTGGAAATTTTCGAGATCCCAGGTGAAGTGGTAGCTCGCCATGGCGATCAGCGCGATGCCGCGTACGACATCGATGGCGACGATGCGCTTCGGTTGATCTCGCTTCAGTTGATCTCCAGGGGGTGCGGTATGGATGCTCATGGTCTCGCGATCTGATTCAGCCCCAAAGACGACTATCACGGTTGCACCGGACAAAAGAAGGCCGCCCTCTACGCTCCGGGTCGCGCCGTGCGGCTGCATCGGGCGGCGCTTTAGGCCAGAGCCGGAAAGCCTTTGGCCGAATTCGCTTTTTGCCGGGAAGGGGTCGGTTTCCTGTTACCGGCGGAGGAAGCGCCAGCGCAGATTTGACGCCGCGAGTCTGATTTGGGGATCAAATGTCCACCCATGTGCGCCATCCGATCTGGCTTCCGGCCCTGCGTCCGGCGGATGCCCGCACCTTTGCCTCGCTCTATGCGGTCGAATCCTTCGCCCGCGCCACGGTATCGAGCGTCATCCCGATCCAGGCTTATGAGATTCTGCACAACGAGCAGATCGTCTCGATCCTCTACACCATCGTGGCGCTGCTCGGCCTGTCGGTGACCTTGTTCATGCCGATGTTGATCCGCAGGTTTGCCCGGCGCTGGGTCTATACCGCCGGCGCCTGCCTGCTGGCGATAGGCTCTCTGTTCTTCGTCACCCACACGCTTGCCGGGCAACTGACAGGCATGCTGTGCCGCGTCATGGGGGCGAGCGCCCTGTCGATCACGCTCAACCTCTACATCATGGACCACATCCGCAAGACCGATTTCATGCAGGCCGAATCGCTGCGCATGGCGTGGTCGATGCTGGCCTGGACCGGCGGGCCGACGCTCGGCATCTTCCTCTACACACGCTACGGCATCTATGCCGCGCATGGCGCGGTCGCGGTGTTTGCGTTGGCCTTGCTGGCGCTGTTCTGGACCTACAGGCTGGGCGACAACCGGTCGATCCGGCCGGGCAAGACACGGCCGGCCAATCCGCTGGCCAATATCGGCCGCTTCGTAGCACAACCCAGGCTCAGGCTGGCCTGGCTGATCGCCTTCGGCCGCTCCTGCTTCTGGACGACGTTCTTCGTCTACGGGCCGCTGTTCATGGTGATTACCGGCGAGGGCAAGCTTGCCGGCGGCCTGCTGGTTTCGGCCGGCAATGCGCTGTTGTTCATGGCGATCTTCTGGGGCAAAGCGGGAAAACGCTTCGGCGGCCGGCGCACCATGACCTTCGCCTATTTCGCGATGTCGGCGACGCTGCTTGCGGCGGGCGCGGTCGGCACTACCGCGCCGCTGCTTACGGGCTTTTTCCTGCTCTGCGGCGCCTTCTTCACCATCGCGCTCGATGCACTGGGCTCGACCGCCTTCATGCGCTCGGTGCGGTCCTATGAGCGGGCGCAGATGGCCGCGGTCTACCGCACCTATCTCGACTTTTCCGAGCTGACGCCGCCGCTGGTCTATTCGGTGGTGCTGGCGTTTTTCGGCCTCGGCTCGGTGTTCGTGACGCTGGGCATTCTGGCCGCTGTTTGCGGCTTTATCACCTGGCGCTATCTGCCGAAGTCGCTTTAGTCGCCGATCAGGCGGTTGCCTCAAGCGCTGCATGCCGCTCGCGCACCCAGTTGTGGAAGCGGTGCAGATCGTACTCCTCCGGCATCAGCACGCCGGCCGCGTGACGCATGGAGCGCAGGCCTTTCTGGTTGATCTCGCAGATCGCGGCATCCTCCTCCAGCACCTGGGTGCCGAAGGCGACGACATTGTCGATGTCCGTCTCAGCCAGCGCCTCGGGCGCGAACAGCCATTCGGCGGTGAGTTCGGTCTGTTCGGGACCGAGCGGCATCAGTCGCACCGTCCTGACATAATCGACATGGCCGACGATGAACATCGAGGGCAGGCTGGTGGCATAGGTCTGTCCGGCCGCACGCTCGGCTGGCGTCAGGCCCGGGAAGACCGGGCCATGGGCATGTCCGTCGCGCGACCAGGTCTCGGCGCCGGCGCGCAGGCCACCCGAAAACTCCGGTGCGTCATTGTCGGCATGGCGGACCCAGTCGGGGTCGTCGTGCCGGCTCATCAGGCCGCGGCCGTATATCGGCACCAGCCGAGACAGGTCCTTGTGGACGCCTGGGCAATGCAGGCACTCGTTGAAGTTCTCCCAGAAGATTTTCCAGTTGCAGTTCATCACCTTGCGCAGGACATGGCCTGATACCAGCGTTTCCAGCGGCCAGTTGGCGAGGTCGCCGGATGCGGGATCGAAGGAGGTCTCGGCGGAGCCGGCCGTCGCCTGCTGAAGGTTCACAAAGACAAAGCCGCGCCACACCGACAGCGCCACCCGGTAGAGCGGATGATCTGCCTTGTCGAAACCATCTGGCAGCGATTTCGAGGGAACGCGCACGAGATCGCCGCGCAGCGAGTAGGACCAGGCATGGTAGGGGCAAGTGATGAGCCGCGCTTTCAGCCGGCCCTCGCTTTCCTGGCAAAGCTGCGAGCCGCGATGCCGGCAGGTGTTGTGGAAGGCGCGCAACTCGCCGGTGTCGTCGCGAAGCACGACGATTTCCTGCGTGCCGACGCGGAATGTCCTGAATGCCAAAGGCTGGGCAAGATCGGCCTCGCGGCAGACGAGCAGCCAGCTTTTGTACCAGATGGCCTCGAGATCGCGCTGGTAAGCCTCGCTATCCCAATAGGCCGATGACGGTAGCGTCGGTTCGGCCCGGCTCAGGCCGTTATAGGGGTCGCGCTCGCTCGGGTTGGGATGCATGGCTGGCTTCCTATGAAGCGTCAGCCGACACCCCGGCAAATCGTTTGTCAATCAGAGTGCCGCATTGCCGGTTGCAGGCGCGGCGCATAATCATGTCGTGGACATGGGACATTCGGAATTGGGGGGATTCGGACGTGGCCGCACGACAGATGTCGCTTACGCCGGAGCTGGTCGCGCGCTGCTGGCGCGAGATCAGGGACCCCGGGCCTGATCCGGACGCGATGCATCTCGATGAAGCCGACTATGACGCGCTTCTGGATGAATTGCAGGTCGAACTTCCGGATAGCGAACCGCTATGGCTGTTCGGCTATGGATCGCTGATCTGGAAACCGGAAATAGATTATGTCGAGGACCGCGTTGCGCTGGCGCGCGGCTGGCATCGGTCCTTTTGCATGAACATGACGCGCTGGCGCGGCACCAAGGTCAGCCCCGGCCTGATGATGGCGCTGGACCGTGGCGGACAATGCAAGGGCGTCGCCTTTCGGCTGACCGACAATAACCGGCGCGAGCAGTTGGGCCGGCTTTTCCGGCGCGAAGTCACGCTGAAGCCGACAAGCTACCGGCCGCGCATGCTGAAGCTTGCAAGCGAGGCCGGACCGCTCAGGGCATTGGCCTTCGTGATCAACCGCAACGGCCTGACCTATTCCGGCCCGCTCGACGAAGGCAAGATCGTCGAAAGGCTGGCCACGTCCTGCGGGCACTGGGGATCGGGCGCCGACTATCTCTACAACACGGTGAAAAACCTTGAAGAGCGCGGCATTCACGATCGCCATCTGTGGCGGCTGCAGCGGCTGGTTGCCGAGCGGATCACCGCGTTGAACCCGTAACGCCGCATGGCGCATTCGCGCTGTTGGCCGGCGGAATTTGGTTTGCCGGATGCGGCCGTTTCAGCCTATAGTCATGCATGTCGTCGGTTCCGT
This sequence comes from Mesorhizobium sp. M0016, assembly GCF_040324035.1. NCBI lineage: Bacteria > Pseudomonadati > Pseudomonadota > Alphaproteobacteria > Hyphomicrobiales > Phyllobacteriaceae > Mesorhizobium > Mesorhizobium sp. M0016. Next base: position 2,508 of record NZ_JAMYVM010000017.1, on the reverse strand, counting down.
TAGGGACCAAGAGGGAATGCGGTGAGGGCTGACTTTGTTGCCCAATGCCGTGGCTGCCCCCGCAACTGTGTGCGGTAGTCCTCTCCAAGCCACTGAGGATTTTTCCTCGGGAAGGTGGGGAAGGGCGCTGATCCGCGAGCCAGGAGACCTGCCGGCGACAGGGAACTGACTTCGATGCCCTCGGGTGGAGGGCGAAAGGACAAGATATGAATACCGCTTCCGTCTCCCTCGGCGCATCCGTCTCCTCGCAGTCGCGCTTCATGCAGCTCGTGCTTAGCGCGTTTCTGGGCATTTTCGTCGTCGGCGTTGTCGGTTTCTCGCATATCGATGCGGTCCACAATGCGGCGCACGACTATCGCCATTCGATGGCGTTTCCCTGCCACTGACGAGGATCTGACATCATGAACCTGTTTCGCAACGTCGTGTTCATCGCGGCGATCGCAGGGCTCGTGGCGGGTGTCGCTCTCGCCTGCATGCAGGCCTACGCCACCGTGCCGCTGATCCTCAAGGCGGAGGTCTACGAAAAGGCTGGTGGCGGCCATGAGCATCAGCATGCCGCGGCGCCCGCCGCCAACGCTGCGGACACCGATGCCATGAGCACCGCCGCGCCGGCGGAAAATGCGGTGAGCAGCGCAGCACCGGCTGAAGCAGCCGCGCCGGCGGAGGACGAAGGCTGGGCGCCGGCCGACGGCTTCGAGCGTTTCGCCTTCAGTGTCGTCGCCAATATCGTCACCGGCATCGGCTTCGCGCTGGTCCTGGTGGCGGTTTCCGAGTTCGCCGGCGGCATCGGCAGCTGGCGCCAGGGCGTGTTCTGGGGCTTGGCCGGCTTTGCCGTGTTCACGCTGGCGCCGGGCCTCGGCCTGCCGCCGGAACTGCCGGCAATGCCGGCGGCCGATCTCATGCAGCGCCAGATCTGGTGGTGGGCAACGGTGATGACAACGGCGATCGGTCTTGCCCTTATCACCTTCCGCACGTCGGCGCCCCTGACCGTGCTCGCCGTCGTCCTGATCGTCGCCCCGCATATTGTCGGCGCGCCGCAGCCTGACAGTTTCGTAACGCCGATCCCGGAGGGCCTGCATCATCAGTTCGTGGTGGCGGTGACGCTGACCAATCTGGTGTTCTGGCTGGTGCTCGGCGCAGTTGTCGGTGTAGTGCGCGCGCGCTTCGCCGGCACCGCGACCAGCCTGCGCGACAGCTTTGCCTGATCGGAGTTTGACCTTCATCATCGGCGGTGCGCGCTCCGGCAAGAGCGCGCATGCCGAAACTTTGGCGACGGCGTTGCTGCCGCCATGGGCTTATATCGCCACCGCGCTAGCCTATGACGGCGAAATGCGCGAGCGCATCGCGCAGCACCGCTCGCGCCGTGGCGAGGGGTGGGCGACCATCGACGCCCCGCTTGATCTTGCCGGTGCGCTCGAGGCATTGCCGGACAACCAGCCGGTGCTTGTCGACTGCCTGACGCTGTGGCTGACCAATCATATGCTGGCCGATCATGATCTGGAGGGGGAGTGCCGGCGGCTGGCCGATGTGCTTTCGCGGCCGCGCGGACCGTGGTTCGTGGTCTCCAACGAAGTCGGACAAGGCATCGTGCCCGACAATGCGCTGGCACGCCGGTTCCGCGATGCCGCCGGCCGGCTCAACCAGCAGATCGCGGTCGTAGCTGATATGGTGCTTCTGATGGTGGCGGGGCTGCCGCTCAAGGTGAAATGAGATGACCGATATCGACACAAAAGACGAAGAGCGCCATCGCGCCAAGATGGCCAAGCGCAAGGCGGTGCAGGACGCCGAGGTCGCGGAAAAGACGGTCGAGAAGGGGCTGCTGATCGTCAACACCGGACCCGGCAAGGGCAAGACCACGGCTGCCTTCGGGCTGGCGCTGCGCATGCTCGGCTATGGCAAGCGCGTCGGAATCGTCCAGTTCATCAAGGGCAAATGGCACACCGGCGAGAAGGATGCCTTCGCGGCGTTTGGCGACCGCGTCGTCTGGCACACGATGGGCGAGGGTTTCACCTGGGAGACGCAGGATCTGAAGCGCGACATTAAGGCGGCCGAAGCCGCCTGGGCCAAGGCGCTGGAACTGATCGCCGATCCCTCGATCAGCCTCGTCGTGCTGGACGAACTGAACATCGCGCTGCGTTACGACTATCTCGATCTCTACAGAGTGGTGGCGGCGCTGAAAGCGCGGCGCGAAGGTCTGCATGTCGTCGTCACCGGCCGCAACGCCAAGCCGGCGCTGGTCGAGGCGGCGGATCTGGTGACGGAGATGGGCGTGACGAAGCATCATTTTTCGGCCGGCGTGAAGGCGCAGCAGGGGATCGAGTTTTGAGGGGTTTCGTGGGGAGGGTCGATCCGCGAAGCGGATCGGGGTGGGGGTTCTCGTAGGTCGCAGTGGGGCCCCCCCCCCCCGGCGGGCGCCCCCCCCCCCCCCCCCCGGCGGGGGAGAGGGGGGGGGGGGGGAGGGGGGGGACCACGGCGGCGACAGAGAGACCCCCCCACCAGCCACCACCA
>NZ_JAMYVM010000016.1:0-145930 GCF_040324035.1 Mesorhizobium sp. M0016 | reverse complement strand
TTCCAGAAATCGACCGGACATTCGAAGCGGTCTGTGAGCGGATAATCGCCACGACCTTGGGCAAGGTCACGAAACCGAAAACAGAAGGCGCGGCAATCGCGATCCGCTGCTTTTCCTCGTTCTTCATCGCGAAGATCGACGCTTCCAGCCGATCCAGGGACGTCAGGGCAAGTTCTACGTTTCGCAGAAGCTCCCAAGCTTCCTGCAAGGGGACGATGCGGTTGGCTGATCGCTTGAACAGTGTGATGCCGAGCGTGGTCTCGAGTTGCTTCACATGTTGACTGACGGCCGGCTGGCTTATCCCGAGCGCTGCCGCCGCCCGCCTTGTCGAACCGGCCCGCAACACTTCCCGGAAGACCTTCAGTTGACGGAGCTTGAGGTCGCTCTGCAACAACTCCATTCCCTGCGCGCCTTTCCCTGATAACCACCCGGCGGCAGACAACGCCAACCTGGGGAGCAACGAACTGCCTCAGTATATAACGACGCGTTATAGATAAAATAATAAAAGTTATAGATTGAGTGTGTAATTTCAAGCGTTAGAATTGGCCAGTATCTCAAGTTAACTCCACATTAGAAATATAACAACTCGCAACCTTGGGTTATATGGTTTGGTCTCGGCAATAAAGACCGACATATCCTGCGGCAATTGCGAGCCGAGGAAAGCGCCCCATGGGTGGTTTTACTACTCAGTTTGTTGTCGCACTTACCGTGACCATAAGCCTGGCTCTTGTCAGCGGCTGCCTGGGTACGGCATTCGGGCTGTTTTTGGCGATTTCGAAGGGCACGGCAAAGCCGCGCCTCAACGCGGTCGTGGCCGCCTACACCACAGTCGTCCGTGGTGTACCAGAACTTCTCGTTATCCTGCTCATCTACTTCGGCGGAACCACGCTCGCCAGCAAGATCGCCGGCCGGTATGTCGAGGTGAACGCATTCACCGCAGGGGTTATCGCGCTCTCGGTCATTTTCAGCGGTTATGCGACCGAAGTGTTTCGCGGCGCGATTGCGGCAGTGCCAGCGGGCCAAACCGAAGCGGCAAAGTCGCTTGGGCTGAACGCCTGGCAGCGCTGGATGTTCGTCATCGGTCCGCAGATGCTGCGGCTGGCGCTGCCTGCCTATGGCAATCTCTGGATTTCGCTCTTCAAGGATACCGCACTGGTTTCGATCGTCGGCCTGACCGACATCATGCGCGTTGCGTATGTGGGGGCCGGATCCTTGCGCGCACCATTGACCTTCTACCTTGCGGCCTCCGCTCTCTATCTGTCGCTGACCACCGTCACGTTGCTGTCGATCCGGCTGACTGAGCGGCGCTATCCGGCTCTCGGCCGGTAGGAGGGAAGGCCCATGAACCTCGGCTTGATATTTGACGCACTGGTTGTCTTGCCCTCGGGCATCGGTCTTACATTGATCCTGACGGTGTTGTCGCTGACGGCCGGATTTCTTCTGTCCGTGCCGCTGGCCTTCATGCGCGCTTTCGGACGCCCCGGCCTCTCGCTCGCAGTGCTCTCATACACCTATGTGATCCGCGGAACGCCGATGCTTGTTCAGCTCTTCCTGCTCTATTACGGCCTCGCTCAGATCGAGGCGGTGCGGGCCAGCATCTTCTGGGTGATCCTGCGCGACCCCTTTTGGTGCGCCCTTCTGACATTTTCGCTGAACAGCGCGGCACACACCACCGAAATCCTGTGCCGTGGTCTCCAGTCCGTGCCTAAGGGTGTCACCGAGGCGGCCACGTCTCTGGGCTTGAAACGCTTCCAGATCGCTCGCCTGGTCACCTTCCCGATCGCTTTCAGGATATCGCTCCCGGCCTACGGCAACGAGATCGTCGGGATGATCAAGGGCTCGTCCCTGGCCAGCACCGTGACGCTTCTCGAGATCACCGGGATGGCGAGACAGATGGTGTCGACCACGTTCGCGCCGTACGAGATCTTCGTCGTCGCCGGAGCGATCTACCTATCGCTCACCTCGATCGCGGTGAAAGCGATCCAGTTGCTGGAGCGATGGCTCTCGGCCGACGGCCATCCGGTGCGTCGACGAAAGGCGCGATTGCGCCCCGCCCTACCTGATCCAGAGATCACGACGCCCCTGCCCTGACGCCGCAGGTTCTGGGCTCCCTCCATCACAAACCAAAGAAGAGGTGCATCATGCGCATACCCCTGGCTATTGCTGTTTCTGTCGCATCCCTGATGTCGGCATTCCCCGCTGGCGCCGAAAGCGCGCGCGTCATATCGATCGCCTCCGAAGGCGCCTCGCCTCCCTGGGACAGCACCGACGCGAACGGTCAACTCTATGGCTACGATATCGATGTCGGACTGGAACTGTGCCGTCGCATCGAGATCAAATGTACCTTCGTCCCGCAGGATTGGGACGGGATCATCCCGGCACTGCTTGTCGGCAAGTTCGACGTCATCATGTCCGGCATGGCGATCACGGAAAAACGCAAGCAGTCGATCGCGTTCTCGATCCCCTACGCCACCGGCTTCAACCAGTTCGTTGTGCGCAAGGACCTGGGCCTCGACGCCGGCGACATCAAGCAGAAGGTCAACCTTTCGACCATCGGCGACAAGGAAAAGGCGACCATCGAGCGCCTCAGATCGACACTCGCCGGCAGGGCGATCGGGGCCCTGCGCTCGTCGAATTCGGAAGCAGTGGTGAAGGAAATGCTGGGCGATGTCGTGACCATCCGCAGTTATGACAGCCAGGACAACATGAAGCTCGATCTTGCTGCAGGTCGCATCGACGGCGGTCTGGCCGACTATTTCACGTGGCGCGATTTTCTGGAGACGCCTTCCGGCTCGGATGTGGTGTTTTTCGGCCCTGAACTGAATGGCGGGCTCTGGGGGCCGGGCGTCGGCGCAGGTCTGCGCAAAGACGATACGGAGTTGCTCGCCAGGTTCAACGCGGCCATCGACGCGGCCACCAAGGATGGGACGATCAAGGCGCTGAGCCTGAAATGGTTCAAAAGCGATATCTCGCCTGCAGTCGCGCAATAGGCAGCAACCGACTTCGACATTGACGTGGCGCCGGTCGGAATGCCAGCGCCCTCCCCTCCTTCAAGGCGAGCCCCATGAAAGACCAGTTCTGCGCGGTCGTTACCGGCCAATCCCTGATCAAGCACGATATCCGTGACATCAAAGACGAACGCTTCATCGCGGTTACGGACTTCCTGCGACAAGGCGACGTCGTCTTCACCAACTTCGAGTCGACGATCCTGGGCAAGCACGGCGGGTGGCCGACCAAGGGCAAATACTTCGGATATTCCAGGGCTGAAGTGCTCGACGCATTGCAGGCGAACGGTTTCAACGCGCTTGCGCTCGCAAACAACCACGCCTTCGATCTCGGCGTTGGCGGCATCCTGTCGACGCTGGAGGAGGTGGAAGCGCGGGGCTTCCTCCATGCCGGCATCGGGGCCGACGAGACGGATGCGAGGAAACCGGGCCGCCGCCAGCTGGGCGCGCGCGAGGTCGCACTTCTTGCGATGGATGCAGGCCCTGGCCCGACCAACATGTATGCCGAAGACCGTACGGCCTTCCGGCCGGCTCGGCCGGGCGTCAATCGCCTGAGCACCGTTCGCAAGATGGGGGTGCCGGACGGACATTTCAGCAGACTGGCAAGGCTGGGCGCCCATTTGCAAAGCTCCCCGTTTGAACTGGCCAACTATGCGCAACCGGAGGACCCGGTAGAGGTGGCAGCCGGCAAGGAGATCAATTTCTACGGCACCGTGTTCACGCAAGCCGCCGATTTCGGCCGCCTCATCGAAGTCGACCAGCAGAGCGCAGCCATCCATCTGTCCGCCATCCGGCACGCCGCGGCACAAGGCGATTTCGTCATTGCCTATCTGCACCACCATCATTGGGAACCAGGTTGGCAGAACGTGCCGCGCTGGGTGCAGGCCTTTGCCAGGATGTGCATCGACGCCGGCGCCAACCTGTTCGTCAGCCACGGTGCTCCGGTGCTGCAGGCAGTGGAAATCTACAATGGCTCGCCGATCTTCTACGGCCTCGGAAATTTCCTTTTCCACGTCCACCCGAAGGAAACCGAATGGGATCCACCGGAAGTCTGGCAAAGCATCGTCGCGGCCTGCCGCTATGATGGGAGCGGAAACCTCGCAGGAATAGACCTCCTGCCCGTCGTGATCGGCGCGAAAGCTCAGTCTCTCGGATCAGCAACGGGCAGATTGGTACCCGTCGCCGTCGCTGGAAGCGCGGCGCGAGACATCCTCGAGGGATTCGCGACCCGATCGCGGGCGTTCGGCGTCGAAATCGAAGTGTCCCCGACTTGCGGCCGCATCGCCCTGCCCGCTGCACGAAAATTCGGCTGACGGCCCGACCGACCGCTCACACCGTCTTGCATTCCGCCGGCGGGGACTCGCCGCCCGTCTCGCTATCTGCCTTTGTGTCTAGCTGGGCCAGTTCTTCTCCTAACGCCGCGATCAGGGACGAGACGCGACCGCGCACACGCGGCGGAAGTTTCACTAGCCCTTCAATCAGTCGCCGACCCTCCGCGCTGGCAATGAAATCCAGGCGCTCATCGACCGGCAGGGGCCGCGCCTCGACGCGGGTTTCATCGTTTCCCGGCAGGCCTTCAAAGAAGCGGCCGACAGGAACGCCGAGCGAACTGGCGATCTCGTAGAGCATCGACGCGCTCACGCGATTGCGCGCGTTCTCGTATTTCTGCAGCTGCTGGAAACTGATGCCGATGGATCGGGCAAGCTGGGCTTGCGATACGTCCGATTGGACGCGAACCGTCGCAATCTGCCTGCCGACATGCTGATCGGCGGGATGCGGGTCGCTTTCGATCTTCGGCTTCGGCCCCGTCCGAAGGAGGACTGAGCGTTGCGGTTTCAACAAGGCCTTTCGATCCTCCATTAGTCAGCCGGACAGAGAGTCTGTCGCCACGCGCCGGGCTCTCCGCACCGATGTGATCTGCAGGTCGACTCGCCATTTTAAATACCTTATGGGGTGCAAAATGACCCTATTGGTGGCAAAGAAAATCTGCCTGCCGATTGTGGCCTCATGGTCAGTCCACGACAGATTCGAGCCGCACGAGCTTTGCTTGGTTGGTCGCAGCAGGAGCTTGCGGACAAGGCAATCGTGTCGCTGAACGCTCTGACCCGGTTGGAAAACGGCAAGGTAGATTCCCGGATCAGCACTTTGCAGGCCATTGAGGCGGCCCTGATAAAGGCGGGTGTCGAATTCTTATCCGCTGGTCAAAAGGGTGAAGGTGTTCGGCTCTTAGATCCTCAGGCTTGAATGTCCCGTTGGCGGAAGGACAGGTTCTCGCAGCTGCAACCGCCACAACTACCCTCCGGCGGGTGACGAGAGGCAAAGTCGTGGTATTGTCGGAATCAGCCATGATCCGAGTTTCCTGAAGCTTGGTTGTGGTCAGGCTGGGATGACTCCCCGACGCACGTCCTCAGCCGAGTCCAAATGTGAGCCCCTGCTCCTATGAAACTTTGGAAGCAGAAAAACTATGTGAGCGATTTCATATCACATGAGCCATAAGTGATCAACTTGAAATTAGATGATATGAAAGAAATTATGGGCGCCCAGATCAGAGGAGCGCGAGGATTAATACGTTGGAGTGCCGAAGATTTGGCCGATGCGGCGAGCGTGGGAGTAGCCACAGTTAGGCGCGCAGAAGCTGCGGATGGCGTCCCTCCAATCACAATAGCAAATCGGAATGCGATCCGTGGTGCCCTGGAAAGGGCGGGCATCGAGTTCATTTCGGAAAACGGCGGTGGCGCTGGCGTGCGCTTGGCCAAACGGCAATAGCGAACAACGCGCAGCTTCGAGCGATCGTCTAAATCTCATCGCCGACGTCCCGCTTGCTTTTTGCACTAGGTGCGGCCATCCGCACAGGTGACATTGAACGACTGAAAAGGGGCCGAAAGGGGACTGTCAGCTTCTAAGCACGAATTTTCACAAGCGGACTTTCATGCCGCAATGGAATCGACCTGACAGGGCGCAATCCAAGCCCTAGCCAGGGAACAGGAATGCCGAGGCAGGATCGAAGAAAATGCGTTGACCCGGTGCGATGGCGCTGTCCGCTTCCTCTGCATCGGAGGTTGGCCTGACGTCGATATCTTCTCCGGCCGCCGTGCGCGCCACGATGCGCCGGCGGTCGCCGAAGAAGGCGGTATCGACGATCTCGACGCCGAGTGCTGCGCTCGCTGGCCCGGGCGTCAGGCGGAAGGCTTCGGGGCGTACCATCAGGCGCACCTTTTGACCTTGACCAAAGGATGTTGTCGTCTTTACGCCGGTCACGATCGAGCCGTCGGCCAGGCGGACCGTCGACGCGCCACCTGCGGTTAGCAGATGCTCGGCCGGCAGGAAATTCGAGTTGCCGATGAAGCCGGCGACAAACTCGCTCGCCGGCCGGAGGTAAAGATCCTCACCGGTGCCGATCTGTTCGATACGGCCTTCCCTGAACAGAGCGATGCGATCCGAAAGATGCAGCGCCTCCTCCTGGTCATGCGTGACATAGAGGATCGTGACGCCTGTCTCGCGGTGGATGCGGCGGATCTCGGCCTGGATCTCCTGGCGCAACTTCTTGTCGAGTGCCGACAGCGGTTCGTCCATCAAGAGGATCGGTGGGTCGTAGGCCAGCGCGCGTGCAAGCGCCACGCGCTGCTGCTGGCCGCCAGACAGCGCGCCCGGATGGCGGTCGGCGAAGTTTTCGAGGCGCACCAGCGCCAGCATGTCGGCAACCTTGCGCTTGACCTCACCGTCGGGCCGGCGGCGCACGCGCAGCGGAAAGGCGACGTTCTCGGCGACGCTCAGATGCGGAAAAAGGGTGTAGCGCTGGAACACCATGCCGATGTTGCGCTTGTGCGACGGCACCGAAAGCAGCGATCTGTCCTCCAGGAGCACATCGCCCGAGCTCGGATCCTGGAAACCGGCGATGGCGTACAGCGTGGTCGACTTGCCGGAGCCCGACGGGCCGAGGAACGTCAGGAACTCGCCCTTGGGCACATCGATGGTGACGTCGTGGACGGCGACGAAGGCACCGAACGTCTTTCTTACTGCGCGTATGGACAGGAAGGGAGGGATCATCTGGACAATTTTCTGCGAAGGAGTGCGGTCACGATCATCAGGCACAAGGTCAAGCCGACAAGCAGGCTGGAGGCGGCGGCGACGACCGGGCTGAGGTCGGCGCGCAGGCTGCCCCAGATTTTCACCGGCAAGGTTTGCAAGCTCGGGCTCGCCATGAAGATCGCCACCACGACCTCGTCCCATGAGGCCAGGAAAGAGAAGATCGCCGCCGAGAAGATGCCGATCCTGATCGACGGCAAGGTGATCCTAAGCCTCGCCTGCAGCGGGCTGGCGCCGCAGACGATGGCCGCGTCCTCGATGGATTTGTCAAAACCCTCGAGCGCGGCCGTGATCGGAATGATGGCGAAAGGCAGCGCCAAGATGGTGTGGGCGATGACGAAGCCGACCGTGGTGCCGGCAAGGCCGATGCGCAGGAAGAAGGCGTAGATGGCGATGGCGAAAACGACCACCGGCAGCACCATCGGCGTCAACAGCAAGCCGCGCAGGACCTGGCGTCCGCGAAACTCACCCCTGACCAGGCTGAAGGAGGCGAACAGGCCGATGATGACGGCGAGGATAGCGGCCATGGCGGCAATTCGGGCACTGGTCAGAGCGGCATCGATCCAGGTCGGGTCGCCCAGTAATTGCTGATACCATTTCAGCGTCCAGCCGGGTGGCGGAAAGGCCAGCCAGCGCGACGAGCCGAATGACAGGAGCACGATGAAGACCACCGGCAGCAGCAGGAAAGCCGTGACGGCCGCCGTGAAGCCGCCAAGCACCATCCGCAGCCATCCGAGCCGTTCATAGTCGAGCAGCATGTCAGGTCCCTCCCCCGGCGCGCCTGGCCCCAACCAGGCGAAACTGGATCGCGTAGAGCGCCATGGTGACGGCAAGCAGGACAAAGGCGGCCGCACTGCCGAGCCCCCAGTTGAGCAGCGACTGCACCGTCTGGGCGATCATCTCGGCCAGCATCATGTTCGATGTGCCACCGAGCAGGGCCGGGGTGACGAAGTAGCCAAGCGACATGACGAAGACCATCAGGCCGCCAGCAGCGACGCCGGGAAGCGACAGCGGCAACATGATGCGGCGGAAGGCCTCGAACGCGCTTGCGCCGCAAAGGGCTGCCGCGCGCAGCGTCATCGGGTCTATCGACCTCAGTGTGCCGACCAGCGGCAGGATCATGAAGGGCAGCATGATGTAGACCATGCCGATGGTGACGCCGGCCAGATTGTTGATGAGCGGCAGCGGTTCGTGAATGATGCCCAGGCCCATCAGTGCCCGGTTAATGACACCGGTGCGCTGCAGCAGCACCATCCACGCATAGGTGCGGGTAAGAAGGTTCGTCCACATAGACAGGATGATGATGCCGAAGACGATCGAGCCCAGGGCGGGCGGCATGATCGCCAGCATCCAGGCGACGGGGAACGCCACCAGGATGGTGACGGCGGTTACGACCGATGCAACCAGGAAGGTGTTGAGGAACACCCGCACATAGGTGCCGCTGCCGAACAGCGCCGCGTAGTTCTGTAAGCCCGGTTCGGGATCGGTGACGCTGCGCAGCAGCAGGGCGACCACCGGCACGATAAAGAACAGCCCGACCAGGAGCAGGGCCGGCAAGGCGCTGCCACTGCCGGTCGGCAGGCCGACGATCGAGCCGCGTCTAGGAGAATTTCCTTGCATCGAGCGGTCCTGTCTCGAAACGGGGCGCGCAAGCCGCGCCCCGTCGGTCTGCAACGGCGTTACTTGGTCTGCCAGGCATACCAGCGCGTCGCGATCTCGTCGCGATGCTCGGCCCAGTAGTTCATGTCCAGGTTGATCTGGCCCTCGACATGGGCATCTGGCAGGGCCTTGACGGAATCGGCCGGCATCTCCGCCTTGGCCTTGGTGTTGATGGGCGCATAGCCGCTTGCTTCGGCGAATTTCGCTTGGCCGGTCGGGCTGGTGGCGGCGGCAAGGAACTTCATCGCGCTGGCCTTGTTCTTGGTACCCTTCGGCACGACGAGCACGTCGGCGGCGGTGAGGTTCTGGTTCCAGGAGACGCCGACATCGGTGCCGTCCTGCTGAAGGGCGAAGACGCGCCCGTTCCACAATTGCCCGAAGGCGGCCTCGCCCGAGGCGATCAACTGCTGCGACTCGGCGCCGCCGCCCCACCAGACGATGTCGGACTTGATGGTGTCGAGCTTCTTGAAGGCACGGTCGAGGTCGAGCGGATAGAGCTTGTCCGCCGGCACGCCGTCGGCCAGCAGAGCGATCTCGATCACGCCCGGCGCCGACCATTTGTAGAAGGTCCGCTTGCCGGGAAACTTCTTGGTGTCGAACATGTCGGCCCAGCCGGCCGGTTCGCTCGCGACCGCGCCCTTGTTCCAGGCGAGCACGAAGGAATAGTAGAAGCTGCCGACGGCATGCTCATTGCTGAAGCGCGGGTCGAGATCGGTCTTGGGCACGACCGCATAGTCGATCGGCTCGAGCAGTCCGTCCTTGGCGGCCTTGATGGCGAAATCCATCTCCACGTCGACGACATCCCAGGTGACGTTGCCGGCGTCGACCATGGCCTTGAGCTTGCCGTAGTCGGTCGGTCCATCCTGCAAAACCTTGATGCTGGAGCTGGCCTCGAAGGGGGCGGCCCAGGACTTGGTCTGCGCCTCCTGCGTGGTGCCGCCCCAGCTGGTGAACGCCATCTCATCGGCCTTGGCGGCTGTCGCCGCGAGCAGTCCGGCCAGCAGGCCGGTCAAAATCAATTTCATTGTCATTCTCCTCTGTTGGTCTGTTCTTGTTTTTCTCAGTGCACCTGCGTCCTGCGCAACTCAGCGCATGACGAAGGGATCGGGGATCGGCTCGTCCGAGGTGTTGATCCATACGGATTTCGAGCGCGTGTAGTCTCTGATGGCGTCGAGACCGCCTTCGCGGCCGAGGCCCGACAGACCGTAGCCGCCGAACGGAACGAGCGGCGATACGGCGCGATAGGTGTTGACCCAGACAACGCCGGCATGGATGTCGCGCGCCATGCGATGCGCCTTGCCGAGATTGCTGGTGAACACGCCGGAAGCCAGGCCGAACGGAGTGTCATTGGCGAGTGCCAGCGCCTGCGCTTCGCTGTCGAAGGCAAGCACGCTGAGCACCGGTCCGAACAATTCCTCCCGCACGCAGGGCAGGTCGCTGCCGCCGGCATCGATGATGGTCGGTGCGTAGTAGAAGCCGCTGCCGACTGGCCGTGTTCCACCGGTGACCAGCATGCCGCCCGCGGTGAGGCTTTCCGCGACAACCTTCTCGATCCAGTCGCGCTGCCGCAGCGTGGCGAGCGGACCCATTTCGGTCGCCGGATCCTGCGGATCGCCGATGCGAATCGCCTCGGCCTTGCGCTTCAGGCGAGCGAGGAATTCATCCTTCACCGAACGTTCAACCAGCAGCCGCGAGCCGGCGACGCAGCTCTGGCCGGTCGCCGCGAAAATGCCGGCGACCACCGCATTGGCGGCACTGTCGAGGTCGGCGTCGGCAAAGACGACGACCGGGCTTTTGCCACCGAGTTCGAGCGTGGTGTAGGCAAGGTTTTCCGCCGTGTTCCTGACGACGGCGCGCGCCGTCGACGGACCGCCGGTGAAGGCGACGCGCGAAACCAGCGGATGGCTGGTCAGGCGCCGGCCGCAATCATGGCCAAAGCCGGTGAGGATGTTGACGACACCGGCTGGAAAGCCGGCCTCATGAACCAATTCGGCAAAGGCAAGCAGCGGCGCCGGCCCATCTTCGGAGGCCTTGAGCACGATGGTGCAGCCGGCGGCGAGCGCCGGGCCGAGCTTGACGGCCGAGAGGAAGAGCTGCGAATTCCACGGCACCACCGCGGCAACGACGCCGATCGGTTCGCTGCGTATGGTGACGTCGAGATCCGCCTTGTCAACAGGCACATGCGTGCCTTCATGCTTGTCGGCAAGCCCGCCATAATAGCGGTAGTAGTCGCCGACATAGGCGATCTGGGCGCGGGTTTCGCGGATGATCTTGCCGGTGTCGCGCGTCTCGAGTTCTGCAAGGCGCCCGACATTGGCGGCGACGAGGTCGCCGAGCTTGACCAGCAGTTTTCCACGCGCTGTCGCAGTCATCCTTCGCCATAGGTCTGAGCGCAGTGCGCGGTGCGCCGCCCCGACGGCACGGTCGACATCGGCTTCGCTCGCCGCCGGCATCCTGGCCCAGGCCGTCCCGGCCGATGGGTCGACGCTGTCGAACGTGGCGGACGGCTCGTCGAAGCGGCCGTCGATGAAGTTCCTGAAAACAGCGTCGGTCATGGGCTCGCGATCAGAGGAAGGCCGGCATCACCCGGTCGATGAACAATTGCAGCGATTTCATCTTGCGCTGGTGCGAAAGGCCGCTGTCGATCCAGATCGAATACTGGTCGTAGCCGAGCGCCTCATAAGCCTTCAGCCGGGCGATGACCTCATCAGCCTCGCCAATTACCAGGTTCTGCCTGATCTTGTCCGGCGCGTATTGCGGCATGGCGGCGATCTCATCCGCCGTCAGCGGCTCCAATATGCCTTGATGCACCGGCTTCTTGTTCTGGAACCAGGCGCCGAACTGGCAGTAGAAAGTCGACAGGTCCTGGGTGAGGCGATCGGCATCGGTCGCGTCTTCGGCGACGAAGGTGTGCATCAAAAGCATGATTTCCGGTCTTTCGATCTCGGGATGCGCGGTGCAGGCGCCGTTAAAGCGCTGCATCAGGCTGGTCACCTCGTGATCGCCGGAAGCCAGCGGCGTCACCTGGACCTTGCAGCCATTGGCGACGGCGAAATCATGCGAATTCGGGTCGCGGGCCGCCACCCAGATCGGCGGGTAGGGTTTCTGCAGCGGCTTGGGCGAGGAGGTGGTGGCCGGGAATTGCCAGAACTCGCCGGAGAGTTCGAAGTCGCCGTCCCAGAGGCCGCGGATCGCCGGTATGATCTCGCGCATGCGCTGGCCGGCCCCCCAGGCGTCGAGGCCTGGAAAGATGCGCTGATATTCATAGCTGTAGGCGCCGCGCGCGATGCCGATGTCGAGCCGGCCGCCGCTGATTACGTCGGCCATCGCGGCTTCGCCGGCAAGCTTGATCGGGTGCCAGAAGGGCGCGATCACGGTTCCGGTACCGAGGCGGATGCGGCTGGTCTTGGCGGCGAGATAGGCGATGTTGATGAAGGGGTTCGGCGAGATGGTGAATTCCATGCCGTGATGCTCGCCGATCCAGGCGGTCTCGAACCCTGCCTGCTCGGCCAGCAGGACCAGTTCTTCTAGCTCGGTCACAAGCTCGGAATGCGGCTTGGCCAGGTCCGATCGTTCCATGTGCACGAAGAGCGAGAATTTCATCGCTGGTCACCTGTATTGACGGCGGAAGCGCCGGCGCTGGCGAGCGGCCGGACCTCGCCTTCGACATTGTTGCCGACATAGACACCGAATGCATCCACCGAGCATTCCCTGACATAGCGCGCGAGCATCGAGCGGATGGCCGGATCGGCGATCTTCAATCCTTCGATCGCGTCGATCTCGATCAGCCGGATGCCGCGATCGCTGGAAGCGGGCACGTCGAACGTGCCACGATAGTAGACATGCGTGCGTGAAACAGTTCCGGCATCGTCCCAGACGGCGAAAAGGAAGCCGAGCTGAGCCTCAATGGCCTTTGCCACAAGCAACCCTCGGAGGCTATTGCCATCGCCCGCCGAGCCCAATCCCCGGCCACGCGGCAGTTCAAAACCGTCCGCGGTTTCCACGAACAGGATCCGGCCGCCATTTTCGAGGATGGCGCCAACATCGGTGCCGGGTTGGGTTGCGGCGAGCGCGTCCTGGCTGAGGCCGGGTGCGACATAGGCGCCGCGGCAATAGCCGAGCGGCTGCGAGGAATTGTGCTGGAAATCGCGGACGCGCCCAATGAGGATCGAATGATCGCCGGCCTCGACCAGTCGCTCCATGTCACAGTCGAAGGACGCGACGGAGCCGTCCAGCACAGGGCTGCCGGTCCGTCCCGGCCGCCAGGCAACGGCGGCGAACTTGTCGGCCACTTTCGAGGCGAAGATGCCGGACGCTGCCTTTTGACCCTCGTTGAGAACGTTGATGGCGAAGCTCTTCGATGTCGCGAAGACGGGATGGCCAAGCGCCTTGTGTGCGATGCAGACCAGCACCAGCGGCGGATCGAGCGAGACCGAGGTGAAGGAGTTGGCGGTGAAGCCGCGCGGCTCGCCTTCGGGGCCGATCGTGGTGACGATGGTGACGCCGGTGAGGAAGGAGCCAAGCGCACGGCGGAATTCGCCGCTGTCGAACCCGGTATTCGCTTGCGCAGGGCCGTCTTGTTCGGTCGCTTCGTCCTCGGTGAGGAAGTCAACGATGCAGCGCGTGGTGAGGTCCGGTGCCGCGACCGCCATCATGTGCTTCTCACCCGGCAGTACCGTGCAGCGGCCATGCGGCGCCAGGCGTGCCATCGCGGCTGACATTGCCGGTGAAGAGTTCCTGTCCTCGGAGCCGGTCATGAACAGGGCCGGCACGGCCAGCGTCGGCAGGCGATCAGCATGATCGCCGTCGGCACGAGTGAACAGGCGATAGGTGCGGGCATAGCCTTCCGGGTCGACCGCGCTCAGTGCGGATGCCGTCTTCTGCGCTGCCGCTTCCAACTCGACCGGCACCGGATCGCCGAACCAGCGGGCGATGGTCCGTGCCGTGCCGGCCGTATCGCTGCGGCCGTTGAGCGCCACCGCGCGCTGGCGAACGGCTTCGGCCAGTTCAGGTGTACGCCGGAACACGGCATTCAGTGAAACGATGCGGCGGACGCGCTCCGGTGCGCGCAGCGCGAGTTCCTGAGCAACGAGTGCACCCATCGAGTGGCCGACGACGGATACCTTGTCGAGGCCGAGATGGTCGAGGAGGCGAATGGCTTGATCGGCATAATCGGCCAGTTCCGGATCTTGCGGTGGCAGCGGCGACTGACCATGGCCGAGCATGTCGATGGCGATCGCGTCGAAGCGGCCAGCCATGCGCTCGAGCTGCGGCTGCCAGATCGCAGCGTTCATGCCGACACCATGGATGAACAGCACTGGGGCACCGACACCGGCCCGGATGAAGCCGGTGCCGTCGGGCGCCGTGCCCTGTCGAGCCCATGCGGAAGCATCAGCCATGCACGTCCCCAAGCTCCTTGAGGTCCTGATAGCGGTCGCCGATGCGGTGATGCGGGCGACCGCCGATCGAAGCGCCAAGCGCGACCACCAGTTCGTCCGGCGCCGGCGCATCGCCGATCTGGAAATGCACGGTCAGGTAATGCGAGCGCCGTCCCTCGTCATTCTTATCCATTAGCGGGATCATGATCGGCGTGTTTGGCCCGCCGCGCAGATTGGTGAAGGCAAGATAGGTCTTGGCGCCGACGGCACGCCGATAATGATTGCCGAAATGGAGTGTGTGGATCAGCGCCGACGCATGCTCGATCTCGCCCGACGTACCGCAGATGGCGGCCTTGCCATAGCCCTCGATAGCCTCGCCGGAACCGGCGACGGCAACGATCTCGCGGGTCAGGATCTCCCCCAGCACCGGCGCACAGGCTCGGATTTGGGGCGACAGATCGTCGGTGAAGCCGCGACCGGCCCAGGGATTGGTCAGCACCGCGGCGACGCCGATAAGGCGCAGCGGCCGGGGGGTGGCCTTGCCGCCTTCGATCAGCGTGTTCTCGGTATAAGTCACGATCTTACGGATGGCGGTCTGCATTGGATTTCCTCGGGTAGGTGATACCTCGGGACGTCCAATCCCGCTGTCATCTTATGGTATACCATGCTATGGAGCGCCGAGTACCTTGTCAACCGGGCGTCGAATCTGTTTTGGTAGGGCGCAGGAGGCATACATGCCAGACGACACGCTTCGCATCGACCGCAGCGCCAAGACCTTGAGGACGCTGGCGCTGGAGCGCATGCGCGAAGCGATCATGGATTTCCATTTCCAGCCTGGCGAAAGGCTCGTCGAACGGCCGCTTTGCGACCAGCTCGGCGTCAGCCGTTCCGTCGTGCGTGAGGTTCTGCGGCAGCTGGAGGCAGAGGGGCTCGTGCAGATGATCCCTGGGCATGGGCCGGCCGTCGCCAGGCCGGACCTCGGCCGTACCGACGAGATCTACGAACTTCGGGCTCTGCTTGAAGGCATCGCGGCCCGAGCCTGTGCCCTGTCGGCCACCGGCGAGCAGTTGGCAAGGCTCGAAGGGGCGCTGGCGGATTTGTTCGATGCGTGGGCGTCGGCGACGCCGCCTGCGGTGATGCGGGCGACGACCAAATTCTACGAGGCGCTGTTCGAGGCCGCCGACAAGCGTGTCGCCTGGGAAATCGTCTCCGGGCTGAATGTCCGCATCAACCAGCTTCGTTCGATGACCATCGTCTCGACCAACCGGCGCGAAGCGGCGATCACCGAGATGAATGAGATCATGGATGCGATAAGGGCGCGCAAGCCCGATGAAGCGGAAGCGGCGGCACGGCGACATGTCGAATCGGCGTGGCAGATCGCTCGAGATAAACTTCGCCTGGTCTAGGTCCGCGTGAGCCTAGCCTATCCAACCCTTCGAAGCGCCTTGCAGAAAATGTCTGCTTCCCGGCAACGAACGACTGAGATGACCCGCAAAGCGGTCCGGCAGCTTCGGAGCCGTATCCGGACGGTCTGCTTCTAGGAAGCGCTCGTCGGTAAGCTGCCGTTCGAGTTCACGGTCATCGAGCGAAGTTTGCCTTGTCAACTGACGAATACGCTGCTTTGACGGCCAAGTTTAGCGGGCGCTCTTACCGGCCGGCACCTTGACGGCTGGAACAGGGCCGGTAGCGGATCGGCAGCTTGTGGAGCCACGCAGCCGAAGAGCGGTCATTCCATGACGTTGTTTACAGCTCCAGGAGGAGTGTCACTCCTCCTCGAATAACAACCTGCCATTCGTCAACGCCTCCTTCCAACCTAGGGAGAACCGCCGGAAATCAGGCTGTCAGATTGCACACCGTCGCGTGGAGTCATTCATCGCGCCAGTATGGGTGGGAACAGCTGAATTGGCGCGAGCCAACCAGACGGCGTTTGGTCTCAGATATCGGTCCTGGGACGGGCAGATCATTCGCGGTCATGTTGGGTACGAAACTGTAACCCTGATCGACAAGCTGCAGTTTCAGCTCCGCCAGGTGGCGCCTGAATCCATTTTCGATGTAGCTGCGCGGATACCGCCATCCGTTCCTGCATGCTCGCACGAGAATGTCGGAATACAGTTCAGAGCTGGCAGCTTTCACCGCTTCTTCGGAAGTCAGTTTGCTGTTGGTTTGGGTACCTTCGGACAAGCATGGCCCCACCGACACCAAAAGCACCAGTATTACGGTCAAGACAGACAACTTTGTCATGGAGCCCTCCGTGTTCTGAATCGACCAGGCCTGCCAAGCAACCTGCCCTGCCGATCTGCAGAGACTAGGATGCTGACCCGTCGCATGGAATCGTGCAAATGCAGTGTTTTCGATATCGCATCTGTAGTATTTCATCCTGATGTAAGGCCATCGGGTTCTGGCCGCAGGTCGGCAGCAAGGAAAATGGAACGATGCTTCGCGCCGTAGGCAATCCTCTCGCCGGCTTATCGGATCGGGAGTTGATGGTCGCGGCAAAGTTTGCGGAGGGAATGACGTATCGCGAAATCGGCGAAACACTTTTCATAGCGCCTACCACCGTTCGGACCCATCTTTCGGCCATTTATCGGAAGCTCGATGTTCGTAGTAAAGTGGCGCTTGCTGGGTTACTTGCCGATCACCGCCAGCAGGACCGCAGCCATGCACCACCCGGAAGTCTTTCGACCGATGAGCCGGGTCCGCCGGTCCTCGCAGTTCTCCCGTTCGACAATTTAAGCGGAGAAGAACGCTGGACTCGTATCGCTGATGGTTTGTCGGCGGACCTCATAGTTGATCTCTCTCGCTACCGGGACCTTGCGGTGATCGCCCGCCAAACAATGCTTTCCTACAAGGGACGGCATGTTGACGTGCGAGCTCTCGGACGAGAGTTGAATGCCGACTATGTGATCGAGGGAAGTTTTCAAGTGGACGGGCAGCGGGTGCGCATCCGCGTCCAACTCGTCGACGCCCACACAGGGGTCGATGTCTGGACGATGCGTTACGATCGTTCCGCGAACAACCTGTTTGCGATGCTGGACAGCGTGACCGAAAACGTCATCAATGTCCTTGCAACTTGCCACGGTCAGCTCGCCAATCTGCGACGCGATGCGGCTCGTCGGAAGGCTCCAGCAAGTTTGCAGGCCTATGACTGCTATCTGCTTGGGCTTGAGCAGAAGCACCTTTTCACCCGTGAGTCGAACAAGGAGGCGATACGGCTACTGGCGCGTGCGATCGAACTCGACCCGGGTCTAGCAAGAGCTTGGACCGCGCTGGCACTTGCGCATGCTGTGGAAGCTATCAACGGGTTTACCGACAACCTTTCCGGCTCGATCGAGAGCTGGAGCCAATGTGTCAAGCAAGCGCTGGCGCTCGATCCGTCCGACATTTACGCCCGCATAATGCTTGCCGATCTTCGGGCATTGCAGGGCGATGTCGAAGCTGCTGTCGAAGAACATGACCGAGTGTTGGTGGCTGCTCCAAATGACGCGGACTCACTTGCCTTTCTTGCGGGTAGCCTTGCTCTTGTTGGCAGCGACCCGAAGCGTGGCTACGAACTGGCCAAGCGAGCGGTCCGGCTAAATCCTTATGTTCCCTGGTATCATGGAATGCTCGCTCGATGCAGCTACGTTCTTGGCTTTTACCGTGAATCACTGGTCGCGCTACGTCAATCTGCGCCAGATTCGCCCGCCACCCTTCTGTTTCTGGCAATGGCTCATGCGATGCTCAATGAAACTCCTCAGGTCGCCAGGATCAATTCGCGACTGAAGGACGAGTTCCCGAATTTCACGGCTGAGGTGTTCATCAGAACCTATCCGGTTACCAATCCTGTCGCCATTGCTGCAATCAGAGAAGGCGCCCGTCGTGCGGGTTTGGCCTAGCTTCTTAACTCTGGTCACCTCAGAGGCGCATTGCTCCTCGGGCAGCATTGGGGCCGAATGCGGACCGGCGGCTTTCAGTGAGCAGCAATCAACAACGGACGATTGCACCATAGCTTTTGAGGCCAGCCAAATGGCTTTGTCGTCCTGGGCGGGTTGCATAAGGCTGCACTCCAAACATGGCTTTCAAGGAAGCTGGACGATTCCCTCAAGCGCCGCGTAGACCGAGATTCGAAGCCAACGGTCCATGCTTCGCGCGAGGCCGGGGTCGCCGATGAGGAAAAGGCCGCCCCTCTCTTTCTCACGCTCGATGCTGGAGCGGCCCTCCAGGATGGCTCCCAGCGAAACAACGCCGGTCTCGACGTAAAGATCGACGTCCCGGCCGGGGTCGAGCGCGCATAGCTCGGGCAAGTCTGAGCCTGGCTCGACCACAAACCAGTAATGGGGACACCTCGGTGGGGGATCGTCGCGGAAATGGAAGCGGATGACGGCGCGCCGCCGCGGCAGTTCAGCGAGGTCAATCTTTCGCCGCACGGCCCACATGAGGGTCGAAACATCCACGTCGGCGAGCGCGATCTCCGCCTCGATGTTGCATTGCGCCCATTCCGCCAGCGCGTTCATCGCCGGCTCGAGCCTTATCGACTTTTCGGTACGGAAATAGCTGATGGTGCCCGTCGCCTCGTCCTCGACGCGCTCGACCAGGCCCAACGCTTCCATTTCCTTGAGCCGCCTCGACAAGAGGGCGGACGAGACGTTGCCCACCCCCTTGCGAATGTCATTAAAGCGGGTCGAGCCGTTCCAGAGCTCGGTCAGGATTTGAATTGTCCAGCGTGGCTCCAGGAACTCGCAGGCGTGCGAGATCGGGCAGACCAGTCCGTAAGGCCGTCGCGTCATGGCTGACCGCTCCTTTGCCGCAGGTTAGGCCTTTCGGAGGTCTGAGGCCAGTTCACAATCTGAAGCGGAACGCTTCCGAAGCTGCCCTGGCGCCTTCTCGCCTTCTGCCGTCACGTGATCGCCATTCGCATTCCCGATCAACGGAGGTTCACCATGACTTGGCGTAACATGACGCAAACGACAATAGGCCAGACCGCACGGCGCTTGCCGGGCACTTTTCTTGACCCTCCGCTCGAACGCCTGCTGGCCCTTGTCCGTGAGTGGAGGACCCGCCGCAACATAGAGCGCGGGCTCGGTCACCTGTCCAACTTCCTTCTGCGGGACGTTGGCTTGACCGAAGCGGACGTCGAAGCGGCCTGCGCCGACAGCTTCGATAGGTCCGCCTCTCGCGCGCTCCAGAGTGCAGCGCAGAACCGCACGGGAAATTGGTGAGAAGGGAGAGCCCCGGGAGCGGAAGCCGTTTTGACGGCGGCAATTGATCAGCCGAACTCAGGGATCCCCAGTAGCGCCTTGGTTTCAGAGATCTAGCGCGCCGAAGCGATTCGAATGCATACTTCCAAGTGGTCGGCCGGCTCTTCGGATTCATCGTGAGGAACGTCTGCTGTTGGAAGAAACCCACCGAAGCTTTAACAACCGAGTTGAGGCGCTGAGCGCACGCTCGTGCGGTATAGTAGGTCCGATAGCGAGCTACGAGCACGGCACGATCCGCAACTATCGAAGCCCGGCAATTCGCAGCCCCTCTACATAGAGAGCCCGGTGCTTGTCGTGAACGATCGGATGAAACTTGTCTACCCATTGAAGGGATAGGGACGGTTGAAGGCGCTTGGCCTGCGAAAGCGCATGAACCGCGATGTCCATTTCACCGGCCATCCCAGCGGCCGCCGCGTACGTCCGCCATGCAGACCCAAAATGGGGCCGGAGTTCAACCGCGCGACATTCGCATTCGACCGCGTCTGCATATCGTCCAGCCATGAAATGACATAAGCCAAGGATGGAGAAATTCGCAGCATATGTGTGATCGCGAGGACTTAGCCTACCCGCGATTTCAAGATGGTCGAGCCCCTCGGCGGGCATGCCCCCATATCCGTAAGTTGAGCCCAGGATCGAATGCGCAAAGGCGAAGCTCGGGTTTAGCTCGATCGCTTCATTTAGTTCTCTCACAGCAGAGTCGAAGCCGCGCGAAATCATGTGGACAAACCCTGCCGCTAAATGCGTCCACGGGTCCTCGGGGTCGCCTTGGATTGCCCGCTGCGCGAGGGCGCGAGAGGTGGGCAGAATGTCTGCTGCGTTGGCCCATCCTGACAAAACGCGGGCCGCGTGAGCCCACGCCAACAGGCTGTTGGCGCGGGGATAGTCAGGATCGAGGTCCGTAGCCTGCTTCAGAAATCCCTGTGCAATCTCGATTTCCGTAGCCGAACTCCAGGTCCAGACATATGGCATCGCCTTCATGACGAATCCCCAAGCGTCAAGATTGGTGGGGGACCTGCTCTGAAAGCGTTGCTGTTCCGCCGTGTAGAGCCGCGGCTCGATCGTAGCGATGACACTTTCGGCAATCTGATCCTGAAGCGCGAAGAATTCCGACAATTCCACATCGTATCGTTCAGCCCACACTTGTACCCCGGTCGATGTGTCACTGACTTGCGCGCTTATCCGGAGTCGATGACCTGAGCGCCTTACACTTCCGTCCAGCACATACCGCACACCAAGCTCTCGACCGACTTGTTTTAAGTCGACCGCTTTTCCCTTGTAGGTGAACAAAGAGTTCCGGGCGGACACGAAGAGCCAACGAAGACGCGACAGCCGAGTAATAATGTCTTCGGCAAGGCCGTCGGCGAAGTATTCCTGTTCGGGGTCGCCGCCCATGTTCTGGAATGGCAAGACAGCAATCGAAGGGTTGTCGGGCAGCGCCAGCTGTTCGGAGGACCCGGCAGTCGCAGCCAGATCGGTTTTTGGGACCGTGTCGCGCATACATAGGCGATAGGTGCGCACCGGGCGTGCGATATTTTTGAGCTCTTTCTCGCCCAGATCGACAAATTCTTCCTTCAGTTTGTCGCGCACCTGTTCGTAAGCGGCGGCCGATAAACAGATGCCGTTCGGCTCAGCGATGCTTTCTAGACGGGAGGCAATATTGACACCATCTCCCATCAGATCGCCGTCGCTCTCCTCGACAACATCGCAGAGATGAATGCCGACGCGAAATTCAATGCGTCGCCCGGGCGGTAAGCCAGCGTTGCGCTCAATCATGCCGTTCTGCATTTCGATTGCACAGCGTACGGCGTCAACAACGCTCCGGAACTCTACGAGGGTGCCGTCACCCATAAGCTTCACAACGCGCCCATTGTGGACAGCGATGGTCGGATTGATGAGATCGCTCCGGAGCGCCCGTAGCCGCGCCAGCGTTTGATCTTCGTCCGACCCCGCCAACCGGCTGTATCCGACCACGTCGGCGACCAGGATCGCCGCAAGTTTCCGCGTCTGGCTCACTTTGCCCACTCCTGTCGACTAAGTGGCATAGCACAGATTACAAAATCCCGTTTTCGAAGGCGACGTTCGATAGGTGAATTCCGAGATAGCCTCAAACAAAGCAGCGCGGGATCTGATTGGAAGTGAATTACGGCAACCACGATCTGTTGGCGAGGCGGACCTTAGGTGCCGTTGAAAATTTTCAGTCAACGAAGCGCGTCCTGTCAGACTTGATGATGACCTCGGCGAAATCGGGCGAGACCTTGCCGCACCAGGCCATCAAGAGTTTTCTCACCGCCCTGATACGGTGAGCCGCGCCAGCACCGTTTCAGCCTCGAGGCGAGGCACCACGGCGATACCATCGCGGTCGCCGACCAGTATGTCTCCCCGCGAGATGGTCATTCCTCCCAGTACCACCGGGAACCCGGCCGTGCCTGGACCATTGCGCGCCGGCGAGTTCGCGACGATCCCGGCACAGTAAACCGGCACCCGCCCGCCTCGATCCCGACAACATCGCGCACGAGGCCGGCGCACCCCTTGTTTCGCACCATGCCAAGGACGAGATCCTCAGTGACCGCCGCACCAGCAAAGCTGTCGGTGGCCGCAACGATGATATCGGCCAGTATCGCAGTACCTGGCGAGAGTGCCTTAATCCCTGGTGCAACGCCCCTCGCCCGCCCATGGCGTCTAGGACTAGGCTCACGGGCAAGCCGGAAAAGGCACTGATGATCTCTGCCGCAGGCCGTTCGAAACGGCTTTTGATGGTGAGCAGCGGTGGGTCTTCAATCATGTGGCGGCCTCACACCCTGAACGAACGAAAGACGAGCTGCAGCGGGATATTTGCGGTTCCTCAAAGGCGCTGCCGCAACTTCCATGCCCTTGAGAGATATCGAAGGCGAGGATCTTCGCTCTGGGGGCGAGGTGAAGTTCAAGCACCTGGCAGCTGAATTCCTCGCCATCGTAAAGAGCTGCGCGTCGTCGATCGCATCGAGGCAGCGACCCAAGGCGCCTCGCCGAGAGTGGAAGACGAGGAATAGTTCGCCCGATTCGCGTGATCGCATTTCGCGATAGCCGCCGGCGAGCCAGTCATTGGCTTCTCGGCGCCGGCCGATCTGTACTCCAGCGACCAGGTTTCAGAAAAGTTTCAGAATTTCGCCGGTACGCACCGCTCCACATGCGCCATGATCCCTACAATCTAGGGAGTGGCCATCATGGAAAACGACGTCGAAAGGCTCCGCATACGGCAAGAGCTTTACGAGTTGTACTTCAGTGGGGTCAACAGCTTGGCCTGCGCGCCAATGCCCGGCACCTTCTTCGAACTTCTAGAGTTGGGCGCCCTGGCTCGCCATGAACCCGTGCCTGAGGGAGCAGAACCTGCGGCTGCGGCAAAGGTCTTGACCGTAAGCGCGGATGGCCCCTGTATGTCGACGAGCCCGGCTCGGTTTGGCAGAGCGCTTCTGAATGTCGCATACAGAATCAGGGAGCATAGCAATCGGCGAGTGCGTGTTTGACACTCCGCGCGGCTTGCTGTTGCGCCAGGGTCATCCCGTCAAACTTCGTCCCAAGACATTTGCACTCCTGAGCCATCTCGTTGGAAAAACAGGGCACGTCGTCAGCAAGTCGGAGCTGATGGAGTCCGTCTGGCCTGGGCTGTTTGTAACCGAAGACTCGCTCACCCAAGGCGTGCGCGAGTTGCGCAAGGCGCTGCGCGATGACTCACAAAGTATAATTCGCACCGTCTCAGGCCGCGGCTACCTCCTTTCACCGCTTGGCGCGCCGGCGAGGCCGCCGTCCGACCTGCCTTCTGTAGCGGTGCTGCGCTTCACTAATGAAGGCGATGCGACCGACACGCCTCTGGTCGATGGTTTTGCCGAGGACATTGTCAACGCTCTGGCGCGATTTCGCACTGCTGTTGTCCTGGCGCGCAACTCAAGCTTTTCCTTTGCGTCGGAGGACCCCGGCAACTGGACCGAGGTCGGCAGGAGACTCGGGGCAACCTTCCTGGTTCGGGGACGCATGGGCCTTCGCGACGGCACCGTACGGGTGGCGATCAACCTCATCGAAGCGGCAAACGGCGCGGTCTTGTGGGGCGAGAAGTTCACAGCATCGGGCTCAGCTGTTTTTGACATGCAGGAAGAGATCGCGCTGCGTGTGACGAACCGTCTTGTCGCACGGCTCGACGATGCGGGCTTGACGCGCGCCCGTCCAAAGCCTCCAGCAAGCCTGGCGGCCTATGAGCTTCTTCTCAAGGGGCTGGTGCATTTGCGTGGCTACGGCGCCGACGATAATCAGGCAGCACGGAACTACTTTGCTGCGGCCGTCACCAAGGATACGCATTATGCGCTCGCGCGCTCATACCTTGCATTTGCCGACCTGATTATCGGCGATTATGGAATGGCTCCTCCGGAGGTGCTGGCCGACATAGTAGAGCAAGCCCGCTTCGCGGTAGGACTCGCACCAGAGGAGCCTCGCTGCCATCGGATTCTTGCCCAAGCACTGCTGTGCACGCGCACATACGATGCCGCCGAGCGGCACTTTCGAAGATCCTATGACCTCAATCCCTTCGATGCGGACACGATCGCGCAGATCGGCTATCTGCTTGCCATCAGGGGCAAGCCTTTCGAAGCCCTGACCTGGATCGACAAGGCGGTTCAGATCAATCCGATACATCCAGACTGGTATCATTCCGACCGTGCATTCGCCCAATACGCGGCGGGAGACTACAAGGGAGCCGTTGTCAGTTGGTCGATGTTGCCCATGACTTCGGCCGTAAGGCTCACATGGCTGGCGGCGGCACAGGCGAAGTTGGGCAACCAGGACGCGGTATCGCGGCTCGTTTCGGAACTCAAGCGTATCGCGCCATCCTACACTCCACTGGAGTCGATCCGGGCCAGCATGCTTTACGAGCATGAATCTGACGCTGACCATCTTCTCGACGGAGTCGCGAAAGCGCTGATGATGTGGAGCGCCGCCTGAACTGTTTGGTTACCGGCCGGACTGGCGGAGCTTTGGGCAACGTTGAAACATTACGACACCGATGTGTCGGATGGTTTGCATTCAAAGGTTTTTGCGACGCTATCTGAGAGCTCTCGTCGGTGATCGCGGGAGGAACTATGGAATCGCCCGAGCATGCTTTCGAAATCATCCGCTACAAGAAATTGGACCGTCCGCGTGCCGGCCTATAGCAACACGCTGACCTTCGCTTTCGAGGCAGAAAGCTACGCACGCTCCTATGCGGATGGCCAGGCTTTCCGCCTTAGCGTCGAGGTGGCTGAGCGCAAGAAGTGTGCGTGAAGGGGGCCTACAATCCTGGTCGTTTCGCCCCAGACGGCTGAACCCGACGATGTCCGCCACCAGGATTGCCGCAATCTTAGGGCGCTTCGGTCATTTCTGCTGCCAAAACCGCCACAAGCTTTCGTTCTGGGCGCGCCACGATCCCCTCCGGCCCTACACTTGGGTTTGCTCTAACGTGGCACCCCTGCCTACGCGCAACCAGCCACCAGAGTCCGCTTCAATCGGCGGCAGAGCTCGGCCCAATGGCCGAATTGCGGCGCATAGCGGAATATGGCATCGCGCCTCGACGGTTGAGATTCAACCGCGGCTCAGAACTCGCCGGAGAGCACTGAAACGAATGCGATATTGCGCCGGCGTCAGCCCGACCTTGCGGCGGAAGAGACGCCCGAAAAAACTCGCATCCTCGTAGCCGACTTCATTGGCCACCCCCTCGACCGCCAGGTCGCCGGTCTCCAGCAGTTCCTTGGCCGCTTCGAGCCGGAGCGCGTGGATGTAGTCGATTGTCTTCATGTCCGTGGCCGGCGCACGAAGGAGCGCTCGGACAGGCCTGACAGCTTGGTCATGGCGGTGACGGGCGAAGGGGTCCGGTAGTTGCGTTCGGCCCATTTCTGGCAGCGGTTGATCACCGCGTCGTCGGTCTGGCGAAAGCGCATCAGCGCTGCGAAGGGCTGCTGGCCCATGTCGTGCCACTGCAGCATGTAGACCTTGGCGACCTCCATCGCCTCCCTGAGGCTGACGAAGCGCGCGATCAGATAGAGGGCGAGATCCTGCCAGCTTGAGCCGCCCCCGGCCATGACGATGCGCTGGGCCTCGCCGCTCAGCACGAGCGACTGGCCCGGCTTCACCTTCACGCCGGGATAGTTGTTCGTGAGCGTCTCGACATAGCCCCAGTGAATGGTGGCCTCGCGATTGTCGAGCAGCCCGGCCTCACCGAGCAGCACCGCGCCCGAACATGCGCTGGCCAGCATGGCGCCGTCGTCATGCGCTCGCTTCAGCCACGCGGCTTCGGCGTCATACTGCCCGGCAACGCTTTCGCCCGGATTGACGAAGAAATCTGGAATACAGACGATGTCGGGTGGCGGGCAATCGGCAAGGCTGTGATCTGGGCGCACCCAGATGCCGTTTGCCGCGCGAAACGGGCTGCCGTCCCCGGCAACCACATAGGGCCGCATGCGTGGCGTGCCCGCGGCTCCGCTGGTGATGAACAGGAAATCCCTGCCGGGCGAGGAAAACAAGTCGAACATGCCGTAGATCGTGGAGGCGGTAGCCTCCGGAGCGGCAAGGATCGCCACATTCAATGGTCTCGCCTGTTCAACCATGGCAGAAATGACCGCCTTCCAGCATTTTCGACTTTAGCGGCCGTGCCCGCGCCGCGCTAGCGTGTGTCAAACGAGGAGACCGCTACATGGCCGCCACCGCTACCCTTGCACAATCGAGCATCGATAGCTTCCGTTCCATCTTGTGCGGCGAGGTGCTGGAGCCGTCGAACCTGTCCTATGACGCGACGCGGGTCGTTTGGAACGGCATGATCGACCGCCGTCCCGCGCTCATCGCGCGCTGCCGGAGTGCTGCCGATGTCGTGGCGTCGGTGAATTTCGGGCGCGAGCATCGGTTAGCGATCGCGATCCGCTCGGGTGGCCACAATGTTGCAGGCTACGCCGTCTGCGAAGGCGGCCTGATGATCGACATGTCGCTGATGAAGGGCGTGCGGGTCGCGTCCGGCCTCGACCGTGCCCTCGTCGAGGGCGGCGCGACCTGGGCCGATGTCGATGCGGCCACCACCCCGTTTGGCCGCGCCACGCCGGGCGGTCTCATCTCGGCGACGGGCGTTGCCGGCCTGACGCTTTCCGGTGGCATCGGCTGGCTGCGCGGCAGCCACGGCCTCAGCGTCGATAATCTTCTGGCCGCCGATCTGGTGACCGCCGATGGCCGGCTCATCCATGCCGACGCGACGCAGAACCCGGATCTCTTCTGGGCGCTACGCGGCGGCGGCGGCAATTTCGGCGTGGTGACGAGCTTCGAGTTCAAGCTGCACCCGATCGAACCGGAGCTGATGTTATGCGGTCCGGCCTATCCCGAGGAGCGCGCCAACGAGATCATTCCGCTCTGGCGCGACTTCATGCAGACCGCACCCGACCGCCTGAGCGGCCTGGCCGAGTTCTCCACCCTGCCCGACGACCCCTCGATTCCCGAGCATGCAAGGGGCCGGCGCGTCCTGGCGCTCGCGCATGTCTATGACGGACCGGCCGACGAGGGCGAACGGGTCGTGGCGCCGTTGCGCAGTTTTGGGGAACCGCTCGTCGATTTCAGCGGCCGCATGCCATATCGCACCATCCAGTCGCTCTATGACGGGCTGTTCCCGAAAGGCCGCGACCGCTGCTACTGGAAATCCACTTACCTCTCGCGCCTCGACGACGAGGTCGTCGGGGAGACCACTGCTTGGATGGCGAAGCGCCCCTCCGAAATGACCTTCGCCTCGATCTGGAAGTTCGGCGGTTTCGTCCAGCGCGTTGCAGCCGATGAGACTGCCTTCGGCGACCGCTCCATGCCCTTCATGCTCAGCCTCGACGCCATCTGGCCAGGCGCTAACGAGGACGATGCGAACATCGGCTGGGTACGCAGCTTCTGGCAGGACATGCAGCGCTACTCGACCGGCCGCCTCTATCTGAACTTCCCCGGCCATGGCGAAGGATCGGATCTCGTCCGCCACGCCTTCGGCGCTGAGGCTTACGCGCGGCTCGCCAAGATCAAGCACAGATACGATCCGGACAATCTGTTCCGCCTCAACCAGAACATCCTGCCAATGCGCTGACGCACAATCAAAATCGGGTGTACGGTGCGACCCTCGTCTCGCCGTGGGAGCTTTGATCGCGCTGAGTCGCGAGCGACGACCAGCGTGGTCGCCGCGATGCCCGCTTTCAATCAGTGGCAAATCTGTCCGCAACGGCTGAGATGAAGCGCAAAGCTGTCGGGCAACCTTGGGGACCGCAAGCCAACTGGCAGCTTTAAGGCTTCAATCCGTCAGAAGTGGACGTTCAGCGTGCGCGAGTTCCGGTGGCCAGGATCACGTCTGCTTTATGACTTCATCTCGACACGGATACCATGCAGGGTCTTGCTCGAAGCGTTGAGCACGCGACCCGCTGGTTGGGCGGCCATATGCACCACGAGACAGCCTTGACCGTCCCATGCCTGAACCGCCTGGATGACATCTCGATTGGGCGGCATCATGGTTCCATCCGGCGCGAAGTCGTGGATAGGGCCTTCCACCTCATCGAACACGAATACTGAAGGCCAGCGGTGGTGATGTGTCGGCTCTTCCTCGTCGGGCTTGAGGATTACCTCAAGCACACGTAGCCGGTCATTCTCAAACAACACCTTATGGTTTCCGGGAGCCGCGATAACGGCGTCAAGCTTTGGATCCCACTGCGTAGGATCGGTATGGTCGATCACCTTGGTAGTCATGGCGTAATTCTCCTCTCAGATAGACAGGCGGCCCTCACGCCGTCGTCACTGGTTGAATTGTGCCTTGGGCGCAGAACTGCTGCCCGTCCGCCAGTCGCGCATAGTTATGAACGATCTGGTTCTCGTGATCTTGAACCTGCACGACGAAGTTGCCGCCTTGCTCGGTCCAACTCATGATGAAAAGTCCGGGTCGAACGCCGGTCAGATTGCTCTGAACCACCTCGTCGATCTCGGTAGCGCCGATCGTCGCCTGCACCCGCAATTCGGTCGGCGACAGGACCGTCAACCTCGGTACGAACTGTCCGAATGAGCAATCAAAAGTCTTTCCGACGAGCGAGGTCGGAGCACCATTGGTCGTAGCCATCCTAATCCTCCTTGATGATTTTCGAAATCAGCTCGGCCGATGCTCGGGACAGATGCCGAACTGCTACTTTCAATTTTTGGAGCGCTCCAAGTGCAAGTTCCAACATTTTGGACCTAGCGTCAAGAAAAAACTTGGAGCGCTCCAAGAAATTGTCTAATTGAGGGAAATGAACGCTTCTAAAATGCCTACGCTCGCCGATGTCGGCCGGCTCGCTGGAGTCTCCCGCGGCACCGTCTCCAACGTATTCAACCATCCGGATCTGGTGCGATCCGATCTGCGCCAGCGCGTCGAGGCCGCGGCGCGTCAGCTTGGTTATGATGGCCCCGACCCGAGGGGACGCGTGCTGCGCGACGGCAAGTTCAACGCCATAGGCCTGATCCCCCCGGGCGCATACGCCATTGCCGATATGATCAGGAGCCCATATCTGCGCGAGCTGGTGCTTGGCGTTTCGCTTGCTTGTGACGAGGCTGGAGCGACATTGAGTTTGGTCAATGGTACGGACGAGACACGCACTTCCACCATTCGAGAGGCCTTGGTGGACGGCTTCATTCTGGGCCACAGCGCGGACATCGAGTTGATCGCGTCTTTACGGCGCCGGCGGCTGCCCTTCGTCATCCTCGAGAGCGATGCCGGTCCGGACGTCAATTCTATCCGGATAGACGGCAGGAGCGGGGCGCTGGCGGCCATCAGGCATCTGGCTGCTCTTGGACATCGGCGTTTTGCAATCCTTTCCATTCGGCGCACATCGGGGTCACCCATCGTCCATTTGCCTGGCAATTCCCCGCGCGCTATCTCTGCCGGTTTTCAACTCGATCAGGAGAGACTTTTCGGCTTCGCCCAGGGTTTGGCTGAGCTCGGTCTGTCAATCGACAATGTCCCGATCATCGAGACGACCCCAGGTGAGCCTTCGGCCGGAGCGGTCGTATTCGACCGGGCTCCGCAAGCAACGGCGATCTTGACTATGTCGGACTGGCAGGCAATCACCGTCCTGGACGAAGCGCGTCGGCGCAATATCAAGATACCCGAACACATGTCTGTCGTCGGCTTCGATGGCACTGCGGAGTCTTCGCGCACCACGCCCCCGCTCACGACAGTGGCTCAAGACATTGTCGGGAAGGGGAGACTTGCCGCCACGACGGTGTTTGCAAACGGCGCCCCGAGCCAGGTGATCATACCGGTCGAACTCTTGGTCCGCGGCTCGACCGCCCGACCACGCGGTTAGGCCGGTCACCTCATACTAGTCGTGACGCACAGTGCGCACTGCGAACTCCAGCGTGGTCGCCGTCAACGTCTGCTTTCAGAAGGTATCAAAGGTGGCTGCAACGGCCGAGATCAGGCGCATTGCTGACCGGCAGCCTTGGGGCCGGGACCAGTAAGTCCGCTTGTGGCCAGTTAAGAACGACAGAGGCCGATCTCGACCCACATCAGCCATGCGGCAACATCCGGTTTCGCACAAGGCTAAGCCATGAGGGCAATGTCTTCAAAACGACGTGGTTGCATTATCGCTGTCCAGTAGGCCAAGCATGCTCGCATTCGAAACGCCAGTCGAATACGCTCAGCGAAGCTTTGACCTAGGGAGGCAGGACAACCGCACATGGAGCGAAGGCTTACCGCGATCCTTGCTGCCGACGTGGTCGGCTACAGCACGCTCATGGGCGAGGATGAGGTCGGCACGCTCGAACGACTGAAGGGTTGCCGTCGAGAACTGGTCGACCCCGCGATCAAGGAATTCCACGGTCGGATTATCAAGCTCATGGGAGACGGGGCGCTGGTCGAATTCGCCAGCGTCGTTGATGCCGTCCAATGCGCTGCCGCGATTCAGCGCCGGATGGCTGTCCGAGACCCGGGCACCTCCGACCCCCGCCACATCCGGTTTCGCATCGGCGTCAATCTCGGTGATGTCATCGTAGAGGAAAATGACATCTACGGCGATGGCGTCAACATCGCCGCGCGCCTCGAGGCTATGGCCGAGCCGGGGGGTGTATGTATCTCCGGAACCGCATTTGATCATGCCGTTCACAAGGTTGATGTCGGCTTTGCCAGTCTTGGCGAGCAGCGCCTCAAGAACATCGCCGATCCGGTTCGCGCCTATCGATTGCTGCTGGATCCCGCAGCATCGGGAAAGGTCACGGCGGCGCCACACCGGCCGAGCTCGCGCGTCATCATCCTGGCAGGCGCCGCCGCCTTGGCGATCGCCGCGATTGCCGGCATTTTCGCATGGCAGAAGTTCTCAGTGCCATCGCGGCCATCGGTTGCCGTGCTGCCGTTTGCAAACCTCGGCGGCGATCCAGGCCAGGACTATTTCGCTGACGGCATCACCGAGGATCTGATCACCGACCTCACCAAGCTGTCCGGTCTGGACGTCATCGCGCGCAACTCGGTGTTCGCCTACAAGAACAAGCCTGCAGCGCTGGCGGACGTCGCGCGCGACCTTGGCGTCCGCTTCGTTGTCGAGGGGAGCGTCCGCCGCACCGGCGAGCAGATCCGCCTCAATGCCCAGCTCATCGATACGGCAACGGGCGACAATCTGTGGGCCAACCGGTTCGACCGTGGCATGGCCGGCGTGTTTGCCGTCCAGCACGAGATGAGCGGCGAGATCGCCAAGGCGCTTGGCATGCAACCTTCGGCAGCGGAAAGCGAGCGCATGGCGCGGCCGCCGACCGAAAACCTCGAAGCCTACGACTTCTATCTTCGTGCCGAGCAGACAGCACGGACCGGTCGGCGCGACGGCCTGCGGGAGGCGCTCACGCTCTACGACAAGGCCGAGCAGCTCGACCCCGCTTTTGCGGAAGCCTTCGCGGCGGATGCAAGCACGACGGTGTATATCTGGCGTGAATCGTTCAATGACATCATGCAGAGCGCGCCAGCACGAAAGAGAGCATATGAGAAGGCGAGCCGAGCTTTGCAACTCGACCCTGACCTTTCGTCGCCCTATGCTATTCTTGGGATCATGCAGGTCGTGGATCGCCGCTACGAGGAAGCCATCGCTTCGGTCGAGCGAGCCGTCGCACTCGGCCCCGGCGATGCTGAGACGCAAATAGCACTGGGATACGTGCAACTGTTCGCCGGCAGTCATGCTGAGGCTGCCGAAGCGGTCGAGACGGCGCTCAGGCTCGATCCCAATCTTTCACCTGTAAACCGGCAAATTGCCGGTCTGGTCTTTCTAATTCAAGGGAGCAACGACAGGGCGATCGAGGCCCTCGAACGCACCCGCGACGATG
Organism: Mesorhizobium sp. M0016; assembly: GCF_040324035.1. Classification (NCBI taxonomy): domain Bacteria; kingdom Pseudomonadati; phylum Pseudomonadota; class Alphaproteobacteria; order Hyphomicrobiales; family Phyllobacteriaceae; genus Mesorhizobium; species Mesorhizobium sp. M0016. The sequence goes on along the minus strand of NZ_JAMYVM010000016.1, from coordinate 114,232 downwards.
CGCCGTCAGTCGGAGATTTCACGATCACGCTTGGTGCCGCCTACGCCCGCGCCGGCCGCCTGCAGGATGCCAGGGCGGCAGTGGCCGAGGGGCTAGGTGCCATGTCCACACCAGGTTTCGATTCATTGTCCGCATACCGACTCAACGGTGCCCAATATCGTAACCCGCAGGATTTGGCTCTCATCGTCGACGCGTTGCAGCAGGCGGGCTTGCCCGAATGGCCGTTCGGTTTCACCGGCGATGAGCACAACCGCTTGAAGGGCAAGGAGATCGCCTCGCTGGTGCTGGGCCATACTCTGCAGGGTCAGCTTGAGCCCGGTCTCCAACCAGCCTTCCTCCAGATCGGGAGCGACGGCAAGGCAGCCTTCCGCTCCACGACGCGGCTGGTCACCGAGACCGTCCGTGTCGATGGCGACTTATTGTGCGAGCTGAGCGAGAATATGTTCGGGCGCCCCGACTGTGGACCCGTCTATAAACGCCGCGACGATGGAGGCGGCGGCTATTCCTTCGTCAACTCAAGCAAGGTGTTTCACTTTACGGTTGTTCAGTAGAAGCACACGCGCGTCATAACGGACGCACACACTCGCGTCCGATGCGGGACTAGAATAGGCTGCGCGAAGCCGCTTGATCGACCAAGGAGGGCGCAGGCAGGTATGGAGCGAAGGCTTACCGCGATCCTTGCTGCCGACGTGGTCGGCTACAGCACGCTCATGGGCGAGGATGAGGTCGGCACGCTCGAACGACTGAAGGGTTGCCGTCGAGAACTGGTCGACCCCGCGATCAAGGAATTCCACGGTCGGATTATCAAGCTCATGGGAGACGGGGCGCTGGTCGAATTCGCCAGCGTCGTTGATGCCGTCCAATGCGCTGCCGCGATTCAGCGCCGGATGGCTGTCCGAGACCCGGGCACCTCCGACCCCCGCCACATCCGGTTTCGCATCGGCGTCAATCTCGGTGATGTCATCGTAGAGGAAAATGACATCTACGGCGATGGCGTCAACATCGCCGCGCGCCTCGAGGCTATGGCCGAGCCGGGGGGTGTATGTATCTCCGGAACCGCATTTGATCATGCCGTTCACAAGGTTGATGTCGGCTTTGCCAGTCTTGGCGAGCAGCGCCTCAAGAACATCGCCGATCCGGTTCGCGCCTATCGATTGCTGCTGGATCCCGCAGCATCGGGAAAGGTCACGGCGGCGCCACACCGGCCGAGCTCGCGCGTCATCATCCTGGCAGGCGCCGCCGCCTTGGCGATCGCCGCGATTGCCGGCATTTTCGCATGGCAGAAGTTCTCAGTGCCATCGCGGCCATCGGTTGCCGTGCTGCCGTTTGCAAACCTCGGCGGCGATCCAGGCCAGGACTATTTCGCTGACGGCATCACCGAGGATCTGATCACCGACCTCACCAAGCTGTCCGGTCTGGACGTCATCGCGCGCAACTCGGTGTTCGCCTACAAGAACAAGCCTGCAGCGCTGGCGGACGTCGCGCGCGACCTTGGCGTCCGCTTCGTTGTCGAGGGGAGCGTCCGCCGCACCGGCGAGCAGATCCGCCTCAATGCCCAGCTCATCGATACGGCAACGGGCGACAATCTGTGGGCCAACCGGTTCGACCGTGGCATGGCCGGCGTGTTTGCCGTCCAGCACGAGATGAGCGGCGAGATCGCCAAGGCGCTTGGCATGCAACCTTCGGCAGCGGAAAGCGAGCGCATGGCGCGGCCGCCGACGAGCAATCTCGAGGCCTATGATTACTATCTACAAGCCGAGACGGCGTCACGCAGCGTCCTGCAGGCCGGGCTGCGGGAGGCGCTTGCGCTCTACGACAAGGCGGAGGAGCTTGACCCCGCCTTTGCCGAAGCCTTCGCGGCCGACGCGCGCACCACAGTCTATATCTGGCGGGAGGCCTTCAACGACGTCATCCAGAGCGCGCCAGCACGAAAGAGAGCCTATGAGAAGGCGAGCCGAGCTTTGGAACTCGACCCTGACCTTTCGTCGCCCTATGCTATTCTTGGGATCATGCAGGTCGTCAATCGCCGCTACGAAGATGCGATTGCCTCTGCCAAGAAGGCTGTTTCAATCGGTCCGGGCGATGCAGAGGCGCAAGCAGCCCTTGGATATGTTCAGTTATACGCCGGCAATCATGCCGAGGCAGCCACTGCGGTCGAGACGGCGCTCAGGCTCGACCCCGACCTCTCAGCGATCAACCGGGAAACTGCTGGGCTGGTTTTTCTGCTCCAGGGCAATGTCGAGAAAGCGATCGAGACTCTCGAGCACACACGCGACGATGCGTCCACGGTTGGCAACTTTCGGTTTACGCTCGCTGCGGCGTATGTCCGCGGCGGCCGCCTACCGGATGCGAAAGCCGCAATCGCCGAGGGGCTCCGCCTCGTAGCAGGGTCCAGCTACGTGGACTCTTTGGCTGGGTGGGAGATGACTCATGCACATTTTCGGAATCCGCAGGATCTGGCGATACTCGTCGCCGCACTGCGCCAGGCGGGCCTACCCCAATGGCGCTTCGGCTTTACCCCGGCCGAACAGGACCAGTTAAAGGGTGCCGAGATCGCGTCCCTCGTCATTGGCCATACACTGCAAGGCCAGATCGAACCCGGTCTCCAACCAGCCTTCCTTCAGATCGGAAGCGACGGCAAGGCGGCCTTCCGCTCTACGACGCGGCTAGTCACCGAGACCGTCTACGTCGATGGCGATCTGTTGTGCGAGCAGAGCGAGAACCTGTTCGGTCGCCCCGACTGTGGTCCCGTCTACAGACGCAACGACGCAGCCGGCAAAAGCTACTCCTATGCCAATACAAGCAAGGTGTTTCACTTCACCGTGGTTCGGTAGACGCACACGCGCGTCTCAATGATAGTGATCGAGTTCCAAATTGGCCGCGACCTTCGGCCAGTTGGCATCGGCTTTCGGGATATTTTCAGCTGCATGCGCGGCGAAATCATCCGCATTGTCGACGTCGTAGATCAGGTAGAGCTTGCCGTCGATAATCTTGAATGCCTCAGGATCGACATTGACCGTGACCCCTCCGCCCACGACTTCGCCGGCGCAGTACCCGCCATATTGAGGAGCGTACTTGACCGGTTCGCTCATGAACATTTCCTGGTGTTTCTTGCTGGCGAAATGCCAAGGTGTCCCCAGCCATTCATAAGTGAACTCTTCGGAGCCCTTCACGGCCTTGCCGTCAGTGAAGTAAGCGACCGTGTCGTAGCCCATGATCGCCACACCACCAAAATAGCCGGTGTTTACCGAATCGTCGGCACATGCCGATCCCGCGCCGGCGACCACAGCTACCGCGACCAGGGCAGCCGTCCCCAAACTCCGAACCAGTCGTGGCTTGATCATCGTGCTCATCTGTATCCTCCGTTAATCGTGGATCTCGGCGCACTTCGCCGCGTTCGCCTCGCCAAGAATTTTGGCTTGGCAGGTAGCACCATGGCGTTTGAAAAGTCGTATGATATCCGTGTTGCCCTTCCAGAATGCGCGCGTTATCGGCATGTAGCCATGCCCCTCGGCATGGTTCACATTGGCACCTTTCGCAATGAGGAACTCGGCCAGTTCAACGTGGTTTTCCTCGCCGGCCACCAGCAACGGCGTAGCACCCGCCTTGTTGGCGGCATCGTCGAGCACCGCGCCTTTTTCCAACAGCAGCTTGGCGATCGGCAGGCTGCCCGAGAAGGCCGCCGCATGAAGCGGGGTAAAGCCGCCCGAGTTACGCGCCATGATGTCGGCACCCTTGGCCAGCAAGAAGTCGGCGATTTCCGGCTGGTTATCGAGCGCTGCAGCGATGAGCAGCGTTGCCTGGTCGCGCGCCCGGCTGTCGACGTCGGCACCGCCTGCCAGGGCTTGCTCCACGGCACCCTTGTCGCCGGCGGCGATGGAGTCGAACAACTGCTCACCTGCGGCTGCTGTTGTAGCCGCCAAAACCAGCATTCCAAGTGCCAGCAATCCGCGCATTGTGCAAGGTATCATATTAGCTTGTGGTCATACAAGCTGTCCTGGGCACATCAGGTGGATCCAAGGCGGACGGCGCGGCCAGACATAGCGAACGCGGCCCAGGGCGGGAAGGCGTTAGTGCTACTGGCTTCGTCAGTAGGGCACCGGTCCAGTCTGAATTTTGAAGAGCGTCGATTACCGAGGCGCCGAGCGGCGTCGAGCGTAACCGCCTGTTGCTCCGTTGGGATAGCCGGTAAGCGCAAAGGTGGCCGTTGGCGGAAGTGTCCGCTTTCGGATGCAACTATGGCTTGCTCAATGACCGACATGGGGCGCAAAGCTGCCATTCGTAACCGTCGTACACATGGGAAGTGCATAGGACATTTCAGGAAAAGGCCCATTCCGCATCGGACGGCGTGACCAACCCCTGCCGCAGTCGGCTGTGAAGTTCATTCCACGACGGGTCTGTCACGAAGCCTTTCATGCTTCCACAAGCCTCGGCGAAGGAAATGTCGCCCAAACGGCCGATGAGATCACTCATCGCGCCGTTCCTGCCCTTCAGGAATAGCTCGAGCGGATCATCATCACACTCAATTACCCGATGTCCCCAAGCACCCGGTACGTCGTCGCTTGCGAGAGCCTGCTGAAGATCTTCATCCACGCCTGTGGCCTCAAGCGCCCGGGAGACGACATAGCGCATCAGGGGGTAATAGATCGGCTGATAGCTGCCTCCAAGCGCGCGCACGCCGGGCAGGATCGACAAAACCAGAAACATCAGCAGGAGATTCGGGACAAGGCTGCGATTTGCCAGCCGCTCAAGGATATCGGGGGCTGTGAAGCACGCCACCTTCATACCGGTCGCGGGATCGATGAGCTCTCCGGCAACCAGACGCAGCGGAAGGCGTTTGCCATTTTCGTAGAGCCAGAAGAAGTCGGTACCGCGCGCGAGCCAGCCACTCCAGGGGCCGGACGCGAGCCCATCGATGCCGGCAAGGATATTGGAGGCGAACTTCGGGTCTTCCAGCAGTCTCATGCGTAGCCAGGAATTTTCGTCCGACAGATGGTCGGCCACCAGGTCGGCGATATCCTCGTCGTCGATCTGCAGGAAGGCAAAGCGGTCTCCGAACATTCTTGGCCAAAGGATGAGATTGGCTGCCTTGATGGCATGCGCCGGCCGGTCGAATTGCGTTTTCGGCAGAAGGCTACGAAGCAGCGTGAGCGCGTCTCCCCCAGTATTTGGCTCCCTCGGTAACAACTCGAACCTGTAAGGTCCCGGCCCGGCTAGCAGGCTGTATCCGATCATCCGGCTTCGGCTCAGGCCAAAGACGTTGACCGGCTTGCCGTCAACGGTGATCCAGCCTGGTCCCTTGCGTGGCTTTTCGACGAGATTCACCGTCGAAACGGCGTAGGAAACGTAGGTCGAACAGCCATGCGCCGAGAGACCAAGGAGGCTGAAGATATGCGTATAATAGGCTTCCGGCTCCAGGAGGAGAAACAAATGAGGGCCTGTCTGCAACACGCGGCGCCTTTGGAAATCCCTGCAGATTTCCAAGGCGGTATCGGCAGACAACCCGTTTCGTGTCGCTGCCTTCCTGATGATGTCGAGTAGTTTGGTGAAGGCTCGGAGCCGGATTTCTGGCATGGGAACCGAAGCCGGCGCCGTAAACAGGCGAAACGCATAATCACGGATCGGCCGGGAATGGTATGGGCTCATCCAGGGGTAGAGTGCCGTCAGCGACCCCAGGACTGCCTGTTTCGCATCTACGCCTGCTGTTAGCTCTTCCACCTCACGTTTCACCTTTTTCTCGTGTCTGAATTACACCCACGCTCAAACACAAAATACTGACGAGGAGCGCCACGCCAAAGCTCAAGAAAATCGTCGAAGGAAATGCTCGATCTCCGACAGCGGCGGCGATGCCGAAGATGAGTAACCCGAGTACCACGGCCACACTATGCATAATGCCTTTGGCCCGGCCCAAAAGATAAATGGATACATGCGACTGCAATGTGACTTCAACGCTGACGCGTCCAAGATTGTATAGAAATCCGAGCGCGACAAAAAGGATCACTGTCCAGGGCGTGGGCAGAGATGCCAGCGCCATGAGTACCAGCGCCGTTAAGCCCAAAAGCATGAGATGCCGCACGTGGGTACTCATCGCTCTTTCAATCCGGAATAGAGAGACCGCACCGATCAGTGAGCCCGCCGACCATGCAGCCTCAAGGTAGCCGAAATCCGCGGCAGTACCCTTCTGCTCCTGGAAGACGAAGCTAGATCCCATGACGCTGACAAGCACCGCGCTTGTGTAGAGAAGCGCGTAGACGCCGATGAGACGACGCAGGCTTGGATCTAATTGTGCTGCCGAGATTTTGGCGAAGCGGACATCACGCGAAACCGGTTGCAGCCGCATCAAGGCTAGGCAGCCCGATGAAAACAAAAAGAAGGCAGCAATAACGGTGAATGGCAGGACTGGGGAGCGATCATGCAGCAAAGGCCCTGCAAGCAAAGCTGCGCCGAGATCGCCGACCTGCATGACGAAGAAGACGGCGGAATTCGAGGCTACAAGATCGCGGCCGTCAGCTATCACGGGGATCAACGATTGAGAGCTTGTAAGCGCGACACGGTCGCAAAACGAAAAGAGGGCCGCTGACAGACAGATAATCACAAACACGTCCATGTCGAGAAGCGCGCAAGCGGTAGCCAGCATAACGACGAAGCGGCTGAGGTCTGCCGCAACGTTCAAGCATCGCCTGTCAAATCGATCCGCCGCTACACCGGCCAGAGGGCTCGCGATGAATTCGACAACGCTGACGATCGCAAGGAACGTCGCCACGCCGGCGGTTCCGTACCCTCGCTCGACGAGAATCCAGGCGGATGCGATGTAGTAGCCGTTTCGGGCAACGGCCGCCGATAGCGTGCTGGCCAGGAATCCGAGGCAGGGACTGGACCGGCCGGCCCGTCCTTTGCCATGATGAACTCGAACCAGGTTTGACATGAGCGGCGTATCCGGCTGACCGCCGATGGATACCGTCTTCCGCCAAGCCTGCTTTACTGTGATGTCAAGCGGCGGGCTAGATTCTGCAGTTACGACGAAACTCCGTCGGGACCGCGCCGAATGCCCGCTTAAAGGCGGTCGTGAAATGGCTCGAGCTGCCGAAACCACATTCCATCGCGATTTCCGTCGCCGACAGACTGGTCGATCGCAGCATGTCCGCGGCCTGCTCCAGCCGTCGCTGCGCAATGAATGCGTGCGGCGTCATGCCTGTCGACTGCTTGAAGGCCCTCCAGAAATGGAACCGGCTAACCCCAATTTCTTTCGCCAGATCGGCGAGCGTAGGTCTGCCGTCCGACAACGTCTCGATCATGTCCACCGCCCGCTTGAGATCGAACGATGACAAACCGCCTTTTGCCGGCTCCTGATGGAAGCCGTTCAACCTCAACATTTGGCCGAGCAATTGCGTGGCGTGGCACTCCACCATCGTTGCGCTGATGGGGTCAGGCTGCTTGAGCTCCAAGGCAATCCTCTGCAACGCCAACTCTACAGTGCCGTCCCGAAACCCGATCGACGGCGGCAGCACTGCCGGGCGATGGCGAGCCGTTCCCGCAAACACATCGTCGGCGAACTCTTTTGCAATCGAGACTAGGAGGTAGGAAGCGGTCGCGTCCCCCTCGTCCCACCCATTCCAATCACTGCCGGCGGGCATGAAGATTATCGAACCGGCCCGGCGCGGCAAAAAGGCAATCCGGCGCCCATCCACGATGTCTTCTCCGCGGCACGCCGTGCCCTTCAGGTTCATCAGGAACAAATGGTTTGGCTGCAGGATTCTTGTTTCCTGGCGCTCAAGCCCGGTTCTTTTGACCACGTCCGCCCGCACGCTCCCCCAATTCTCATATTTGTGTGTAAGCGACTGGTGCCGGGAACGGCGATTCTGGGTCGGGTCGAGCGCAAGAGTATTCACGTATCCGCAGCCTCCTTACTGGCGAGCGGCCAGTCGTCGCATGATGTGGCGAACCATGGGTTGCTGAACAACACGCAAATAACTCTGGATTGGTAGAAGATGTGACTTTAGCGAAAAAATGGCAAACGAGTGAAAGCCGCCTGTATCCGGCAGGCCTACCAGTTGGCTCAGCCAATACTTGAGCCCGGTGAAATATTAGACCCCACTTATCTTGGTGGAATTTCCCCCATCGACGTATCGGCATCTCACCAATGTTGCTGGAGGCATACTGCGATGCGTGGACTCGACGACTTTCTGGCTGAGTGCGACCACGGCCCACGGATCAACGGACTGGCAGGCTTTTTCGCGGCGACCGCCGCTGGCAAGAGCGGGATGCCAATCCGCAAGCCCGTCGCCGACGCCCGGCTTCTGCCGAGCGATGAACTGCTGCGCGGCCTGGTCAGCCTTCATGCGGCACGACAAGGCTTTTTTGACCAGCATTATCACGGCAGCATTCCCTACAGATTGGAGGAGGAGTGCCGGACGGCCTACGCAATGCTGAAATACGCACGGGATCGTGGTGGTCCGCATTCGCTATACAGCCTTGGAACAGCGGAAGGCACGATGGCGAGGACACTGTCCGAACTGTCGGAGGGACAGATACGCACACTGTCGTGCAGCCCGAACGCGGAGAATTACAATTGCTTCATGGCTTATGGCGAACCGCCGCACGCTGACTTCTTCGTCGGCCCCTTTCATCATTTGACAAAGGACGTCCTGCGTTCAGATCCGCGACTGGCAAATTTTGCCCACGGGTTCGACATCATTCTCGAAGATACGACCTTTCAGATGTACTCGCCCAACAGAGCAAGCCAGATCGAATTCGTGACCCAGCACCTCAAGCAGGACGGAATCTTCGTCTTCGTCGAAAAGTTCCGGGCAACCGAGGAGCCGGACTACAGGCGTCGCGAATACCAGAAGGATTTTGGGTTCAAGGCGCGCTATTTTCCCCCAGATGAAATCGAGAAGAAGCAAACCCTCGTTCTGGATACGATGTTCGGCAATGAGGTGACTTTGGCACAGATGGCCGACGCCATACGCCAGCATTTCAGCTACTGCTCACTGACGTGGAACAGCGGAAATTTCTGTAGCCTGGCGGCGAGCAATAGCGAGGAAAACCTAAACCGGTACCTCTCCCAGATGGCCACTCCGGCCATTCCGCACGAGTACGTCTACGAAACGAGCTTGTGTCCGCCCCTGCCCGTTAGCGTCCCTGCCGCGCAGGAATAGGCTCCTGCGCCTTGGGACAGGTCGACAACACGCTCCGCCGTTTGGACCATGTCTTCGCAGCTGTCGACCATGGCAGCCTCAGGCAGGCTGCAAGAGTTCTCAGAGTGAGGGAATCCTGTGTCAGCCGCAACATCGTAGCTCTCGAGCAGTTGCTCGACATGCAGTTGTTTGACCGCGACGTCCATGGCGTTCGGCTGACCGAGGCAGGCCGGGCCTGGGTCGATCTTGTCCGGGCCCATTATGAAGGCTTGCAGGATGCACTGGCTGGAGGTAGTCGCGGTCACCAGGATGTCAAAACGCTCAGGATAGGATTATGCGCCCAGATGGGGCGCACGTTCGTGACACGTCTCATCGATCGTTTTGGCCGTTTACATCCAGACGTGTGCGTCGAGATCGAAGACGTTCCACTCGAACAGTGCCTGGCGGCTATACGCCGCCGGCGCCTCGACATCGTCTTCACGCACGGGCTTGAGAACGCCGCCCTGTGCCGTAGCGAGATATTTGCGCACGAGCGTTTGTTCGTTCTCCTGCCCTGCTACCATCCGCTTGCAGAAAAGCCTGCGGTCAGATGGGCAGATCTTGCAGATACGTGTCTGCTGGTTTCAGGCGAATCCTCCCGGGATCCGCAATTGCTGGAGCATATCGCTGCGAATGGTGGCCCCGCTATCCAGATATGTCGCGCCAGCGAAGCAACGGTCATCCTCAAGGTGCAACTCGGTCAAGGCGTCACTCTGGCGGGCGAGGGTTTTGCCAGGACAGTCGCCATCGACGCCACAGTGTGGAAACCGATCCGTGGGCAGAGCAGCATCAGTTGGATCAAGGCAGTGTGGCTTGAATCGAACCCAAAGCGCGCGCTCTTGCGGCTGGTTGGGACCGCAAGAAACATGGCGACAGCAGCACGACCCGGGACCTGTCAATGGAGGAGCTCGCCGCGGCGCGATTTCTGAAGTCACGCCATGAATGGGAGGCGCGACTGACCCGGTTCGACTTCGGTCCCCAGGCCCTTAGCCAGCACTTTCCGAACGCTTTGCCCTGGCAAAGCCCCGATCCGTCGCAATGAACCGCTCCAACATCGCAACGATGAGGCGCGGCGCATCGGCGGGCCGGTGCCCCGCTTCGCGGCCGAGGATCTCGGCATAAGCGGTCAGGTCACGGTGCAATGCCGCGGGAAGCTCCACCATGACCTTGACAGGTTTGTCGTCAGCGATTGGCCCCAGTTTCAGCTTGGCCATTTCAGCCTCCATAAGGTTCAAGCACGAGATCGCGCGTGACGATGACGCGCACCGGGTATCCCGGTCGGATGGTGAGTGTCGGCGCTATATTGAGCTGCCGCTGCACGATCTGCTGGCCTGTCTGGCTGATGCTGTCGGAAGCACCCTGACGAAGAGCGCGCATGATGTCGCTCTCCTGGCCCGATGAGCCTGCCTGCGCGCCGATGCTCAGAACCGTGGAGAGCGCTGCAGCCTTGAAGAGCTCGCCCCAGTGATAGTCAACGCCGTCCTCGAGCCCAGCATAGCCTTCCGCGTCCGCGCCAGGCTGACGTTCCAGAATGATGGAGCGGCCGTTCGGAAAAATCAGTCTGGTCCAGACCAGCAACACGCGACGCTGGCCGAAGCCGACACCATTGTCATACTGGCCGATGAGGCGCGTACCCTGCGGAATGAGACGGACTTGTCCGGTGGGGCTGTCATAGACATTCTCCGTCACCTGCGCGGTAATCTGACCCGGCAGGTCGGAGCGAATGCCGGTGATGAGGGCGGCCGCGATGACAGCGCCCGCCTGCAGGACGTTTTTCGACGCCGGCGCCGCGACGCGATCAGGCGAGACGGTTCGCTTGTCCGCCGGCTGATCAAGGAACGCGCGCTGCCGGTCCTGCGCCGAGGGCGTGGCCGGCTGCGGCGCGAACCCAAGGCTGGAGAGATCAGGCCGTGGCACGGTTTCTGTCGTGACTTGAGCGACGGTCGTGTCACTTGCAGGCCGCGTTTGCGTGGACGCGAACAAGCGCGCCGTCCTCGCCGCTTCCAGTTCCTGCTCCCGGCGCTGCTCCTCCTGGTCCAGTCCAACGGGACCTGTTGATAGCGCGGGGCCGCCATTCTGCGCGGCGAGGATCGGGCGGCCGAGATCGCCGGGAAGCGGTGGGCCAAGCTTTGGGACGCCTGCATAGTCCTTTGGCAGGCCGGCGAGCCCATCGGGCGTCGAGCGATTGTCGGTTGAGTACAGCTCCTGACCCTGGCCTTGTTGACGGTTCTGCAGCGCGTAGATCAGCGCACCGCCGACAGCGAGGCTTGCGGTGAGCCCCAACGCGGCCAGCGCCTTGCGGGACAGACGCGTCACCCGCGGTTGCTCGGCGCGCAGCCGCATGGCTGCGGCCGGCTCGCCTGTCAGGGGCCGGGCGTCATCCTCGACCGACGCCTCCGGCCGGGCGTCATCCGCCGGCCCCCGGCCCTCTTCCTTCCCGGGATCCAATCTGTCGCTCATGATGACGACCCTCCCCTGTTTGTTCGGAGGGACGTCGCTTGCGGGGTCTCACCAGGGCCACGCATCCATGAAAATCGACTGCTCTTCACCCCATCGGTGCGGGAGATGCGGATGCGCTGCTGGTTCTTGCCGGCGCCGAAGCGCAACTCGGCGGCGGCAAACAGCCGGTCGACGATCATGTAGTTGCCGCGCACGCGATAGTTGACCAGCTCGGACGTGTCACCTTCCGGCCCGACCACGAACAGTGGCGGCATCTCACCCTGGCCGATGCCGCGCGGGAACTCGATGAACACCTGCTTGCCATCGTCGAAGGCGCGCAACGGCCGCCATGGTGCGCGATCGCCTGTCACCTGGTATCGGAAATTGACGCGAGAAAGATCGATGCCCGTCGAGACCGGCTGCACAGCTTCAGCCTCTTGGTTCTGACGCCGCAAAGCGATGAGTTGGTCCTGCGGATATTGCCAGGAAACCGATGCCATATAGGTCGACGGCGTCGAGCGCAGTTCCATGTGATAGGTCCGCCGATCGGTGTTGATGACGAGATTGGTGAGAAGGTCGGCGCGCGTCGGCTTGACGAGGATGTGGACCTGCTTGGCGCCGCCCGTACCGCTCTCGGTATCGCCGATGATCCAGCGCACGGTGTCGCCGGCGGCGACGGGACCGGAGCCGACGAGCTGCTCGCCGGGCTGCAGCGCGATGTCGGTGATCTGCCCCGGCGAGGCATAAACCTGATAGAGCGCGCCATCGACGAACGGATAGACCTGCATCGAGTTGATGAAGCCGTTGCGGACAGGCTGGACGCGCGCGGCCGCATTGGCCAGGTTCACGCGCGCGGCCGGATCGGTCGGTTCCGGGTCGGGCTTTGCGGCCTTGCCGACCGGCTTCAACTGGCCTGGAAGCGGCAGCGGCTTGGACAGCTCCACCACCTTGACGGGCGGGGGCGGATCGACCGCCTGCACGGCCGGGACCGGATCGTCATAGGAAATCTCCGGCGGCTTCTGCCTGGTGGCACAGCCCGCAAGCGCCGAGGTCAAAAGCAGAAGTGCTGGAAAGGCCATTTTGCGTAAGGCCGGCATTGCGCGAACGAGGAAAGCCGGACACCCCCGGGGGGCGGTGTTGCAGAGTGCGGGCATCATTGTCCAAGCTCCTTCGACCAGTTGATGGCGTTGATGTAGATGCCGAGCGGATTCTTCCTCAGCGTGTCGGCGTCGCGCGGGGGCTGCATGACAATGGTGAGAATGGCCGACCAGCGCTCCGTGGAAGCGAGTGATCCATCCTGATAGCGGCGTTCGATCCAGGCGATGCGGAAGCTCGCCGGCGATGCGCGGATGACCGACGACACGTCGACGGCGACCTGCTGTTTGCCGACCTTGGTGAACGGGTCATTGGCGCGCGCATAGTCGTTGAGGGCCAGCGCCCCGCCCTTCGTCGCGAAGTCATAGGCGCGCAGCCAGTTCTGCCGCACGATGACCGGATCGGCGGGGATCGACCTCACCTGTTCGAGGAAGTGTGCCAGGTAGAAGGCAATCTGCGGATCGCTCGGCTGATAGTCGCCGATCGCGGGTCCCACGGCCTGCGCCTGGCCGAGACGATCGACCTGCACCACCCAAGGCACGATCGAGCCTTTCGCGGATTGCCAGATGAGCGCTGCGGAGAAGCCCGCGGCGAGCGCCAGGCAACCGAAAGCCATATACCGCCAGTTGCGCGCCTGCACGCGAGCGGAACCGATGCGCTCGTCCCAGACCTGCGCAGCACGCTGGTAGGGCGTCTCGGGTTGTGGGGATCTGCCGTAGTGCGTGGACGGTCGTTTGAACATGCTTAGTCTCTTTCAGAGAGGTTGATCGAGGAGCCGCCGCCATGGCTGTCGCCACTGCGAACAGCGTGGGCGGCGGCCTGGACGCCATGGGACTTCTGTTGCGAGCGCTTCATGCGCTTCGCCCAGGCAGGCTGACTTTCAGTGGCGGAGGACGCAACGGGAGCGGAGCTGGCTTCGGGCGCGTTCGCGCCGATTGTGCCAGCCGTGGAGGATCCGCCTGTCGTCTGGAAGGCAGCGCGAGCGCCGGACTGGAAGCTCTGCTTCATGCTGCCTGCCGCATTATTTGCCGCTCGCTTCAGCGGTGAGATGGCGCCCTGCGCGCCGGCGCTGATGACACCGCCGAGCCCGGATGCGACGCCGGAGAAGCCTGACTGTCCCGCCGCGCCGAGGCCGTAGGCTGTGGATGCCCTGCCCGCGGTGGCGGCACCGCCACGGGCCGCCGTTGCAGCACCGCTGCTGACAGCCACGCCTCCGGACACGATGGCGCCGCCGGCCGCTGTGCCCACTGCTGCCATGCCGCCGGCGGCGAGCCCGGTGCCGACCGCCGCACCCGCGCCGAGCTGCGGGCCGCCGGAGACGAGACCGTTGGCGATACCAGGTCCAAATATGCCAAGGCCGAGCAGCGACAGCGCGGCCAGCACGATCGCCATGGCGTCGTCGATCGACGGCGTGGTCCCGCCGAATCCGGAAGTGAACTCGGAGAAAAGGGTTGAGCCGATGCCGATGGTGACGGCGAGCACGAGCACCTTGATGCCGGACGAGATGACGTTGCCAAGCACCCGCTCGGCCATGAACGCGGATTTGCCGAACAGACCGAAGGGTATCAGCACGAAACCGGCGAGCGTCGTCAGCTTGAACTCGATCAGGGTGACGAAGAGCTGGATCGCCAGGATGAAGAAGGCCAGCAGCACCAGCGCCCAGGCGAAGAACATGCAGGCGATCTGGATGAAGTTCTCGAAGAAGGACCAATAGCCCATCATGTTCGAGATCGAGTCCAGCAACGGCCGGCCGGCATCGAGCCCGGTCTGCGCCACCTTGCCCGGGCGCATGAGATCGTTGACGGTAAAACCCGTACCCGAGGCCTTCAGGCCAAGCCCGGCGAAGCTTTCGAAGACGATGCGGGCGAGATTGTTCCAGTTGGAAATGAGGTAGGCGAAGACGCCGACGAAGAGCGTCTTCTTGACGAGGCGCGCCATGATGTCGTCGTCGGCACCCCAGGACCAGAAGAGCGCCGCCAGCGTCACGTCGATGACGATCAGAGTTGTGGCGATGAAGCCCACCTCGCCGCCGAGCAGGCCGAAGCCGCTGTCGATGTAGCGTGTGAAGACTTCGAGGAAATGGTCGATGACGCCCATGCCGCCCATGTCAGCGCGCCTCCGGCCGAGGCGGCTCGACCTGCATCGCGGGAGCGGTCACATCCGTCCCCTCCCCTTCTTGCCGGTCGCCTGACGCGGGCACATTCGGAAACAGCGTTGTCGGCGCTACCGGCGCAGGCGCGGTTGCCGAGTCACGTTGACGGAGAAACCGGCGCCGGCTCTCTGCCCAGGCTTTCAGACAACCGGGATCGCGAGGACCGGCCTCGCCGATCCCGGAACAGCGGCGCAATTCGAACGCGAGCAGGTCTTGTGACGCGGTGGAACGGTCCCGTGTCCCAAGGGCGTCAGGCTCATCGTCCTTGCTGCTCATCTCGATCGCGGTCACTGTCAAAGCGACCGCGATGAAGACGACCGCACTGACACGAGCGAGGATCTTGCCATCCATCGCTCCGGCCTTAGTTCTTGCCATAGAACATCTGCGCACTGCCGGGTTGGTAGCCCGAGCCCTGCGTCAGGAAGCGGCGGCGCTGCTCCCGGCCCTGGTCGGCGGCGGTGGCCTGCTCGGCCGATTGCAACGCTTGCGCCCGACCATTCGCGGCGACGACAGCGGTGAGATCGGCAAGCTGCTGCGCCTGAAGCCCGAGGAGCTGGTTGCCGGCCTGTGTTGCCTGAAGCGCGCCCGTCGCACCCTGGCTTTGGCCGACCAGTGCCGACATCTCACTGCGATTGGTGTCAATGTTGCCGACGACGCCCGCCTGCACACGCATGGCATCCTGAAGGCCACCAACCGTGTTGCCCCAGCGCGAGCGCGCGTCGGCGACGAGTTGCTGATCCGAAGCCGATAGCGAGACGTTGCCGTATTTCTGCTGGAAGGCCTGATCGATCTGCCGCACGTCATAGGCAACGTTCTGCGCCTGACTGAGCAGTTGCTGCGTACGCTGCACGGACTGCTGAAGCTGTTCCAGCGAGGAGAACGGCAGGCTTGCGAGATTGCGCGCCTGGTTGATGAGCATCTGCGCCTGGTTCTGGAGCGAGGTGATCTGGTTGGTGATCTGTTCGAGCGAGCGCGCTGCCGTCAGGACGTTTTGCGAATAGTTCGACGGATCGAAAACGATGATGGCGTGTGCCGGCGTCGCCAGGAAGGGCGAGAATGCGGCGGGTGCGACAAGCAGTGCGGCGGCGAACCGCATGCCAAGGGAACGGCGCAGTTTCATGGGGACTTCTCCTTGTTGGTGAGGGCGGGGCTGGTTAGGGCGGGAACAAGTTCAGCGGCCCAGCCGACGCCACGATGGCTAAGCCAGGCTGCGAGGAATCCGTCGCGGCCGTGCTCGGCGAAGATGCGTGCGATCGCGGCCTGGTCGGTCTTCGAGGACACAGCGCAGAGCGCGAGCGCCACATCCGACAGACCGAGCTCGAACAGCCGGTTGCCGCGTCGGGACTGGCAGTAATAGTCGCGCTTCGGCATCGCCCGCGCGATGATCTCGATCTGCCGATCGTTGAGGCCGAAGCGACGATAGATCGCCGTGATCTGCGGCTCGATGGCGCGCTCGTTCGGCAGCAGAAGACGGGTCTGGCAGCTCTCGATGATCGCGGGCGCGATTGCCGAGCCGTCAATGTCGCTGAGCGACTGCGTGGCGAAGATGACGCTGGAGTTCTTCTTGCGCAGCGTCTTCAGCCATTCGCGGAGCTGGCCGGCAAAGCCCTCATCGTCCAGCACAAGCCAGCCTTCGTCGATGATGAGAAGGGTTGGCGAGCCATCGAGCCGGTCCTCGATTCGATGGAAGAGATAGGACAGCACCGCGGGCGCAGCACCCGTTCCGATCAGCCCTTCGGTCTCGTAAGCCTGGACAGACGCCGATCCGAGATGCTCGCGCTCGGCATCGAGCAACCGGCCGTAAGGACCCCCGACGCAATAGGGGCGCAATGCCTGCTTGAGATCGTTTGATTGCAGCAGCACCACGAGACCGGTGATGGTGCGCTCCCCGACCGGCGCGGACGCCAGCGAGGTCAACGCCGTCCAGATATGCTCCTTGATCTCAGGTGTGATCGTCACACCTTCGCGTGTCAGGATCGCCACGATCCAGTCAGCGGCCCAGGCGCGCTCGGGGACATGATGAACACGCGCGAGCGGTTGAAGGCTGACGCTGTCGATTGCCCCATCGCTGAGATCGCCGCCGAGATCATGCCAGTCGCCGCCCATGGCAAGTGCCGCCGCGCGGATCGAGCCGCCGAAATCAAAGGCGAAAACCTGCGAGCCTGCATAGCGGCGGAACTGCAGTGCCATCAGAGCCAAAAGCACGGACTTGCCAGCGCCGGTCGGGCCGGCGATCAGCGTATGGCCAACGTCGCCGACGTGAAGCGAAAGCCGGAACGGGGTCGAGCCTTCGGTCTTGCCGAAGAGCAGAGGGGGCGCTGCAAAATGCTCGTCCCGCACCTCGCCCGCCCACACCGCGGAAAGCGGAATGATGTGGGCGAGATTGAGGGTGGAGATGGGAGGTTGACGGACGTTGGCGTAAACGTGACCCGGCAGGCTGCCGAGCCAGGCGTCGACGGCGTTGATGGTTTCGATAATCGCCGTGAAATCGCGGCCCTGGCTGACCTTTTCGACCCGGCGCAGTTTTTCGTCGGCGATGCCGGGATCATCGTCCCAAACCGTCACCGTCGCGGTGACATAGGCCATGCCAGCATAGTCGGCGCCGAGTTCCTGCAGCGCCATGTCGGCATCGGCGGCCTTGTTTGCGGCGTCGGTGTCGACGAGGACGGATGCCTCGTTGGTCATCACCTCCTTAAGGATCGCCGCGACCGATTTGCGCTTGGCGAACCATTGACGCCGGATCTTTGTCAGCAGCCTGGTCGCGTCTGTCTTGTCGAGCAAGATCGCGCGTGTCGACCAGCGATAAGGGAAGGCCAGCCGGTTCAACTCGTCGAGCAGACCCGGCGTGGTCGCGGTCGGGAACCCCGTGAGCGTGAGAATGCGCAGGTGCGACGCGCCAAGCCGCGGCTCGAGCCCGCCGGTCAGCGGCTGGTCGGCCAGCATGGCATCGAGATACATCGGTGTTTCGGGAACGCGGACACAGTGGCGATTGGTCGAGACGCAGCCATGCAGATAGGTCAGCGTCTCGGCGTCATCGAGCCAGCGGCACTCCGGCATGAAGGCTTCGACAAGGCGCAGGACGCGGTCGCTGCGATCGGCGAACCCGGTCAGCACCGCGTTGGGGTCGAGGCCCCTCTTCTCGCGGCCTTCGTAGAGCAAGCTTTCCGCTCGCGCAGTATCTTCGGCGGGCGCGAGATAGGTGAGCGTCAGGAAGTAGCTGGACTCGAAATGCGCGCCGGCCTCCTCGAAGCCCGCCTTGCGCTCCGCGTCGACCAGCGTCGAGGCCGCATCCGGAAAGCTGCTGTCGGGATAACGGGTCGAGGCATGGCGCTGCGCCTCGACGAAGATCGCCCAACCGGAGCCGAGACGGCGGAAGGCATTGTTGAGGCGGCCGGCGACGGCAACCAGTTCGGCCGGAACGGCGCTGTCGAGATCGGGACCGCGAAAGCGCGCGGTGCGCTGGAAGCTGCCGTCCTTGTTGAGGACGACGCCGGCGCCGACCAATGCCACCCAGGGCAGGAAGTCGGCGAGCCGGCTGCTACGGTTACGATATTCGGCAAGGTTCATCATCGGCGCGACCTCCCTCAGACCGTGAGATGCGCGGGGATGCGCAGATGCCGGCGAACGACGTCGACGAAGAGCGGATCGCGTTTGGCGGCCCAGACGGCGGCAACATGGCCGATCGCCCAGATGGCGATGCCGACGAGCCACAGACGCAGCCCCAGCCCCACCGCGCCGGCGAGCGTCCCGTTCATGATGGCAATGGCGCGCGGGGCGCCACCGAGCAGGATCGGCTCGGTCAGCGCCCGGTGCACGAGGACCGCATAACCCGGCACTGCGTAGTCCGGCATTGACCCGCTCTGTTCGACCGAACCCGCCATCAGACCAGCGCTCCGCCGCCGAACGAGAAGAACGACAGGAAGAAGCTCGACGCCGCGAAAGCGATCGACAGGCCGAACACGATCTGGATGAGCCGGCGGAAGCCGCCCGACGTGTCGCCGAAGGCGAGTGTCAGGCCGGTCACGATGATAATGATCACCGCCATGATCTTGGCGACCGGCCCTTCGATCGACTGGAGGATCTGTTGCAGCGGCTGTTCCCACGGCATCGACGAGCCGGAGGCATAAGCGGGCGCGGCCATCACCAGGACGAGCGTGGCACCGGAAACGGTCATGGCGAGACGATGGCGCGCGAGGCGCAGGCGTTGGATCACGGATTTTCTCCTTCAGGGCTTTGGATGAGGAAGGTTGGGCTGTCGTCGCCCTCGATGACGGCTGGCGCGACCTGGTAATCACCGTCCGGGCGGAGGCCATCGACACGGGCGAGTTCGGACAGCCGGCGCGCGGAGCCGCGGCCGGAAAGGACGGCAACCAGGTCGATCGTTTCGGCGATCAGCGCGCGTGGAACCGTGATGACGGCTTCCTGGATGAGCTGTTCCATGCGGCGGAGCGCGCCAATGGCGCTGCCGGCGTGGATCGTGCCAAGGCCGCCGGGGTGGCCGGTGCCCCAGGCCTTGAGCAGCTCGAGCGCCTCGGCCCCGCGCACCTCGCCGACCGGAATGCGGTCGGGGCGCAGGCGCAGCGATGAGCGAACAAGATCGGAGAGCGACGCGACCCCGTCTTTCGTGCGCATCGACACGAGATTGGGCGCGGCGCATTGCAGCTCGCGCGTATCCTCGATAATGACGACGCGATCGGCAGTCTTGGCCACTTCAGCGAGCAGCGCGTTGATCAGCGTGGTCTTGCCCGTGGATGTGCCGCCAGCGACGAGAATGTTCGCTCGATCGGCAACGCCCAGCCGAAGTGCGTCCGCCTGGCACGCCGACATGATCCCGGCCGCGACATAGTCTTCAAGGGTGAAGATGGCGACGGCGGGCTTGCGGATCGCGAAGGCGGGCGCCGTGACGACGGGAGGAAGAAGCCCCTCGAACCGCTCCCCCGTCTCGGGCAGCTCGGCCGAGACGCGTGGGGCGCCGGCGTGGACCTCGGCACCGACATGATGAGCGACGAGGCGAACAATGCGTTCGCCGTCCGCTGCCGACAAACGCTCTCCTGTGTCGGATAGGCCCTCCGACAGGCGATCGATCCACAGACGCCCATCGGGATTGAGCATCACTTCGACGATGCCGGCGTCGTCGAGATAGCGCGCGATCGCGGGTCCGAGCGCTGTGCGCAGCATGCGTGCGCCGCGCGCCAAACCTTCTGAATTGTGATGCGAAGCTGCCATCCTGTCCCCGTTTGGATCCGGGGGAACATGGACGGCCCCTGGACGGGGATGATTAAGAGAGCCGCATCTCGAGTGGTTTCAACACCTATATCGAGGCGTAGTGGCGTAGAGTGCAAATACAGGAGATTGGCGGTGCCGACCTGTAATCAAGGCGGCGATCTTCAGGCAAGGGCGGCGCTCGTCGTCAATTGTGCGCTCGTCGGCGAAGGCGTCTGGTCAAGCGGCCTCAGCACGAGTTGACTGTCGAGGCTTATGGCGCACCACAACATCCACCTTGTAATCGAGCCGATCGAGGCAACGCACGAGGCGATCTATCGAGAACTTGCCCGTTCGCCCGGTGACGATCGCGGAGACGTCCGGCTGTTTCATCCCGAGCAGCTCGGCCGACTTCGCCTGGGTCAGGCGCCGGCGCTTGATAATGGCGCGGATCTCGCGGGCCAACTTGGCCTTGAGCAATTCCTCTTCGGGATTGTCAAAGCCGAGGTCCGCAAACACGTTGCCGCTGCTCACTTCGGCGGTGATGTCTTCTGTCATGACTTTGTTCCTTTCCCATAGTTTTCGCGGTAGTGCGCCTCGGCCGCCTTCAATCGCGCCATAACGAGATCGATTTCGTGCTTGGGTGTCTCCCTGCCCTTCTTCGACTTCTTCTGGAAGCAATGAAGCACGTAGATCACTCCGGCAAAGCGCACCGCATAGACGGCCCGGTAGGTATCCCCGTCGAAGTCGTCGACCACCTCGAGGATGCTGCGGCTGCCAAAGCCTTTCAGGGCGTTGGCAGCCGGGTGCTCCTCACCATTCTGGGCGTCGTTGATTGCGACACCCATCAACCGGCGAACATCGACCGGAAACTCGCGCAGGTCGCCCTTCGACGAACCCATCCATACTGCGGGCTTCTGATTTTTCATTCTTCCTTGCCTTATAGCATACAGACTATAATTTTCAACAAAAAATCCTGACACCGCCTAGCCACTGAAAATAACTGACTCGGCTCAGACGGCTGTTTTTTCCAAGTGACCATAGAAGCTCATGAAGGCGCGGTTCCTCATGCAATCAGGGATCTTGAATTGCGGATTTCGCGCCCGACATGGTTGCCGTATACGCGACCTCACCCTGCTTTTGTCTAGTTATCGCTTCTGCCAAACTCGACAGGTTGGCAAAGCGTGTTTTATGACAACATATCACTCCAACGCTTTGATATGGCTCGACATATCGATGCTTGCAAATCTCAGTCCGCCCGTCCATTTAGCCCACGGGCCTGCCGGGTTGGAGTGTGTCCAGGCCGCCATCGATGTCCTCGGAGATTTCCTGTCGAAGCTTAGGACCTTTCGCCAGGCGCCGGCCGAGCGCGGTGACGAAGGCATCATAGCGCTCGCCGGCCTTGGCGTGGGCAGCCTGCGCCGCGGGCTCGGGCAACGCTGGTGTTGTCGCCAGCCAGAAGCGGACGAAAACAGCGAGCGTCTCCACCGCGATTCCAACATCGCGCTCCTGGCGCGAGATACGCCGATCGATCTGGTCGAGCCGCTTGGTGATCGCCGCCTCCTGTCGCTCGGCGGCATCGGGTGAGAGGAACGACTCGATGGCCGCCTCGGCGACGAGCGACCGTGAAAGATCACGGCGCGCCGCATGTTCGGCGAGCCTGCCCATCACCCTCGGATCGAGATAGACGGACAGGCGTTGTTTGCGGGGTGGCTTTGCCATGGGAGCCTCACATATCCACGCCGTCGCCGGGGTCGAGCGACACCTGTCGCGCAATGCCCTGCATGAGGCGCGTCAATCGACGATTGCGGGCAACATTGTCTTCGTCGGCGTCGTCGAGGTGATCGATCTCGAATTCGTTCTCGGTCGAAGGCTTCACGACCTGCTCGACGCGACTGAGCTCAGGTTGCCGACGACGCTCGGAATCAGTTGTATCGTCATCTGTGGCCGACGGCACCGACGTGGCTTCGGCAATCCAGGGACGGAGAGGCAGAGGCAGTTTCGTCCAGTCGTCGGGTTTCCTCTCCGCTGCCGCCGTCAGCACCGGCGGCGGCAGGATACGCTCCCTGAAGCGGGCATCGTCATGATAGCGCGCCTTTTTGGCGCGGATCGGCGGCGCACCCGAGACCATGACAATTTCGTCGGTGGCCGGCAGTTGCATCACTTCACCAGGCGTGAGCAGCGGGCGAGCCGTCTCCGAACGGGAGACCATGAGATGACCGAGCCACGGCGACAGCCGATGGCCGGCATAGTTCCTCATGGCCTTCATCTCGGTCGCTGTTCCCAGCGCGTCGGATACGCGCTTGGCGGTGCGCTCATCATTGGTCGCAAAGCTTACCCGGACATGGCAGTTGTCGAGGATTGAGTTGTTTGCGCCGTACGCCCTCTCGATCTGATTGAGGGATTGAGCGATCAGGAAGCTTTTCAGGCCGTAGCCGGCCATGAAGGCGAGCGCCGACTCGAAGAAATCGAGACGGCCAAGTGCTGGGAACTCGTCAAGCATCAGGAGCAGCCGGTGCCCTTTCGCCCTCACCTGCAGATCTTCCGTCAGGCGTCGACCGATCTGATTGAGGATAAGGCGAATG
Organism: Mesorhizobium sp. M0016; assembly: GCF_040324035.1. Classification (NCBI taxonomy): domain Bacteria; kingdom Pseudomonadati; phylum Pseudomonadota; class Alphaproteobacteria; order Hyphomicrobiales; family Phyllobacteriaceae; genus Mesorhizobium; species Mesorhizobium sp. M0016. The sequence continues at coordinate 91,583 of NZ_JAMYVM010000016.1, read as the reverse complement.
AGCGGCTTGGTCCGGTTGATGTCGGACGGCGGCACGACGAGATAGAGCGTCGTCGGATGCTTGTCGTCGACGAGGTCGCTGATGCGCCAGTCGCAACGGCGCGTTACCTCGGCCACGACGGGATCGCGATAGAGGCCGAGGAACGACATGGCGGTGGACAGCACGCCGGAGCGCTCATTGTCCGATTTGTTCAAGAGCTCCCGCGCGGCGCTGGCGATAACCGGGTGCGGACCGGCTTCACCCAGATGCGCCGTTTTCATCATCGCCGACAGCGTCGATTCGATCGGACGCTTTGGATCGGAGAGGAAACCGGCGACGCCGGCAAGCGTCTTGTCCGGCTCGGCGTAGAGGACATGCAAGATCGCGCCGACCAGCAGGGCATGGCTGGTTTTCTCCCAATGGTTTCGCCGCTCGAGCGAGCCTTCGGGATCGACCAGGATGTCAGCGATGTTTTGAACGTCGCGGACTTCCCATTCGCCGCGGCGCACCTCGAGCAGCGGGTTGTAGGATGAGGATTTCGGATTGGTCGGATCAAACAGCAGGACCCGGCCATGCCTGGCGCGAAAACCCGCGGTGAGTTGCCAGTTTTCGCCCTTGATGTCGTGAACGACGGCGGAGCTCGGCCAGGTCAGCAGCGACGGGACGACGAGGCCGACACCCTTGCCCGAACGTGTGGGCGCGAAGCACAGCACATGCTCCGGCCCATCGTGGCGCAGATAGGCGCTGTCATATCGCCCAAGCACCACACCATCGGGGCCGAGAAGGCCCGTTGCCTTGACCTCCTGCTTGTCGGCCCAGCGGGCGGAGCCGTAGGTCTCGACCTTCTTGGCCTCTCGAGCCCGCCAGACCGACATGCCGATGGCGACGGCGACGCAGGCGAAACCGCCGAAAGCCGCGATAAAGGCTCCCTCTACGAAGATCGACGGCGCGTAGGCATCGAAGCCATACCACCACCAGAAGAATGACGGCGGAAGGTAAAACGGAAAGCCCAGGACACGGAACCATGGCCTGCCGAGCTCGGGCTGGAATGCCAGGCGCCAGGCTACCCATTGCGTCGCGCTCCAGGTGGTGATCAGAACGATCATCAAGACCGCGAGGATCTGGCCCCAGAGTATCTTGGTGGCGAACATAGAAGCGGTCCTTTCTTCACAATGAGGTTAGAGACCGAGGCTCCGCTTGCGGGCGAAGCTCCAGTCGATGCCGCCGTCATCGCGAGCGACGCCCGAGACGTGGCGGCCAAGATGCTTTTCGAGAGACGGCGTCCAGGGCACCAGTTGGAAACCGAGGCCGTCATCGATCATGGCGAAGCGGCCGGAGGCGAGCGTGAAACGTTGCCGGTAGGAACCGGCCACAAACTCACCACTGCGAACGCGGTTGAACGGCTGGCCGGTTTCGGCCGAGAGCTTTTCGCCGAGCGCCTCCAACTCGCGGCGACGCAGCGTGTCTATTAGGTTGCGGGTGAAGGTTGTGCGTTGGCCATGCCGCTCGCCGAGGCCCTGTTGGACGAGGTGGTCGGCACGGAGCTGCATCGCCTGCCGTACCTCGGCGCCGAAGCCGCCTTCGGACAGTGCAGTCGGTTCGCGGGCGATGTTCTGGCGATCGAGCCAGGTGGCGCCGGCGGCGGTAACCTGCCGCTCAATATCGAGATCGGAACGGACAGCGAGCGCTGCGCGCCCATGTCCTTGTGAGTCATGGAACTTGCGCAGCTCGACGATCGAACCCGGAGCGCTGTCGCCGGCGGCATCGAGATCGGACAGCTTGATGTGATGTGTGCGGCCGTCGGTGCCATCGACCACGGCGTAGGCGCTGCCCTTCAGCTCATCATCAAGGCCGCGGTCGACCAGCCGACCGACGATAGGCGTGTCGAGGCGCTCCGCCGCCAGCACATAGTTCGCCGCGCCGCGCTCGATGCCCTGTTCTGTCAAGGCGCGGTGCATCCGCTTGATGATATCGCCGCGTTCGCCAAGCTCGCGCAGAGTCGCCTCGGCCTTTTCGTCGATCATCCATTGGCCTGGGCCGACCTGTTCGGCAAGGCCAAGGGTTTCGAGCCTGCGCACCCGTCCGACCTTCAACACGTGATACTCGTCGGGCTGGGCGCTCGCGGCGGAGGCAAGGTCGATGACGCCGGTGTCGCGGCCATCGCGAACAAGCTGCCGGTCAAGCTGGGTCCAGCGTTCGGCTTCGACCTGGCGCTGCAGATTGCGGCGGATGTCGAGATCGGTGCGCGGGCCGAGCTCCTGGGTAACGAGGTCGGCGGCGCGGGCGCGCATCCCCTCCTTGATGTAATCGCGGGAGATCACAAGATCCTGCCCGTCATCAGTCTGGCCGCGCAGGATGATGTGAAGGTGCGGGTTGTCGGTGTTCCAGTGATCGACGCCAGCCCAATCCAGTTTTGTGCCGAGGTCCTTCTCCATCTGGCTCATTAGATCGCGGGCGAAGGTGTTGAGATCCGCCATGTCGACAGCATCTTCGGGCGAGACGATGAAGCGGAAGTGGTGCCGATCATCGCCACACCGCGCGGCGAAAGCACCGCCATCCACCTCCCCGCCTTCCGGCCCGAACAGCCTTGCCTTCTCCCCGTCACGGGTGACGCCCTCGCGGCGCAGATAGGTGAGATGGGCGGCAAGCGGCGCGGCGCGCGCGTGGTGGCGCACCAGCCGTGTCTTGATGATCACGATGCGCGAGCGGCCGGTGAGGAGACGATTGGCGCGCACGCTTGCCGAGCGGCCACGCCCGAAGGTCGAGCGATTGCCCGGGCCGATCCGGCCGGAGCGGCAAATACGAGCGCCAGCCCTCTGGGCGGCGGCAAGCGCCTGCGCGATGAAGGGCCTGGCGCGCTGGACACTGGGCGAGCGGATGCGGCCGGGCCGGATTCGGAAACCATCTTCACCGTTCATGGCGAAGATCCGCACATCGTATCAAGGCACGCAAATCACAACGAAAACCGTGTTTTGGCGCGGTGCGCCAAATCCTCGCACCTCGCGGAAATGCTGCATAACCTCTTGAAACAAAACAACCGACCGACGCCGCACCTCGCGGCCTTTTATCTCGCCATCTTACGGTTGTTCTGCCCACCTTCCGCCTGCATCCACGCCACGGTGCGCTGGAGCTTGCGGTTGCGCGAAAACGTCGATGCGCGCTCATGGCTGGATCCTTTCGCCGGCTTGCGCCACGAAGAGGCCTTCGGACAGCGGCACGATGGCGGAGACATCGCGCACGGTCGGCGCAGAGCTCGCGTCATTTGGTGGTCGCTCGGTCGGCACGAGAGCGACAGCCTGGATGCGCTCCGGCTGACCTACGAAGAGCGAGCCGTGCCTCCAGGGAATGGCCTCGACTGACGTGACTGCGAAAGGGCGCATACCCTCGCTTTCACCGATCAGGGGGCCAAGTGCTGCGACATAGGCGCGGGTCTCGGCCGGTAACGGACGCCCAGTGAGGTAGGCTTGGTAGCGTGCAGGTCCCGCGTTGTAGGCGGCCAGAAACCCGGGCGAGCCGAAGCGATCATGCAGTTCGCGCAGATACGCCGTTCCTGCCAGTATGTTGTCCCGGGGATCGAACGGATCGCGGCCAAGCGACCAGCGGGCGCGCAGATCTTCCCATGTGCCGGGCATGATCTGCATCAAGCCGCGGGCAGCCGCGCTGGAGACGGCGCGCACGTCGCCCGCACTCTCTTTGCGCATGATGGCGCGGATCAACGCGGTCGGAACGCCGAAGCGCTGCGAGGCTTCGCTGATGTGCGCGCCAAATGGATCGCGCTGCGACGATCTTGTGAGAGATGTTTCCTGCGCCAAGGTCGCCGCCGGCATGACGGTCGCGACGGACAGGCCGCAAAGGAGGAGCAGAGCCATGCGCCGGGCAGCACGAAACGGCCCGGGCGCATTGCGATGGCTCGTCGACGGACGGCGAGCGCGCATCGTTCAATCCTTCTCGCTGCGGTCGCGCGGGCGCGCCCAGTGCAGCGACCAGGAGGTTTTGTCGTCGCCATTGCGAAAGAGGTTCGCGCGTATCGGCTGCGTGAAGGTCGGGTCGTCGAGCTGGATCGAGACATAGTCTCCGGCCTTTTCGCTGGAGCGTTTCCAGCCGGCGCCGATCTCGGGGCCGTCCTCGCTTCCGGCGTGAACGCGGTAGTCAGGCGCATCCTCCGTTTCGCTCGCCTCTGCCGCCACAATGGCGACATCCAGGTTGAGGCTGAGCGTGTGGATGCGCCCGCTATAGCCAGTCTTCTGGCGCGTGAATTCTCCGATCTGCTGCATGTCAGGCTCCTGTTTTCAGTTGTGCGGTGATGAAGGCTTGCGGCACGGCGCGCGCCGCCGGTCGCGCGCTCACCGCGTTGGTGCGCGCCATTCGAAGTGGCCGTTGCCGTCCTCGTCAGTCCACAGCGGGACGGCGCGGCCGATGATCTGGCTGGTGGAGAGGAGGCCGAAGTAGCGTCCGTCGAGGCTGTCGCGGACCTGCCAGTTCATCAGGAAGACTTCCCCGCTCGAGACGCGTCGGCAGCCCTGCCAGACCGGCAGGTCATGGCCGGCCCGATCACGCTCGAGCGCCGCGCCCGCCTCGATACCGTCGACCGTGATCGTGAGGTTCGAGCGACAGACACGTTGCCCGGAAACGCCAAGGATGCGCTTCAAGAGTGGCACGCCCCTCGGCAGATAGCCGCGATCAGCGAGGAACGCCGCGATTGGCTCGGGCGCATCGACAGCCACAAGATCGGTGACCTCGAAGGGTCCGTCGAAGTCGATCGTGTAGAAGCCGATCGGTGCGCTAGCTGACGCATTCCAGATGAGCGTCGTGGGCATCGAAGTGAGGCCGGGATAGCCGACGCCCATGGTTGCGAGAACGCTAGCGATGATGATCCCGGCGCGGCTCACGGCTCGGTCCTCTTGCGCAGCAGGAAGGCGCGATGTTGGTCGAGTGTGTAGCTGCGCGGCGCGTGGCCGGCGGTTATCCGGTTGTGGATGTGCCGCCAATGATCGGGCGATACCAGTTCAGGCTCGATGCCGAGGCGCTGGATGGCGTCGATCGCCTGCAGCACGCGTTCGACCTTGGGCCAGCTCTCGACCTTCAAAAGTATGTCGCCGCCCGGACGCACGAAGGGCAGTGTCTGATAGGCTTCGCCACGTGATACCGCACGCACGATGTCGATGCGTGAGATGATTGTTCCAAAATCGTTCCCGGCCCAGCGCACGTAGGCGAAGACCGCGCCGGGACGATAGGACAGGATGCGCCGGCGACGATCAACAATCTGTTCCTGGGCGTGCGTGCCGAACCGTATCCAGTTCTCGATTCTCTTCTCGACCCAGGTCAGTTCGACATGGACGAGATTGTCGGTAGCTTGGTGCGTAGCCGGGAACGCGCCGTGCATGCGGGGAGCCGCGATGCCAGTCATTTCGGTTCTCCTGATGTGGTGGGAAATTCGCGCGCGAGCCCGCGCGCAGCATGTCGGCGACGGTGACGTTGTGCTGGAAAGCGGCGATGCGGTCGCGCACCTGCGGCGTCATGTCGGTGGTCGGGCGCACGACGAAGGTCGCGAACTGATTTCCCTTGCAGATCAATTCACCGGCGAGAAGCAGCGTCAAAGTTGCCTTGCCGACACGGCTCTTTTGATTGCGGAGTGCGACGATCATCGGGTGCTTCCCGAGCGCGGATCAAGAGGCGGATTCGGGGCTTCGGAGACGTTGGTTGCCGTGTTGCGATCGCCAGAAACCGTCGACGTGTTCGGGGTCTTGTTGGTGGTTACGCTGAGTGCGTGGCTGGCTCGCCGGACGAGCCTCTGCACATCGCGCGTACACACTTCAAGGTTAGATTCTGGGTTAGAGTCTAAGTTAAGGGCGCGATTTCGGCTTTGCTTTCCTAGGGTTAGAGCCTGTTTGGGTTCCTGATAGCACGAGCCTGCGGTTCGCGATGGCACGATAGGTCCGGTTCCCGATAGCACGATGCCGTCCACAGGCTTTCCACAGGAGGCGATCCGCTCGAAAGCGAGCAGCGTCCCGCCGCCCATCTCCACTTCGAGGAAGAGCGTGTAGCCGGGCAGCGGCTGGCGGCGGATGATGTCGCGCAGCTCGAAGGCAAAGCGCTTGTGGGGCGACAGGCTGCCGGATTTCTGGTGAAGGTGACGGAAGTCGAAGCGCCAGCCGTCGGGCTGGCGTCCGCCATGCTTGCGCACCAGCCGATAGAGCCAGCGCTCCAGCCCGCCAGTGAGGTCGAAATAGGCGCGATCGATCGTGAGCACGAGCGCGTCATCGAGGACTGCCTGGTAGAACCAGTCGGGGACGATCAACTCGATCCCCGCGGGTTTGCCATGGCGATCGATGCGCTCCTGCCACTCATTGATCCATGAGAAGCGGTGACGCCGGCCTTCGGCGGGCTGACGGATTGTCGTCGAGACGGTGGTCGACTGCAGCCGGTCAAGCCCCGCCTTCAGGCGCTGATAGTCGCGCAGGCTCTTGCCGCGGCCGACGAAAGTCAGAATCTCATAGGGCGTGGCGGCCATCAGGCGCGAGGTGCGAAGGCCGGCGTCGCGCGCCTCGACGATCTGGCTCGCGACCCAGATCAGGATGTCGGCGTCCCAGATGGTCGCCATGCCATGATCGGGTACGGCTTCGACCCGGATCGTGACGTTGCCGGCCGTGAAGTCGATTGGCGCGACGCGATGGGTCTTGGAGAGGGAGAAGAACGGATAGGCCATGAGATCCTGCGCGTCTCGTGGGGCGAAGCCGCCAGGCAGCGCCCTGAACAGGTCGAGCTGCCCGCGCTCCGAAAGGGATTGGTTTCGCGCCACCATTTGGAAATCCGTGCGCGGTCAGCGTGCGTATCGTCCGGCATGCGCCGGCGGCGTCGGCGTGTGACGCTTGGCCGGCAGGACCGACCCACGCGGATCGGATGTAGAGGTGACAGCGCCGCGTTCGGCCCAAGCCTGAAGATCGTCCACGGCATAGACGACACGGCCGCCGAGCTTGCGATAGGAAGGACCAGTGCCATAGGTCCGGTGCTTTTCGAGCGTGCGGGCGGACAGGCTGAGGAAATCCGCGGCTTCCTTGGTGCGTAGGAAGCGCGGCGGCAAAACGGCGATATCGGGTCGCATGGGTCGAACCTCCGTGGGGTTTTGGGCAGCCGCTGGCGTTCAGCGGTGGACGGAGACCACGGTGGCGGAGAGTAAGCGTCGTCAGGGATGGGGAAGTTGAGGGGGGCTAAAATTCCACCCCTTTTGCGTGGCCAGACCCGCTAGGATCGACGGCGATGACGCAGGATTTGCAGATAGCCACCGCCGATCATGGCGGTAGCGCCTTCGACGAGACCGATCACCGCATCGCGCAGCGCGGAGGTCTTCCAGGGATCAGCGGCGACGCGCTTAGACCCGTAAAGCGCGATCGCAATGTCACGGTAGCTCGCGCCATTCGAGTGGCCATCAGCGGCCTGCATCATCAGACGGAAGCGGCGGCGTTGCTGCGGGGTCATCCGTGTGTCCGACGGTGCTGGGCGTCCCTGCAAGGCACGCAAGAAACGGGTGAGTGCTTCGATCCGTCCCAACGTTTCCGCGTCCAGGGGAATCAAGGCCGCCAGAGGACCGTGCGGTTCACTGCCGGGCAGAAGGAGAAGTTGGGTCGAGACACCTGCACTATGGACACTGTGACGTCCTTCTGGGCTGTCGTGGACCACGCCCAGGCCGGTCAACGGCGCCGATCGCAAGGACGACAGGAATTCCGGCGCCGGCACGAGAGAAACCACAGCTGGGTCGACGTCAGGCGACCACAGAACGTCTTGCGCCAAGGCGGACAAATCCGGCCTGGCCGGGAAATCGTAACCCCCACAGCCGCTGTGTCTCAGGGTGGAAGGGTGCTTTTTCGGATCTTGTGGTCAGGAGCGCGTGGTAGTGCCGTTGATAGGGTTCGTGACGCCGCAGACACTCCCAGGCGAGCCCTTCGATGGGTAATGTATCGAAATAATCATAGCTGGCATTGTCTCGCCAATGCGACGTATCCGGCCTCATCCAAGAGCTCCTCGCAAACAACGCGTAGACCCCGCCTCCAAACGATTCCGGGTTGTAGCGATTGGCGGAAGACCCTTGCCGGGCATCGGGTGATGCCGCTGCGGCATCACCCGCGAACCACAGGCGCTGTGGTGCTAGTTGCCGGGTCGACGCAAGAGATGACGGTAGCCTGCACGCGCCATCCAGCGCGCTCGCGCCAGATGGCTGTCGTGGATGCGCCGGGCGCGTTGTGGCTCCTTCGTCAGATCAATGCCGAAGAGGATTTCGACCACCTCGCGCCAGTCCGCACCGTCGTCGGCGGCGTCAAGCAGGCGCATATAGAGCTTGACGTGTTCCCGATCGTATTCGGTGAGTTCGTCACTGGTCGGCGCGGCTTCGTCAAACGGCTCGATCATCGCTTGCCTCGTCTTCACAGAGTGAGCCTGCATTTTATAGAAGCAATTTCGCCAGCGGAGGATGGTTGATCAGCATCGGGCGATGCGGTTTCGGCATCGCTCTCGGCTTGGGAGACGGAACCGGACGTCCGCGGACGAAGGCCCCGGCCTTCCGGCCGGAGCCTTCGCGGGTCCTTAGTCACCCCGCCGCGCGTTCGGGCGGGACCAGATGAGCGAGAAACCCTCACCTTCCTCGTCGTCAAAGAGGTTGGCGTAGATCGGGGCGTTGAAGCTCGGATCGTCCAGCTTGAGGCCCAGGTAGTCGCGGCCCTCGTTGGAGGTCTTCGACCAGGCGGCGCCGATCTCGGCGCGGCCGACCAGCACCCGGTGGCTGGGGGCGTTCTCGCCAGTGGCGCGGGTATCTGGGACGATGCGCACGTTCTTGGCCAGGACGCTGAGGGTAACGATTTCACCGGTGAACTCGTTCGCGGTGGTCTTCTTGAAGCTGCCGATGGTAGCCATTGTAAGTCTCCGTTTTCTGTTCCCGAGCCCGCACCATGCGGCCTCGATGGCGATCACTTGGCCGGAGGCGACCGACGACGCATCGCTTGCGACCGGAGCAACGCGGAGGACGGCGCTGGAACGGCTTTCTTGTCTCGCGAGGAATGGCGGCGCTCGGGGTCCCCATGCACTTGCGGCATGGGGTGGGAGCCGGCAAGGGAAGAAAGTCGGGACGCGCCGTTGCGGCTTAGGCGGTCGAGGCTTCAGCCGTCTCTCGGCCAGATCAGCCCATTGAAGAGGCCGTTTGGAGCGCTCTTGGGACGGATTGGCAACGGAGACGTTGGCGTCCAGCTCGTCGCCAGCAGATCGCTACGAGTTCACTGGCGTCGTCCACGCATTCCAGGCGCCGGGAACCCCACGCACCTCCAACGCCGCCGCCACCGCCCGCGCTGCGTCCAGCTACCGACTGGTCGGTCTGCCATGGGCATCGACCGAAGAAAGTCCAAGTCCACAGACGGGGGCCGCGCCGGCACGTGGCCGGTGCTCGATCCTGGCATGGAACCCGATTGCTCCAACCATCGATAATGAGGTGGCTAGGCCTTCGTCGGTCTGGTCCTCCGCGTCGACCGCGCGGGTCTAGGCTCGAACCACGTCCCTGCCGGATTGGTCGGCGGCTGTCATGCCCGCGAACCGGAGATATGCCGTGACGCCGACGGCGGTCGCGCCAATGACGGAAAAGACGATCTGCCAGGTTTCCGAAGGCATCATGTGCTTCGCCATGCCATGGGAGGCATGGTAGCCGGCAACGATCGCAGGCGCGATGAAGACCAGCGTGATCGCCAGCTTGGCCCACATGGGGCTGATAACACTGAGGAGGATTTGGCCGACGCCGAGCGTCAACCCCGCTGCGAGGCTACCGACGAGGATCGCACCAAGCCAGCCGGCACCCGTGTTGAATGCCCACGTGCCTGCGCTGACCCCGACGAACAACGGAAGGGCGAAGATAGCAAGCGTGAAGAGCAACCAGCACAGGATGCCGATGGTCGCGATACAAACGAACATGCCGAGGATGATCATGGTGGTGTCTCCGAGAGAATAGCTCTGGCGATTGCGCCTTCCACCACCACCTCGGCGCAGCGCAGAGCATAGCAACGAAAACCACGGGCGAAAACTGCCAAAGCTCTGTTTCGCCAGGCGCGATGTCCGCCCCGTCATGGGGCGAACGGGTCGATTTCGCTGATGATGGCGGTGTCGTCGCCGTCATACTCGTTTGCCGGCACGACCGAGAGAGTGCCGTCGCCGGCACGAAAGATGACGATGGCGACCATGAGGGTGGCGGCGAGGCTGAAGGCGAAGGCATGTGCGTCGGCAATGGACATCGATCCGGCTCCTGTTTGAAGCGGAGGACCATCCCCCGCTGACAGGCGCCCGATGCGTCCGGGCGATGGCCGCAATCACCGCGAAGGCGAAGCCGGAGCGGCGGCACGCTTCGCGTAGTCCGACCCCTTGCGGGTTGATGGCTTCAGGCCGTCGGCTGAACCAAGGATCAGCGCAATGGATCGCGGGTGTGGTCATCTTCAAGTCAGGAGCGGCGGGAGTCGTTGGCGCGACGCTGATGTTCCATGAGAGTCTGAGCAAGCTGCCGCGCGATGTGGCGGGCGTCGAGCTACAAACCGGACGGCCATGATCGCGATGGATCCCGTTGGAAGCCGCCACGCTGAAAATGAGGATGAAGCTTGGCGGTGACGCTGTGCAGTTGCGGTGGCAGGCCTAATCCAGTTCTCTCGGCGTAACGAGCCGCCTTGCCGAGATCGTGCCCGATATGGCGGCGGTTCCAGGGATCATCGGTCGCGACTCTGAGAAGATGCGACTTCAGGAGCAATTCAATTGCGACGGCGATGGCATGAAGGGCCGCATTTTGCCTGCCTCGATCCGCCGCCCGGTCGGCGGCATCGAGGTGGGCGGCGGCATTGCGCAACAAGGTGTCGGCGAGCGCGATGTCCGGCGTGAAGCTTTCGGGAAAGGATTCGAACGACACGGCTTGAAGAATGCCGTGCCTCCCCTGCAATTTATAGGGGGGTAGGTTCCGACGGCGCTTACGCGCCGCCGTTTCCGAGCCGATAGACCGGGATGCCGAGCTTGCGAGCCTTGTCCGCGAGGTTCTCCTGAATGCCGGTGCCCGGAAAGATGATGACGCCGATCGGCATGACCGCCAACATCTGGTCGTTGCGCTTAAAGGGAGCGGCCTTGGCATGTTTGCTCCAGTCGGGCTTGAAGGCGACCTGCGGAACCTTGCGATGATCGGCCCAGCGGGCGGCGATCTTTTCGGCGCCTTTCGGTGATCCGCCGTGCATCAGCACCATGTCGGGGTGCTTGGCGCGGATTTGGTCGAGCTTTGCCCAGATCAACTCGTGATCGGCGGTATCGCCGCCGGAGAAGGCGATCTTGGGCCCAGCCGGCAACATGACTTCGATTTCCGCGCGCCGCCGGGCCGCGAGGAAGTCGCGGCTATCGATCATTGCGGCGGTGAGATGGTGGTGGTTGATCATCGATCCCGTGCGCGGTCGCCAGGCCGAGCCGGTGTACTGATCGTAGTGGTCGGCGGCCTGGTCACGCATCAGCTCGAAGGCATCGCGCCGTTCGATCATGGTCTGGCCCTGGGCGGTGAGTGTCTCGAGTTCAACCGCCTTGATCTCGCTGCCGTCCTGTTCGCGCTGCAGGCGGCGCTGGGCCAGCTCGTTTTCGTCCAGTTGCCGCTCGATCCGTTGAACAGCTCGGTGGAAGACATTGGTGGCGGACCAGAGCAGGTCATCGAGGTCGGGTTCGAGGCGCGTGTCGGCCAGGGTGGCGATAAGGGCGTCAAAGATGTCGGCCACGGCTCCGGCCACGTGGTCGCCACTGGGAAGCGGTCGCGGATCGGGCTCGTCCGCAAATGGGCGCCAGCCATAGATCTGGAGTTCGGTGAGGATGTGATCGGTCGGAGAAGCGGCGTGGTGCGGTTCGGTGTCGTCGTGCTCGCTCATGGGGATGCTCCCGTCGGTTTGACCGCGACCCTCGCGGCCTTCATGGCGACGAGAGCCCACGGGCGGGTTGGCCCGACATCCTCAGCGAAGCGGAGGGCCGGAGCGCAGCGGAGGATGGCGGCGGCCGGCTATTTTGCCTCGCGATGGAAAGGCGTCGCACCCTATCGCTGGCTTTCGCCAGCAATCGCGCGCCGCCGGAAAATGGTCGGCCGCCGCCATTGCCTGGCCGGCCAGTTCGTGGGCCCGATCGCCCTCTCGAAGGCCGGGTCGCGGTTCTCTGCCGGCGGGCTACGCATCCATGCGCCGCACCGGCACCGTGCGCCGCGCTCTTCCCCTCACGACTCATGCCGCCTGTGTCAGATAGCGAATACGATCTTTGCGCATGAGCTGGTCCGCAATCGAGGCCCGGAAGGCGGCAAGTCCGAAATGGCGGAGGTCTTCGTTAAAGTCTTCCGTCTCCGGCGACAGCACGATCGCCTCAATTCCGGCGTCCGTCGCGCGCTCAAGCAGGCTGTCTCGGGCACCGTCACCGGCCGGATCGTTGTCGCGGATGACATAGAGCCGCTGCAGGTTTGGCGGGAACAGGATGGCGGCGAGATGAGCCGCCGAGAGAGCCGCCGCCATCCCCATGTCGGGCAAGGCGCATCTGAGCGATAGCGTCGTCTCGATGCCTTCGCCTGCCGCCATGACGCTGCCGGGTGCGCCGAAGCGGACGGCGTGACCCAGAAGGTCACCCATTGCCCGACGCGGCGTGTCGACGGGTGCCTTGCCGGTGCCGTCCGGTGCGAGCCAGGTGCGGTGCGCGCCGGTCAGATGTCCATCGAGGTCGGTGACAGCGGCGATCATTGCCGGCAAGGTCTCGGTCGGTCCGTGATCGTCGTGCCGGTAGTAGCAGCGCGGATGGAACCGCAGCGATCCGGTGCCGTACAAAGTCGTAATGCCGCGTCCACGCAAATACGTTTCCACGAGGGTGCCTATAATGGGCTTCGACATGGCGACCAGTCGGCGAGCCGCTTCTGGAGATCCAACGGGGACCTGCGTGATCGGCTCGGCCGGTCGGGGTGGCATGGCATCCGGCATAGCGAGAAACACGCGCGCCTCGTCGGCGACGTCCCGAAAGTTGACCAGTCCGAGGGATTCGCGGATGACATCGAGCAGGTCGCCATGCTCACCGGTAGCGGCGTCGGTCCATTTGCCTGGCGGTCCCTTCGGGGATGGCCGCAGACGCACGAACATCGAGCGGCCCGGCGCATTGCGGACGTCGCCGACGGTCCAATAGTTGCCCTGGCGACGGCCATTGGAGAGGTAGTGGCGGCACACCGCCTCGGCATGTTCGCCGAGGCGGTGTGCGAGGTCGGATGCAGCGTGATGCGGAATCATACAGCCTCCCGCTCACTGACCCGCTCGATTGGGAAGCGGTCGAGCACCCGCTCCAGCACGGCGAGCCCGTTGGCGTCGATCGGCACGAACATCCTGAGCTTCCACGAAATGATCTCGTGGAAGAGACCGTAGGCGGTGAGGCGCTCGCGCATCGTGTCGGTGAAGCCGGACAATTCGATGCGCCATCCGCCCATGACGCGGCTGCGGCGAACCTGGAGATCCTCGGCGAGATCGAGGATCGTCCGCCCGTCCATCAGAGCCGCAAACGCCTGTTCCGGCGACAGCGCAACCACGTTCGTGGCAGAGGCGTTGGCGGCCCATGCCGGCGAGACGCGGCGGCCGATGAGGCGCTCGCCCTCGTCGGTCTGAAGTCGATAAACGCGGGTCGACTCGTTGGGCAGGCGCTTCCAGATTGGAAGCAGCAGGCCGGTGACCATGTGCAAGACCGAGTCCGAAAACTCCGGCACCCCGGCGATTTCGGCGGTCCAGGCAGTTGTGAACGCCTCGCGGTTGGCCTCGACCCAGCGTGTTTCGCCCATAGCCTTGAGCGGCATGTTCTGGCTTTCCATCGGCCGGATCAGGCGGACACGGCGCTCGACCTCGCCATCGTCGAGCATGACGCTGGGGGTCGGGATCTGTACGGCGGCGCGGCCCGATTGCTTGTTGATGAGCAGTAAGGCACGCGGATCGCGGAGATGATCGAGCGCCGCATTGAGCGTGACGGGCCGATTGCGCTTGCGTTCGGTGATCGTGAGCAGGCGGCTTTCGGCGCCCGTGCGCGGATGGGTGTAGATCACCTGCCGATCGGTGACGACTAAATTTTCGGCCTGCAGCGTTTCCAACCCGGCATCGTAGGTGCCTGACGCGATCGCGCCCTCGATGCGCGCCGCCAGCAATTGCTCGAAGGCACCGAACAGCACGCCCTGCAACTCGATGATCAGTGCGAGAAGGCGATTGAGGAAGGTGGTGATCGGCGGCAACTCGTCCTTGATGCCATTGGCATCCATCAGCTTGAGACCCGTCGCCGCCTCGAAACGCTCGAGCGAGCAGCCCTCGACCTTGCCGCGTACGATCAGCAGATAGAGTTGCCGTAGCGCATCGCGGGCATAGTGGCTTTCCAGATTGTCCTCAGGCCGGAACAGCCCTTGGCCGCCGGTCTGGCGCTGGCCGCGCGTGATCGCGCCCAACGTGTCAAGACGGCGGGCGATCGTCGAGAGGAAGCGCTTTTCGGCCTTCACATTGGTCGAGATCGGCCGGAAGAGCGGCGGCTGCGCCTGATTGGTGCGATGCGTGCGGCCCAAGCCCTGAATTGCTGTGTCGGCCTTCCAGCCGGCTTCGAGCAGATAATGCACACGCAGCCGCGTGTTCCGGGCTGAGAGTTCGGCGTGGTAGCTCCTCCCCGTTCCGCCCGCGTCCGAAAAAACCAGAACGCGCTTCTGGTCATCCATGAAAGCCTGCGTCTCGGCGAGGTTGGCTGACCCGGCACGGTTTTCAACGACAAGGCGCTCGCCCTTGCGGACAATGCGGCGCGAGCGACCGGTGACCTCGGCCACGATGTCCACCCCTAAATGCTGGACGATCTGGTCGAGCGCGCCGGGGACAGGTGTCAAGCTGGCGAGTTTGGCGATCAGCTCGTCGCGCCGGGCGACCGCCTCGCGGCTCTCGACGGGCTGGCCATCGCGGTAGACCGGGCGCGACGACAGATTGCCCTCGCTGTCGGTGAACGGCTCGTAGAGCTGCACCGGGAAGGAATGGGCCAGGTAGTCAAGGACATATTCGCGGGGCGTGATGTCGACGCGAACGTCGTTCCATTCCTCGGTCGGCAGTTCGGCCAGCCGCCGTTCCATGAGCGCCTCGCCCGTCGAGACGATCTGGACAACGGCCGCATGGCCCTCCTCCAGATCGCGGGCGATGGAGCGGATCAGGGTCGGTGTCTTCATGCTGGTCAACAAATGGCCGAAGAAGCGTTGCTTGGCGCTTTCAAAGGCGCTGCGCGCGGCCGACTTGGCCTGGGCATTGAGCGTGCCGGTGCTGCCGGTGATGTTGGCCGCCTGCATGGCCGCATCGAGATTGTTATGGATGACGCCGAAGGCCCCAGCGTACGCGTCATAGATGCAGACCTGTTCGGACGTCAGCTCATGCTCGAGCAGTTCGTATTCGACGCCGGAGAATGACAAAGACCGCGCCGTATAGAGACCGAGCGCGCGGAGGTCGCGTGCCAGCACTTCCATCGCCGCCACGCCGCCGGCCTCGATCGCCTCGACGAACTCGGCGCGGGTCGAGAATGGAAAATGCTCGCCGCCCCAGAGGCCGAGCCGCTGGGCGTAGGCGAGATTGTGAACGGTGGTGGCGCCGGTGGCCGAGACATAAACGATGCGGGCATTCGGCAGGGCGTGCTGCAGCCTCAGGCCGGCACGGCCTTGCTGGGAGGGAGCGGCGTCACCGCGTTCGCCGTTGCCGCCACCTGCATTCTGCATGGCGTGCGCCTCATCGAAAATGATGACCCCATCGAAATCCGGACCCAACCATTCGACGATTTGTTTGACCCGCGAAACCTTCTCCCCGCGATCATCGGACCGCAGCGTGGCATAGGTGGTGAATAGGATGCCTTCCGCCAGCGTGACCGGCCTGCCCTGCGGGAAGCGGGAGAGCGGGGTGACCAGCAAGCGCTCCATGCCGAGCGCGGACCAGTCGCGCTGCGCATCCTCGATTAGCTTGTCGGACTTGGAGATCCAGACCGCCTGGCGTCTCCCCTGCATCCAATTGTCTAGGATTACGGCGGCGGACTCGCGGCCCTTACCTACACCCGTACCGTCGCCGATCATGAAGCCTTGCCGGAAGCGCACGGCCCCCGCGGTGTCATCGGCCGCGGCGCTAACCACGTCAAAGGTGTCGTCGAGCGTCCAGGCGCCGGCGAGATACTCGGCGTGAGCCTCGCCGGCATAGATGACCGTCTCGAGCTGCGCGTCCGAGAGCAGGTCAAGGACGTTCTTCGGCAGGCGCGGCCGGTAGCTCGGCATGGGTGGCGCCACCGAGGCCATGGCCGCCGATTGAACGAGTTGGGTGGGGTGAGCCCGAGAGCCGGGGATGCGGATCGCCTGAAGCCCGTAGGCCTCATAGATGGCGTCGCTGATCTGGCCGCCCTCGGCCGCCTGCCAGTCGACAGCCTCATAGGCGAGGTCGATGGCTTCCGGTTCGGCGATCGACCTGCGTGGCGTGGTTCTCGCCGAGCGCGGGAGATAGCCGTGCACGGTGCGGGGCGCGGCGACCGCCGATGTCGCGCTGGAAACGGCGGGCATCACGACCGGCGGCCGCGCGGGAAGGCGCTCCTCAATCCACGCGAGGAGCGTCGCGGCATCCGGAGCGATGCCGGGAGCGTCCGCGTAAACGGTGGGATTGTCCGCCGGGAGCTTGTCGATGACGGTGAGGCGTGTCGGAAAGGTCGTGCCATGCTTGGCGTAGGCCGAGCCGTCGATGGCGGCGGAGAAGACGACGCGGCCACGTTCCTGCAGGCGAGTGAATGCGGTGGTCCAGGCCGGATGGTCGGGCGCGAAGTTCGCACCGGTGATCGTCACCAGTCGCCCGCCGGGCACAAGGCGCGCCAGCGCCGAGGCTATGTGCCGCCAGGCCGCGTCGGCCATGCGGCCCTCGACATTGGCCATGACCGAAAAGGGCGGGTTCATCAGCACCACGCTCGGCACGGCGCCGGGATCGAGATGGTCGTCGATCTGGGCGGCGTCGAAGCGGCTGGCGGAGACGGCCGGAAAGAGGCAGGAGAGAAGTGCCGCGCGCGTCTCGGCAAGCTCGTTGAGGACGAGCGAGGCGCCGACGGTCTCGGCCAGGATGGCGAGCAGCCCGGTGCCGGCGGAAGGCTCAAGCACACGATCGGCCGGCGTGATGGCGGCGGCCGTTGCCGCGACCAGGCCGAGCGGAATCGGCGTCGAGAACTGCTGGAAGGTCTGCGCCTCTTCGGATCGGCGGGTATGCGTCGGCATGAGCCCGGCGATCTTCGACAATGCGGAAAGCCGGAGAGCCGGCGACGCGGCTTGGCGGAACAGCGCCTTTCCGTATTTGCGCAGGAAAAGGACCGTCGTGACCTCGCAGGCATCGTAGGCCTGTTTCCAGTCCCAGGCGCCGGCGGCGTCGGAGGCGCCGAATGCGGCTTCCATCGCCGAGCGCAGCTTTGGTGCGTCGATGCACTCCCCGCGTTCGAGATGGGGAAGCAGCAGGCCGGCGGCGGCGAAGATAGCGCCAGCTGCACCGGTTTGGGCGAGCGTGAGCGGCGCGACAGCGGGAACCGTCGCAGCGGGCGAGATCATGTACATGGTGTGAACCTCTGGAGAGCGGGGACAGGATCGAGCCGCGCGGCGCTCTCTCTCTGGACCGCACGGATTCAAACCCATCCCGGCTCGCCTCTCCCTCTCAGGGCCCCGCCGAAGCCAAAATGAAACAAGCGCCCCGCCATGAGGTGGAGCGCTTGCCGGTATCGACCGACCTCGATCATATTCCGCCGTAAGGCTCCGACTTCTGTAGGAAACCATTGGCGTCGTCGGGATCGGGCGGCAGGTAGGCATCATAGGGATTGCCATCGGCGAGATGACCGAACGGCGTGAACACGTAGTCCGCGCCCTCCCGACCGACCGCGCAGATTACATAACGCCGCTGCCCGGTCGCCACGTCGGCGCATTCCATCAGCGCGAGGTTGCCGTCGCCGGCGGCACGAAGCAGCGTCTGGAAGTTGCTGCGGGCATGGTCGGGAATGCTCATGGCAAGTCCTTCGCATCCCCGGGTTCAACTGGATCGCGGGCGCCCTCGAGGATCGCTTCGCCGCGCGCGATCGCCCATTCGGCCTTGCCGAGCCACCCCGGCGGCGTCGGTCGGCGGGCCTTCGCATCGCCGACGAGGATCTTGAGCAAGCCCAGCATGAGTTCGAATTGTGCGGCCTTGCGCTGCACCGCTGCCCCGAAATGCGGAGGAACCGAATTGGCCTGTCCGCGATAGGCGGCATCGGCACCTTGCCAGATGCCGGTGACGTGGGATTCGCCGGAGGACTCATAGTCCTCCCTGACCGGACCAGTCATTGTCCTCGATGGACGGCAGGCGGCCTCAGGCGTGCAGGCCGAATAGGTGGAGTGCCGGAAGACCGGCAGGTGATAGGTCGTCTCGATAGTGAATTGCGGCATCGTGCTGCTCCTGAAAAACAGGCGGCCCGGCGCTCGTCTCCGAGCCCGGGCCGTGGTGGATCGAGGTTGATGTCCATGCGTGCAGGTGTGGTGTTGCGCGGTTACGCTGCCGCCCGCCCCTCGACGACATCCGCGCCGACCTCGTCGGCGGTGACGTCTTCAAGACGCGCGTTGCGGTATCCGGTCTTGGCCAACCAGAGTTCGGCCGCATCGCGGCTCTCGGCTAGGTGGAGCAATTCGTCGTCGTCGCCGACCTGCTGCAGGACCCGAACCATACCGATCGCGGGTCGCTCGACGATCTCGAAGCTGAGCGCGCTGTCGACCGAGTGGCTGCACATAACGGTCACGAGGATGATGCCGCGGGAGGAAAAATTCCCTTCGTTGAGCGTGATCGAGGCCGGGGCGCTGTAGGTCGGACGGTTGCGCGGTGGTGCCTTGCGGACCAGGCGGCCGAGACCGTTGCGACGCTCCCAGTCCGCGAGTTTGCGGGTGAAGCGCGCGGGTGGCTTGGGCGTGCCGTCCGAATAGCGGATGAGCGAACCGAGCGGGGCGTTGTCGTAGACGATGTAGGCTGACATGGACGTATCTCCTGAAAACGAAAATGGCCCGGCGGGACGCCGGGCCGTGAGGTGAAGGGGAACGGGGGCGACCGGAGCCGCCCTGTCGATGGGTGCTATTCGGCAGCGACTGCGTGAGCGGCGACCTCATCGGCTGCCGCCGAGTCGTCTTCATCATCGCCGGCGAGGAATTCGGGCAGGTCAGGTTCCTCGCCCTCGCCCGGCTGCGCGGGCGGCGCGTCATGATCGATCAGACGGAGCGGTTCGGGTAGCCAGCCACTATCGGCAAGGAGGCGTTCGGCCTCCTTGGCCATGTCGCCCTTCTTGAGGTGGTCGATGAGCTGGGCCGCCTGCTCGCCGGCACCTTCGCGCACGGCTTCGAGGATGCGGGACTTGGTGACCCGGCCGAGATAATTATCGACCGTCGGCCGCCAGCCCGCATCCACCATGTCGAGCCCGGTGGCGTGGGAGAGCCGGTCGGCTTCGCGCAAGCGCTGCTCCAGCCCGTGCTGGGAAACGCCGCTGCCATAGGGGTTAGGTCGCTCGAACAGCGCGTTGATCCCATAGCTGACGCAATGCGCCAGCAGTGTGTGCCGGCTGGCTTCATCGAGACTGTCGAGCCAAGCCCATAGGGTCTCGTCGTCATCCAGTGGAATGACGCTCTTCCATGCCTCATGGCGCTCATCGACGGCCTTGGCCGCGGGGCTGTCCTTGAGACCGACGTCCTGCCACGGCAGGTGGACATGCCGGACGAAGGCCTCGACGCAGCCGGTCGCGGAACGCTGACCGAAGGTGTCGAGGACCAGCCTATGCAATAGCGCCGTGATGGCCACATGCTGGTTCTCGGCCACGGCATTGCGCAGCGCCAACGTGCGATAGCCGGTGAGTTCGATGACCAGGCGCTCGGGCAGCGGCTTGATGGTGTCGCCGTCATCCTCCTCAGGCTCGAACGCCTGCGCGCCGATGGTGATAATGGCGCGGCTGACCAAAGGATCGTGTCTGCTATCGTCGTTCTCCGTGGCAGGCTCGGCGGAGTCGCCGTCAACCGCTTGCATCGCTTCGTCCTCGGGGCGTACATGGCCCCGATCGACGACGAGATCGCCATCGCGATCGATGCTGATGAACACACCGGCGCGGGCGATCTCGGCCCGATCGTAGTTCATCGGCCGGCTCTCGAAGGCCTCAAGCGCGGTCTCGATCTGACCGAGGCGCTGATCGACATCGTCGGGGAGTTCGTCGGCCTCGCCATACTTGGCTTCCAGCCGATCGTACTCCGCCCGCAGGGCTTCGCGTTCCGCCCGCTCCGCGTCGGTCAGATCGACGGGGGTGCCGCCCAGTGCCCGCAGACCGTGATTGTGCCCGTAGGGCAAATCGGCATCGACTACGATCCACTTCCAGCCCTCCGCCGCGATCGCGTCGGCGATCGACTTCAACCTGTCGCGGACCAAGCGGTCGAGCAAAGCGGGGTCCTGCAGCCAGCCGCCATTGTCGGCCTCGAACAGGTCGCGCAGCACCACGCCGCCGGCGGCGACATAGGCGCCGACACCGACGAACAGCGCCCGGCGGTCACTGACCCGAACAGTGGTTTCGGTCAGCATGCGCCGGATCTGATGCGGCTCCTTTGACCAGGAGTTTTCGAGCGCCTCCCAGACCTCCTCCTGACGGGCGTGATCGTCGGTCACGGTAAAGGCCATGAGCTGTTCGAGCTGCATGCCCTCCTTCTCGTAGACCTCGTGCAGCTTGCGCGAAACTTTTGCGAGCCGCAGGCGCTGCTGGACAAAGGTAGCGGACACGAAGAAGCGTGCCGCAATCTCCTCGTGGCTGGCGCCTTGGTCGTGCAGGGTCTGGAAGGCCCGGAACATATCCAGGGGATGTAAATCTTCGCGCTGAAAATTCTCGGCCAGCGAATCCTCCTCGATCGGAACCGCGCTGTGGGCGTCGCTGACGACGCAGGGAACTGGCTCGGTTTTGATCATTCGCTTCTGCTTGACCAGCAGTTCCAGCGCGCGATAGCGGCGCCCGCCAGCCGGCACCTCAAACATGCCGGTCTCATTACCTTCGCCATCCAACACTGGCCGGACGTTGAGGCTCTGGAGCAGGCCGCGCCGTGCGATCGACGCGGCGAGATCCTCTATCGTTTCCCCGCGCTTGATGCGCCGGACATTGGACTGGCTCAGCATCAGCTTGTTGAAAGGGATATCACGTGATGCGTTGAGGGTGATCTTCTGCTTGGGCGTAGCCATGTGGACTATCTCCGCGACGGGCAGCCGAGACTCTCTCGACCTCCAAACCCGTCAAAAAAGACGGGCGCAGCCCTCTCACTCTGAAGACTGCGCCGCACACCGAAGATCCGGAGTGGGACAGGGCCCAGCAGGCGCTCGCGGTTCTTCGGTGAGATCACGCCGCCCTCCTGTCGATCTCGGCCTCATCGACGTCGGCCGCGCCTGCCCTAGCTGCACGGTCAGATTGCGGTAGCAAGGCAAGCAGCCAGTCGGCCGCCTTGCTGGCCTGGGAGGCCGCGCGAACGATGGCGCGGTTGTCTTCGCGCAGGACATCGAGCCAGGAGCCGAGATAGTCGGCATGGCGCACCGTCGGCACGATGCCAAGCGAGGCGCAGCAAAAGGCCGCGTTCATCTCTGCGACCAGTTCCTCGAACGCATATTTCTTGGTGCCGAACGAACCGCCGAGATCCCGGCCGAGCCGCGAGGCATGACCGGTGGCGTGCCCCATCTCGTGCAGCGCCGTGCGGTGCCAATTGATAGGCTCGAAATAGGCGGCCGGCGGCGGCACCCGCACATAGTCCTGTGCCGGATCATAAAACGCCCGGTCGCCACCGATGCGGAAGGCGATGCCGGTCGCCTTGATGAGGGCGTCCACCTGGGGCTCGATCTGGCCGGGCGGCGGCGGTGGCGCGGCGACCTCTACGTCCCTCGGCAAACCCTCGCACTGGGCGGCATTGAAAACGGTGTAGCGTTTGAGGAACGGGATTGCCGCCGCCTCCTCGCCGGCCTCCACAGCGCGTTTCTTTTCGTCGTCGGGGACAAAACGATCAGCATAGACGATGGTCGTGCCGTGCTCGCCTTTCATGACGTTGCCGCCGAGCGACAGAGCCTGCCGGAAGGTGATCCAGCCCTGGCTTGGAAAGCCGTGCTCGACCACGGCGCCCCAGAGTAGGAGCACGTTGATGCCGGTGTAAGCTCGGCCCGTGGCGGCATTTTTCGGCAGGGCGAGCGGCGCCTTCGCTGCCGCGGTGCCCCACGGCTGAACCCAGGGGAAGCGGCCGGCCTCCAACTCGGCGATGATCTTGCTGGTGATATCGTCATAAAGGTTCGTCCGGTCCGCGCCGGCGCGAGCGTTGCGGTGATTTCTGGACATCGCGGTTCTCCGCGACGGGCGCCGGAGGCCTCTCCTCCAGCCCTCAACCCGTCACGGCAAACCGGTCCGTACTCTCACTCTAGACGGCGTTGCGGGGACCTCCCGTAGAAGGGGGACGCTCTCGAATTTGGGCAAAGGCGGTCCGCGCCAAATCAAATGTCGCTAACCATCTAGTTTGGTTATTGCTACCGGACTGCGTGGCGGATGCGATCGGTAAGCGTTTGTTCGACGTCGAAATAGCCCTCCCAGGCTTCGGGCAACTGAGCCCGCGCGGCGGCGGCGAAAACATCGAAAACGTTGGCGCTTTCGCAGGAGGGCAACTCCTTCCAACTGACGGGCACCGCGCACGCCGCGCCCGCGCGTGCCCGAGTGGACCAGGGACAGATTGCAGTGGAGCCCTGGCCATTGCGCAGGTAATCGAGAAACATTCGGCCCTTGCGCTTCGCCTTGCTCATGTTGGCGACGAAGCGCGACGGATCTGTACGGGCCAGCAGTTCGGCGAAGTCTTGGCAGAATCTTTTGACCTCGTCCCAGTCTGCCTCGGGGACGAGCGGCACGACCACATGAACGCCCTTGCCGCCGGACAGCAACGGCCATGACTGCAGTCCAAGCGCTTCCAGAATGCCTCGAATGTCCAGGGCTGCCTGCTTGACGGCAGTGAAGCCCAGGCCCTCGTCTGGGTCGATGTCGAAGATCATGCGATGCGGCAGATCCGGCTGCTGGCGCAGGCTTCCCCAGATGTGGAATTCGAGCACGTTCATCTGGACGCCTGCGATCAACCCAGCCAGGTCATCTACCCACAAGATGCGGCTTTCCTTCCCGGACATCTTCTCCAATTGGCCATCATGGATGGCCTTGGGCATGCCTGGCAGTCTGTGCTTCTGAAAAAAGGTCTGCTGCAGGTCGCCGTTGGTGTCGCGCACCAGCGACAGCGGCCGATCCTGGATGTGCGGCAGCATCTTTTCGGCGACCGCTGCGTAGTAGGCGGCGAGCGTGGCTTTGGTCACCTTGGTCCCGGGATACATGACCTTGTCGGGATGCGTCAGCTTGACGCCGACAGCAGCGGCGATCTCCTTGCCGGTTCCCGGGTCCAGATGGGCGGAGCCAAGAGTTGCCGGCGTCTTCGGCATTTCCATCACCACCTGGTCGGCTCGCTTGTCTTCGCGCATGCCCTCAAAGCTTGGATGTCGCAAGCTGCCGTCCGGTGTCACTTCGGCATAGGTAACTTCGGCTACTAGCTCGGGCTTCACCCACTTGGCACGGCGGGCAATGTCTCGCGGAACGGAGGCGAAAGCCGGTTTGTCAACACGGCGTTTCTCGAGCTTCGCGAGGATGTCCTTGCGCATCGCCTGGGTGAACCCAGTGCCGACGCGGCCGCGATAGATGAGCTTGCCATTGTCGTAAGTGCCGAGGATCAGCGAGGCCATGCCATGTCCCGTGTCACTTGGGCGATAGCCGCCGACAACGAATTCCTGTCGCTTCGCACACTTGATCTTGAGCCAACTCCAGGTGCGGTCGCCGACGTAGGAGCTGTCGGCGCGCTTGGCGATGACGCCTTCGTGGCCGCCCTCGCACATGGCGTCGAACACCCTTCTGCCCTGGTCGACGATGTGGCTGGAAAATTGCAGAATGTCGTCAGGGCGGCGCGCGCCCAGCAGGGACTCAAGTCGCGCCTTGCGCTCGAGGAGCGGCTGGTTCGACAAATCTTCACCATCGAATTCAAGCAGATCGAAGGCGTAGAACTTGAGGGGCATACCCGCGGCGATGCCGGTTTTCAGCATGGAGAAGTTCGAGCGGCCCTGGCTGTCGATGGCGACGATCTCACCATCGATCAAAACCGCGCCTTTGGTCAGTCTCTGAAGCGGCGGCAGGATGACCTTGAACTGTCGGGTCCAGTCGTGGCCATTGCGGGTATAGACGACAACTTTCGAGCCGGAGATGGCGACTTGGGCACGATAGCCATCGAGCTTCATCTCGAAGAGCCAATCCCCGCCCACCGGTATGTGGTCAGTCAATGTGCAGAGCTGGAAGGACCGAAATGGCGGCAGCGGATATGTAGGGATAGATTCTGAGTCTCTGCCGCGTGTGCGCCTTTTGCTGATGCTGATGGTGCCATCTACAGCCGACATGCGGATCACGGGTCCATGGTCCGATTCAATACCCTGCCTGGGATTCGGTTCCATGCCCAAGCACCCGCGCCGGCGATCGTCGGCGCTCAAAGGAAGAACGGCGTATAAGCCGCAGTCCTGCGCGCGTCCGCGAATGCGGACATTGTCGCGCGCGGGACGGAGGAAATTCGCCCCCGCCGCGGGCGGTTAACAGGACAGCCGTAGGAGCGTCAGCATAGCGCCGGCCGCAGGACGGGACGCGGGACCGACTGTCCCCGTCCGCGGCGGTCATCGTTTGCATTCAGGATATGGATGCGACCGGCATCGTTCGCGCGCATTTGCTTTTCTCGACAGTGTCGCCGCTGATCGGCGATGATAGGATTGGCCGATACAGCGGCGAGTTGGTCTGAAGAGTCGCGCACGTCATGGCCATTGAGGTGCAGCAGGTCGGCGACGAAGTGGAGGTAGTGCAGCGGGCGTGTGAGATGAGGCACATGTGGGGCAGCATCAACCACTGGCGGGGCGATGCTGGCCCGGCCGAGTCTCGCAAGGTCGGCAAACCAGGCAACACACGCACCATAAGGCCTTGGGCCGACCCGACCCGTTTGACGTCTGGCTATTCCATGTCCGGAACGTCGCCGCTGACGAATAGCGTCGTGGGCGGCCCATAGTCACCGAGCGCTGGGTCTGCATCACGGCTCCAGGCTATGACACCAACGTGGCCTGACGACAGAGCCTTAGCCGTGCGGACTGCGCGTTCTTCGCTTTGCTGGTCGGTGGGACCGTAAGCGGGAAAAAGCTCGCCGTCTTCGCCTCGATCAAACGCAACGACCACAATCAGCTTCGGCTTGGTCTGCGTGGGCAGCATATTGTCCGACATTCAAACCTCCTAGAGGAACCGTTCCCCGTCGTCGCGATGCTTCAGGCAGAACCAGTGCGATGGCTGCCGCGGCCGGGCAAAGCCGAAACCTCCATCCTTATCACAGCCGGGGTGCTCGCACGGATGATTGGCAACGCGTCGTCGGTCGCGCGGCGGCGCTGTCATGCCTTCGGCAAGCCGGCTCGGTTCGTCGCTCATAACGGGTTGATCGGCCCGACAAGGCCGGGATAGTCGTTGGGCAATTTGTTGACGGCGCTCGTATTCACTTCACGACCAACGCGATTGAATTGAAGCTCGCCGTCGGTGTCGTGGCGGAGAATGTCCTTGAGACTGTCCTTGGGTGTCCCAGGATTCAACCACGCGTCATAGTAGGCTTGGTCGAGGATGAGCGGCTGCCGATCGTGCAACTGCTTCATCGGGTCGCCCGCAGGCTCTGTGATGATGGTGCAGCTGGTGATGTCGAGATTGGAATTGTAGGCCCAGAGGCCGGCGAACGAGAAGGGCGAGTGGTCTGGCTGGTAAATGTGCCATGGATCTTTCTTGCCGTCCGCCGCTGAAATGGTCCATTCGTAGAAGCCATCCGCCGGGATTAGGCAGCGCTTCGATTTGAAGGCGTCGCGAAAGGCCGGAGCTGTTTCGATGCCCTCAATTCTCGCATTGAACATCGCCGCCTTCGGCATCTCCTTTGCCCAGAAGGGGACCAGCCACCAGCGCCCTTCGCGGAGCTTGTGATTGCCGTCTTCGCCGGCTGTTACGAACGGGACATCCTGGGTCGGCGCAATGTTGTAGCGTGGCTCGTCATTGCGGCCGGTTTCTGCCGGCGCCGTCAGTCGGTAGAGCCGGTGGATTTCAGACCATGACAGGTATCTGGTGAAGCGACCGCACATTACTTGCCCCTGATTTCGCAAACCCCGCTAATTCACAGTCCCGCGCGCCAAGTTAGCGTATGCGGTCTTGAATTCGCGTTGGATCTGGCCTTGCACGATGCGGGACAACTCCCTTGCCTCTTCCTCGCTAGGCATGAGGCTGACGATTAGATCGGCAATAATCCAGTTACTCGCATATAGGGCACCGTCCGGAGTAAGCTTGTTTAAGACCTTGCATGCCTTCTTGACCGCCTTCTCAATTTCCGGGCGGTCGCGCATAATATTGGCAATCAGCTCGTCTTGCCGTTTCTGGGCGGTGTAAAGCACCTCAATCATTAGTTTCTCTCCTTCGCTGCGGCCACGGCTTCCGGCGGCTGGTGTCACTCTACCAGTTGTAAGAAAAGGTGGTTTTCCGGACTGCGTCCACAGGCCAATCGGCGCAGCATGCAGCAATTGCCGCCTTGTTCGCATCCATCCAAACGCTCGCCGCGTTGTCGTCATCATCATTAGGCTCTTCGTCGGCCGAAAAGCTGGTGTCATCCCAGCCTTCTAACGCGAACATTCCATCGGCCGCCTGCTCAGGCGATATCCCAGCTGCGGCAAAGACAGCTTTTGCGGCTTCGATCCCTCGCTGTTTTTCTTCAGGCAGATCGCCCTTGATCTCTAAACTGAGCTGCATGGCTCGCGTCCTGTGGCTATCGTGCCGACAGTGAACAAAATGAGAACGACAGAGTCAAGATGATCTTGACTGATGAGGAATATGTTCCTCTTTAGGCGTTATGGCGCACGACCCGATCGACACGCCGGGAAAGGCGACCCGGCACAACATGCTTGTGAAGGCAGAGTGCAGTTGCGGCAACGTCCGCTACTGCCGGTCGGCCGACCTGATGATGGTCTATGGCGGAGGCGTCGATCCTCAGAGCTGAACTTCGACTGCAACCGCTGCAAGCCACAGATCAAAATTACCTTGCTGGAGGTGCATCCCGAGCATCTGCCGAAGCGCTTGATGATCCACAAGCCGATGAAGATCGACGGCAAGGTCGTCTGGCACACAGAGAGATTTCGAGGATAGGACATGGCCAGGTCGAAAGGTTCGCAGCAATTATCACAGGCTGAAATTGAGCGCTTTGTGACGGCAGTGGAGGCACTGCACTTAAGTATCATCAAGCCGTTTATATCGCCCCATTGCGACCACTACCGGCAGACGCGCGTCCTGCATGAGGTGCTGTTGAAAGCCGTGCGGGAAGTCACCGGGAAGGAAGTGGCGTTCATCCAGTGGAACGGGACAGGGCCGTCCAAGCCGTAGCGTGGCTCTAGCCGTTTTCGTAGCCGATCCCAGTCGCCGTCGCGGTCCAGATCATAGATATCCGTGCCGCCAACAGTGACCGGGCCGCGTACATAGGCGGACCATTGCTCTTTCCGGAGGAGCAATCGACGTCGCTGGCGATTGGAACGCAGGCTCCCGCGTAGTTTGGGTCGCACGCGTCTTCGGCACGAGCGCAGCCGATGAAAGATGCCACACCAAAAGCGACCGCGCCTACACGACAGGAGGCCACCGGCTGGATTCTTATCCGAATCAGCGCTGTATCTCAGTCGTCTATCTCTTCGCCTTCATCGTCTTCGTCCGAACCGCGAGACGGGTCTTCGACGAAGGTTTGGCAGCCCTCATTAAATGATTGGCTGTTTGAGCTGCAGTCGCTGTTGTTGGAAATCTGATTTTGCTCAGCCCAGTCGTAGCCAGCTTTATGCCCGGAACAATCTTCGGTGCAGTCATTTCCTCCGAAAGTCCCCTGCGCATGACATGGCGTAGCTGATGCCGCCGCAAGCATCAATGTGCCAAGTGGAACAGCCTTCGAATTCTCATCTGCGCCCCCCATGGTGAGCAACGCTGCTATCTAGGCGCCGCGAATATGCCTACTCGCACGAACCCAAATCACGCAATTTGGTCCTGATATCAGTGGCAGTGATACTCGCCAGTCTTGTGGTTGGTATGGCACCCATTGGCATCGGTGCCGCCGCCGTGTGCGAAGGTATCCACCGAAAATGCCAACATGGTCAAAGCCGCCATGGCGGCAAGAATTGTAGATTTCATATCGCCCCCCAAGATAATTCGGACAGAAGAGCACTATCGTGGAGTTAGCACAACTGGCTGATTGCAAATTACCTACTGGTTAAGTGCCGATCTTCAATATCCAATATTGCTCCAGCGCATCAAGATCGGCCGATGAAATGGCGAGCGACGGGCTTAGACGCCCAATTGCGCGGCCATCTTTTGCGTGGCCGCCGTTGTCCGGTCAATGCCGCTGGTGATCGACAGCAGATGTCGTTTCGTCGAAAGAAATTCGGAGTCGCTGCAACCGGCCACAGCGCGCTTGAACAGGGCTCGCATGGCGATGAGCGCGACCTCGCCGTTACCAGATCACAGACCAGCGAGGCATCTGTCGGCGCAAGTTGATTTGCGACGGCCTTTCGGATCGCAAAGCTTCGCGAACTCGGCTTTCTCAAAGCGGGTCAACGGCGCGGCGGCGGAAAATCAGGGGATTTGGGATTGGTCTTGGCCATGACTTCTGTACACGATTCAAAAATCATTCTTCGCCGCAAAAAATTGCCGCATGCCGCATCTGTGGTCGTTCGTCGACACGCAACCGACATGTCCCTCCGTCGCGCAGTCGCTGTGGTAATGGGGGTGCCAGCGCCCCGGCGCCACAACGGCCTGTGGCGAGTGTCGATCAGCCTGGCTGACTCATAGCAGCCCGAATGCCATTGCGGTGAGAAAGGCCACCACTAGCACCACCAGGACCCCAATAATCAGCCAGACGGCGCTCTTGACGTCCATTTAGACCCTCAACTGTCGGTTCCATTGATCACATAGCGCGACGCGACGGCGCTCACCAGCCTCTGTGACTCCAGCGGAGACGCGTCCTGGGCGAACTGACGGGCGTTTGTGGATAGGGACTACTGTGGGAGCGTGGGTTCGAAAGTGGAAATATTCGCGCGCAAAAGGCCGGCCGGCTTACCGGCCTGTCGCGCGGTCAGTCTCAACTGGTTGCCGGCTTGGATGTAAGCGGCTCACGGCGAGCGAGCAGCTTGTCGATCCGCCTTCCATCCATATCGAGGATCTCGAAGCGCCAGCCCTCGTAGTCAAAGTGCTCACCGGCTTCCGGCAAGTGCCCAAGGCGGGACAAGGCGAACCCAGCGATCGTGTGAAAATCCCCTTCGGCAGACCCCGATCGGAATCCTAGGCGAGCGAACGCATCGTGCGCCAGCATCATTCCGTCGATGAGCAAGGACCCGTCATCGCGCTCGATGACATCAGGGTCCTCATTGTCCAGGTCAGGAAGGTCGCCTGCGATGGCTTCGAGCAGATCGGTCTGGGTGACGATCCCCTCCAGAGCGCCATATTCGTCGATGACGATCGCCAGGCGCACCGGCGTCCGCTTGAACTGATCGAGCACACGGAAAATCGGCGTTGCCTCGTGAACGATCAAAGGTTCTCGGATGACCGCCATCGGGTCAAGCGTTTTGCCGTCGAGCACCTGGTCGAGAAGGTCCTTCTTCAGTATCATGCCAAGCGGTTCGTCTATCCCCCCACGGCCGACCAGAAGCTGCTCATGGCGACATTGCCGGATGGTGCGCAGAATCTCGTCAGGGATGTCGTCGGTATCGATCCAGTCGATATCGCGTCGCGGTGTCATGATGTCGGCAATGCGCCGATCGCCGATGTTGAAGACACGCTCGACCAGTTCCTGTTGCGTCTGATGAAGGAGCCCTGCCTCCTGGCTTGCCGCCACGAGCAGCTTCAGCTCTTCGGGCGAATGCAAGGACTCCTCGCCTGTGCCCGGACGCAGACCGCACAGACGCAGCACCAGATTGCCGAGACCGTTGAGAACAAGGATCGCCGGCCTGAGCAGGAACAGGAACAGACCGAGAGGGCGTACGACCCGAAGTGCCGTGCTCTCGCTGCGCTGGAGCGCCAGACTTTTCGGCGCTAGTTCACCCAGGACAATGTGTAGCGCGGTTATGATGATGAAGGCGATTGCGACGGCAATGGTGTGCGAAGCTGCCGTGGCCAGCGACCCCATCACTCCCAAGAGGAGTGGCTCGATCAGATGAGCGAGTGCAGGCTCGCCGACCCAACCGAGCGCCAGCGATGAGATGGTGATGCCGAGCTGAGTTGCTGCAAGGTTCGCATCGAGATTCACCAAAGCCCGTTGAAGGAGGCTGGCGTTCGAGCGTCCAGCTGTAGCCAATTCGTCGACGCGGCTTCGTCTAACCGCGACCAGCGCAAATTCGGCGGCGACAAAGAAACCGTTGGCGCCTACGAGTAGGAGAACCAACAGAATTCCAAGAATGTCGCGTAGACTACCATCGTCCGCAGGCATGATATCCTCTTTATGAAACAGCCACTCTCATCTCTAAGCGCGTATGCCGCCGTCGTAGAACCGCCGTTGGCCATCATTGCGCAGCGATCACCGCAGCTCCGCCTCTGACAATCAGGAGCAAGATAGCCAAATCCGCGCTGAGTATCCTACCCCCGCAAAAATCCGCCGGCGCGAACCGGCGGGCCAGAGATCGGATAGAAAAAGAACCGGTCATGCCGGCCGAACTAAATGTGGCGTCTGGGTAGTCGAAGTCAATGGACCCGCCGCGTAGAGATCGCCTTTGATCCAGTGATTTAGCAATATCACCGCGATGCCGGCGAGGATCGCCAGCGCTATCTTCCAAATGATCTTCTGACGGTCGCTCAATGTTCTAAACCCAAACCCGAACCACGCGTGCCGGCACTTAATGGCACGACGTCGTTAATTGCAATGTGATCCCTATGAGAATCGCTGTGGCCTTGGCGGTCGGTCAAACTTTCTCATTTCGACGAGATTTGCCAGACAGCCACGCCAGTAAGAATAAGGCCGGCGGTACCTTCGATAGTTCGCGATATCACATCGAACAGGCGCGGCCGACGGTCGAAGAAATGCACCAGCCGTTCCCGAAACAGGATCGACAGAACTGCCACGCAAGACAACGTCAGTGCCACGCCGGCCATCATGGTGATTGCAAAGAGTATGCCCGCGACCGGAACACCTCTTGAGATCGCGAAGGTCATCGCGAAGAGCGTCAATGGACATGGGATCAGGCCGGCCATGACGCCCACAGCCTCGCCTTCATGCTGGTGGTGATGACCGTGGCTGAGCGCCCGCCAAAGCATCCACAGACCAATTAACCCGAGCAGGCCACGACTGACATCCTCCAAAAGTGGCGCCCGGCCGACGCTGCCCAGCGCAATCGAGACCAATGGCAACGAGAGGGCTGCAATCACAACGGCAATCGTGACATGGGTGAAGGAGAGTGTCAGCGACACCAGTAGGCCGCGACGGATGCTGGCATCCGATCCGGCCAAATAGGTAGCCAGCACGGCTTTGCTGTGTCCGGGTGTCAAAGCATGCGCAGCTCCAAACAGGACACCCATCGGCAGGAAGGCAGTGAACGCCAGCCAGCCGCCCCCGGCTGACAGCAATTTGATCTGTTCGGCGAGCGCCAAGTATATCGTGCGTTGAAACTCGACCAGGGTTTGGAAAAACACGTTCTATCCGTTCCGCCGCTTCAACCGCACGTCAATTCAAGGCGTGTCGCGAATATCTTGCCGAGATCGGTTCCGGTCGGATCGCTGAAGAAGGCATCCGTCAATTTCGTCTGATTCTGTGCGATTGCGGTATTCGGATCGGGGCGGACGACGGCCCTCGTGCAATCTTTCGGTAGGCCAGCCACGGCGATCTTATCGTCATCGGTGAAATCGATCGCGGTGTAGAAGGTCGGATCGTAGACGCCGATGCTCACCTTGCCGGCGAGCGCCAACGTGTCTTTCGGCTGCGTCTCGAATTGGATGACGAGTTGATTGTTCTCGTAGCTAGTGACCAGCCTCGCCGGCGGCGTCATCGCCACGTCCTTGCCTTCCACAGTGACCATTTGGAAATAATTGTATTCTTCCAGTGAGGCATGGATGGTGAGGGCGGCGGCGTCGAGTTCTTCGGCGTCGAGAGAAAGGTCGGAATTCTTGTCGAACTCCATCAGCACCGTCGAGGAGAAGAGCTCGTCGAACCGCCAGAGATGCTTGAGCGACTTGACCGACTTGTCAGCGCCAACCGCTAGGTCCAAACGGGCTTCCGCGAAGACATGAGGATGAGCGCCGGCCGCGACGGTGGAGGCGAGCAGGAGCGCCACGCCAAAAGTCGTGCTGGTCAGTCGCATTTGCGCTCGCTTTCTCGTCATTGCGCGCCAACCGAGTGATCTGGCAGCGCAAGCAGGCTAAATTGGGACGCGGCCCGCGAAGCCTTTTCAATCATCGACGATCGAACTTGCTATGATGGCGTTCGCTGTGCCCCGAACGGCTGGCGACGTCAAATGCACGAGCTGCTTGCGATTGCCCGCGATCAGTATGAACAGCCGGGAAACCTGCCTACCCTTCCTCTCCTCGCCGATTTTTTCGGCGTCGGTGCGGTGGAAGAACCGTTTTTCAAACTCGGCGCGGTCGACATCGAAAAGCTTGAGCGAGCAGGTCTGGACGGACCTGCCGTCCATGGTCGCCCTGGTCACCGCGACCATCGTTCCGGCCGGAAGGTCGTCGCCGGTGACCTGCCATCCGCGGAACGCCTTCATGGCATCCACAGGAGCAAGTGCGGCGCCGTCGACGAGCGGCGTCCATCCGCGCGTCTTTGCCAATGTCGCGGTTCGCTCGAAGTCGGGGCCGTGCGCCAGGCATGTCGCGTGGAAGGCATCCAGCGCCCGGTCGACGCCATCGGCATGCGCAAGCGGTGATGCCAACCATGCGGCCGCAAGCGTCAAGGACAAGTAGGTCTTGGGCATTCGGTAGACTCGCGTATCGAAGCAGGCCGGGATAGCCAATCGGCAAGATAGCGCCGCGGCGGCTACGCACGCAATGCAGCGCGACCCGCGACTACCGGCCCGCGCGTCTTCCTGGCGGCGGCGCGCCCGGTCCGGTCGCCGCGGCATGCCGCGCTCAGGCACGCAGGATCTTGTCCGTGGTCGCGCGCACATAATCGAGGTTCATGGTCCCGACGGCGCCGGTATCGTCGATCCTGAAGCCTGTCTCGACCAGTAGAGTTCCGACCGCATTCATGTCGATATGCCCGTGCCGATGGAGCCTCGGCAATGTGGATTCGTGCAGCGGCCTTCCGACGTCGATAAGCAGCAGTCGGCCTCCCGGCTTCAGAACCCGCTCCGCTTCACGAAAGAAGGTCGATCGGTCGGGTTTCGGCAGGTGATGCAGCATGAGCGTACCGATCACGATGTCGAATTGGCCATCTTCGAAGGGAAGTTCCTGGGCCGTCGCCTGGACGAAGGTCAGATCAACGCCGGCTCGCGTAGCCTTGACGCGCGCCCTCTCGACCATTTCGACCGATGCGTCGACGCCCGTGACGCGTCCGACCGCTCCGACCAACCGTCTCGCGGCTATGGCAAGCGTGCCCGTACCGCAGGCGACATCGAGCATCGCCTCGCCGGGCTGGAGCCTTGCCAGACGCAGCATGAATTCACGGAACCGGTCCTCGCGGCCCCAAGTCAGGACGCGCGCAAGCAGGTCATAGCCGACCGCCCTATGCAGGACGATGCCGATGCCCCTTTCGCCGGCGCCATGCGCGCCGGCGGTCCGCATGTGACGAAAGCCGCCCCAGAGTGCGAATGCCGCGACCGCGGCGAGGATGAGGCCGTGGCCTGCAGCCGTCCAAGCACCGGCATTGAGATAGCCGTCCCCGAAATGAAGCATTAGCAGAAAACCGGCGACCAGCGACAGTTTGACGAGCACGGCAAGCATAATAACGCCCTTTCGCGAATGCTGTCCGTTTCCAGCCCGATGACCAAATTGGTG
This sequence comes from Mesorhizobium sp. M0016, assembly GCF_040324035.1. Lineage (NCBI taxonomy): Bacteria > Pseudomonadati > Pseudomonadota > Alphaproteobacteria > Hyphomicrobiales > Phyllobacteriaceae > Mesorhizobium > Mesorhizobium sp. M0016. The sequence continues at coordinate 57,470 of NZ_JAMYVM010000016.1, read as the reverse complement.
CATTTCCTTTTGCCTCCTCGTCCGTTTCCGGAGTGCTCAAGGCATTCTTGAGCTTCTGGACTCGGCGTATCATACTGGACAGATTGTCCAGTAGCGCTGTTGCTGGACAACGGACCGCTGAACGTCCGAAACCGCACGGTGGAAAGAGCAATGACCATTAAGATCGAGCGGCCCGACGACAGGGGTACGATCGACCGTCGTGTCGCGCGCACGCGCGCCATGCTGCAGGACGCGCTGATTGCCCTGATCCCAGAGTGCGGCTATGCGGCTCTCACCGTGGAAGACATTTGCCAGAAAGCTGATGTCGGCAGGTCGACCTTCTATACGCACTATGCCGGCAAGGACGAATTGCGCAGCGCGGCCCTTGAGGCGCATCTGCTGTCGCTGAGCAGGCGCGTGTCGGCAGACGAAAAGACAGGCAACCGCCCGTTCGAATTCAGCCTGCCGATGTTCGAGCACGCGCGGGCGTTCCGGTCGCTTCACAAGGCGCTACTTGCGAGCAGCGGCGACACGATCCACGATCAATTGCGTGAACGCATACGGCGCGCAGTGCGAACCGAACTGTCTGGCAAGCGGATCGGCGACGCGGGCGTGCCGCTGGAATTCGTCGTCCAGTTCATATCGGGAGCCTTTCTCTCGGTGCTTGCCTGGTGGATCGCCGAGGACGCCCGCCTCTCGCCGGCCCAGGTCGACGACCTGTTCCAGCGGATGGCGGGTTCAGCTCTTCCGGGTCGGTCACCCTAGCAAGAGCTTCCAAATCCAGATCTCGCGCCGGTTGAGGCTAACGTTCCTCGGGCGGCCGAATCTTGCGAAACGTCGTGAGCAAAAGGATTTCGTAGATGGTGTTCAAGCCACCGCGATCAGAATTGGTCAGCCGAAACCGGAAACGGCAAGCAGGGGTCCGGCGACCATCGGACTGACCGCCGAACCGCGTTCGGCCAGAGCCCCACTCGGACCGCCAATCTTCGTCGATTCAAAATCGCATGGCAACGAGTCGAGCTATTTCGGCCGGCGCTTGATCGGGGATGGCAAAGACCGAGCTGACGTTGATCTCACAAAGCACATACGTGTCTTCACCTGACACAGTCCGTGGTCCGTAGAGAAAATCGGCATCCCAAATGATCGGCAGCGACCTGGCATCGACGCCTAGCACAGCCATCATTTGCGGCGTCCACCCGGTTTCCATATTGGTCCGCAGCGACTGAAACGGTTCGGCCGTGGCGGGATGCATTATCCGCGGCCCTGGTTGCGCAGCCTCGGAATCTGGCCCTTCAGGAGGTGGTGGGATTAGGGCCTTGATGAACTGGTGGCCAAAGCCGACCACCTTGTCGGCGCCCATGTAACAGCGGATCATCCCGTCGGGTAAACGCGGTTGGAATGGCTGATCCACGATGCAGCCATCGGGTGTCAAATACACCTCGCAGCGCGCCATGAAATCCGGCAGTGCGAGTTCTTCCGGCATACTGCCGCGTCGCGCGTGCAGCACCCGAACCGCCGGCTCTCCGCCAGGAAGCGAACCGATCAGCTCGACCTTCCATACTCCCTGGCCGCCATTGCCGCGGTTCTGCTTCAGCACCCGTGGACCGGCCGTTCGAAGCCGCTCCGGAAACGCCTCGCGAAAAGCCTCGGCGGAGCCGTAGAGGTAAGTATCGGTTCCCCATCCGAGATGCTTCGTACGGTGCAGAACTTCCTTCACGCCCATTTTCAGGATCACGTCTGGATGTGCACTCACCCAGGGGCCGCGTGCCGCCACGTCGCGCAGCAGCGGGTCAAGCACCGCACGGGTTTTTCCCTCGTGCAAGGGATCGACCCAGACCAGCACGCCGTCCGTCGCCAGGAGCTGGGTCCGAACCTCCTCGGCAAACTCTTCGTCATAAACGGCCGGTTCGGCGTGAACACCGATCGCAGCGAGTTCCTCGAACACGCGATGAAACCGGTTGTTCTGCGGTGTAGCCGTGCGACGCGCCTCCCGGTCACCGCGCCAGACCACAGCCACTCGCCTCGTGCCCATTATACCTCGCCTCCTACTTGCTCGCCCATCAGACAGCCCCGATACGAAATAGACTGCGATGCTCGCATCCGAGCAGAAAGATCGGCCTAGATCGAGCCCGCCGCGACGCCGAAAAGCACGCCCAGGATCGAACATGCCGCTAGCACCGGGATCACGCCGACCTTGAAGCGGAATACCGCCAGCATCGCACCGAGGGTCAGCACGAGAGACGGAATGTTGATGGAACCGAGGACTGGCACGTCGAGCCTCATGCCCAGCAAGCCGATCTCATGCAAATCGCGAAACAGGACATGAAGCGCGAACCACACCGCGAGGTTCAGGATCACTCCAACCACCGCTGCCGTGATGGTCGACAGTGCGGCTGACAGGGCCTTGTTGCTGCGCATCGTCTCTATGTACGGCGCGCCGAGAAATATCCACAGGAAGCACGGGACGAAGGTCACCCACGTCGTCAGAAGGCCGCCGAGCGTTCCAGCGACCAACGCGTTAAGAACCTCCGGCTCCCGGAATGCTCCCATGAAACCAACGAATTGAGTGACCATGATCAGCGGACCCGGCGTTGTTTCGGCCATGCCGAGGCCATCCAGCATTTCTCCAGGCTTCAGCCAGCCATAGTGCTCGACTCCTTGCTGGGCGACATAGGCAAGCACCGCATAGGCCCCGCCGAACGTCACCACCGCCATCTTGGAAAAGAAGATGGCGATGTCGGTGAAGACATTGCCTTGCCCAAGAAACAGCAACAAGAAAAGGACCGGAACGAACCATAGCAGCAGAAACACCGCCGCAATCTTCAGCGACCACTCGATGGATGGCCGGGCATGCGCCGGCATCCCTTCGCCAAGCGCCGAGTCGACATCATCGACCTGCTTGCCACCAAGCTTGCCATGTCCATTGCCTGGCTGGAATGCGGCCCAACCCATCTTGCCCCCGACGTAGCCGATCACGGCCGCAACCAGGATGACCAGCGGGAACGGTGCATGGAAGAAGAACAGGGCGATGAAGGCTGCCGCAGCGAGGCCGACCATCACATTGTTCCTGAGCGCCCTCCTGCCGATCCGCAGGACCGCTTCGAGCACCATGGCCAGAACCGCCGCCTTCAGGCCGAAGAAGAGCGCCTTGATAGCGCCAACGTTGCCGAAGATGGCGTAGATCCAGCTCAGGACCATGATGGCGACCGCGCCTGGCAGCACGAACAGGATTCCCGCGACGAGGCCGCCTTTGGTCTTGTGCATGAGCCAGCCAATATAGATGGCCAATTGCTGCGCCTCCGGACCGGGCAGCAGCGTGCAGTAGTTGAGCGCATGCAGGAATCTCGTCTCGCCGATCCAGCGCTTTTCCTCAACGACGATCCGATGCATCATGGCGATCTGGCCGGCCGGGCCGCCGAAGCTGAGCATTGCAACGCGGGCCCATACTCGCATGGCGTCCGCAAACGAAATGTCATGGTCGTGGGTTTCGGCCAGAGATGGCGGCGTCGTGACGGACTGCTCCAGATTGGCCATAGTTTGAGTCCCTGCGGTCATCCGCGTTTCTTGCGGAAATACTGATAGAGGTTGTCGAAGACAGGAGCACCCTGCGCGATCCGCTGTTCGTCGCTCTCGTTCGCCATGGCGATGCCTGCAATCAGACTGGCAATCCCAGTCGCCTCCTCGCGACCGAACTTGTTGTCCTTGAGGTCGATGTCATGGACGATCTCGGCGATGGCCTGGAGTGCCGGATCATTGATGCCGGCGCGGGTAAGCAGAACTTCGAAGCTGCAGCGATCGCCCTCATGGGTGATTTCGCCCTCGAACATGTCGAAGCGCAATTCCCCCTCGTTCGGCACGTATCCCTTGCCCGCCACGAAGCGGATCGTTGCATCGGCATCGATGAAGCGACGGATCAGCCAACTGCAGGCGATCCGGTCGACATGCACGTCCCAGCGCGTGACCCAGGTCCGGCCCTTGAGCTCACCCGGCTCGGCCGCGTTCTTTTGTTCCTTGGTCATGGCCTTGTCCTCTATAAGCTGTGCCTCGAGCTCGGCGATCAGTCCCTCGACAGCAAGGCGACCGCTTGCGCCGAAGAAATCGATCGTAACGACTTCGGCAAGCCGCTTGCGCAAGCGGCCGAGTTGCGAACGCGCTTCCGCATGTCTCCCCGATGTCGGGTTCATCTTAATCGAATCGGCCAGTTCGCGCGCTTCCTTGATGATCTCCGCGTAATCGACGTCTCGGGCGGCGTCGAACAGCGCCCTCACCTGGGCATCCGACAGGCCGTCGACGAGACGTGCCTCGCACAACATCGCCTCACCACCGCCCGCGACGATTTCCTGGAGGAGCCATTCGAAATCCTCCTGCATCTCGGCATTGGCCGGCAAGGCGTAGACGGTGCTTTTGACTGCAACCGCGCCGATGCCTTGCAACCGTCGCCAGATCTTCACCCGAAAATAAGCGGGCTTGCTTGGCAGTTGATGAATCAAAAGCAGCCAGCGCTGCTCCTGTGCTTGCCCCTCAATCATAGGCGAACCGTATCATGAGGGATCTGAATTGCAACACTTGTATCATCTTCCATTTGAGCATAACGTTCGTCTCCTCACGGACGGGCCGTGCCGCAAAGGGGGGAACCGATGCCACACCAGATCATGCCGCTGCCGTTCAAGCCGCCTCGCCTCGTCGGCCTGTCCGAGCGGCTGTTGGCAAGCCACTACGAAAACAATTACGGCGGTGCCGTTCGCCGCCTCAATGCGATCGAACAACGGCTCGACGGACTCGACTGGGGCGAAGCGCCGGCCTTCGACATCAACGGCCTGAAGCGCGAGGAGCTGGTTGCCGCCAATTCGGCGGTTCTCCACGAAATCTATTTCGATGGGCTCGGTGGCTCCGGAGATGCCGGCGGCGACTTCGCGGCAGCACTCGAGCGCGACTTTGGCAGCGTGACCGCCTGGCGCGCCAAGTTCATGGCCTGCGCAAAGGCGCAAGCGGGCGGCTCGGGATGGACCCTGCTGACCTGGTCGGAGCGCCGCGACCGGTTAACGATACAATGGGCCGCGGATCACACCAACTGTCTTGCCGGCGGCATTCCGATCCTCGCGCTCGACATGTACGAACACGCCTACCACATGGATTTCGGCGCCAAGTCTGGCGCTTATGTCGACGCGTTCATGAAGAACATCCATTGGGAACGAGTCTCTGCCCGCCACCGCCGGGCTCTCTTGCAGCGTGATCCTTCAACAGGATCTGCATCTGACGACACGGTTCCAGCGATCGCGCCAGAGGAACTGCGGGCGCGTCTCGATAAAGGGGACGATCTCGTCGTGCTCGACGTCTGCCTTGCCGAGGATCTGGCTAAACGCAGCGATATGCTGCCAGGAGCCAAGCTGCGAGCTCCCGAGACGATCGCCGATTGGGCGGGTGAACTGCCTAGAGACAGGTCCGTCATCGTCTACTGTGTCTACGGTTTCCAGGTCAGCGGCGACGCCGTCGTTGAACTGCGCCGCCGCGGCGTCGACGCAAGTGCGCTTTCAGGCGGCATCGCTGCCTGGCATGCGATTGGCGCACCAACCGTCCCTCTGGTGATGAGCGAAGAAGGGATTGCGTCATGAAATGGGTTACGCGCGAACGTCCGGTCATCGATCGCATTGCCTGCCCCTGGCTGATTGCGCGCTTTATCGACAAGGAACCTGAGTTTCTCTTTGTGTCGCCTGATCAAGTGATCCCAGTTGCCCAGGAGACGGGCGCGACGCCATACGACGTAGCCGGCGTTGAGTTCACCCATGTCGGCGACGGTTGCAGTTTCGATACCTTCGTCGCGAAATACGGACTCGAGCGCGACCAGGCGATCGTGACCATTGCCGCGATTGTGCGCGGCGCCGATACCGACCAGCACGATCTCACACCACAATCGGCGGGCTTGCTCGCGATCTCGATGGGGCTGCGGGACCTGACGTCTGATGACCACGAGGTTCTGAAACACGGGTTCATAATCTATGACGCGCTCTACGCCTGGGCCTCGCGCCGGAAGGCTGAGACGCATAGCTGGCCGCCAGTCTCGAAGCCGGCCGTGGCATGATGCTGAGCGGGTTCGGTTTGCCGCGGGGGCGCCGCACATATGCCTCTCAGCGCGATGAAAACTGCCAAACGGCAACACCAGCTAGAATGAGGCCGGCGATCCTTCGATGGTCCACCAGGCGCTCCCGAAACCGGATCGACAACACCACCACGCAAGACAGCGTCAGCGCCACGCCAAACATAACAGTCATTGCAAACAGGATGCCGGCCGGGCGAAACGCCTCTGATACCGCGAAGGTCATCACAAAAGTGCGCGCCGGCATCCTGGGTGCCCATGGCTTAGGATTGCGCCCCCAAACGGCTTCCACAAAAATGCCTGAGTGTGGCCGGCCAGCCGAAAAGCAGCTGGGACCGAGCGCTCGATCCTGCAATCGTCCTCGCGCCTACGACGCGGTGGTATCAATGATTGGCCCCCGGCGATGTAGCCGAACAAGGTGTCCTTATCGGCCGCCCAGCAAAACCTAATTCTGTTCCGATTCGCCGTAGAGACTTGGGCCTGGTGATTATCCGGTCCTGCTGTTTTGCCGGTCGCGGTAATTATCGAATGACCAGAGAAAATATTGGTCAACCGCTATGGCGACGAACAGGAAAATAGCCAGCGCGGCAATGCCTGAGAGCCAGTATCCGGCACCCAATCTGTAGGCAGATAGGCCGGTCGCCGCTGCAGCCAGCCCCGCGAAATAGGCATCATACTGGTAGAGCAATTTCAGCGTAAAATTTCTCATCATCGTTTCTACACCAATCCCTTGTTCCCAGGAAGGTTCAGGCGTGACGACATCGCATCGCGCCGATGGCCCAGATCGCTAGACCTTCCGGCTCGACACCGACTTGGTTCTGGTCGCGTGCTTAGCAATGAAAGTCTCGATCGGACCGGTGAGAATAGCTGCCTCGCTCTTGATCTTATCTTCTTCCCATAGCCACCACTTTATTTCCAGCAACTGTGCAATGACATCAGTAGGGAACCGACTGCGGATGACTCGTGCACGATTGCCGGCGACTATTGAATACGGCTCGACAGACTTGGTGACCACGGAGCCGGCACCCACAACGGCGCCGTCGCCAACGGTCAGGCCTGGCAATATGATGGCGCCGTGGCCTATCCAAACATCGTTGCCAATCGTAATGCCTCCAGGCTTCCCGGCGTTGGGTATTGGCTCAGGCTGCTTCAGGAGGCGGCTATAAATCGGGAATGAAGTCGCACTCTTTGTCTGGTGTTGACCGGTACACATGAAGAGGACTTGGCCAGCAACTGAGCAGAAGCTCCCGACGTTGAGGGGAGATTCACTAGTTGGAAAAAGCACCTTCCGCCAAGTGACGCCATAGGTGTGACGGCCGACAGAAACATGCTCGGGCAATTTCGCACGCGCGTCCCGAATCCACTTCGAAATAGCCGACATTCTTCGATCCGCCTCTGCCGAACGGCATAGCCGGAAAACAAGCATCAACACAAGCCAAGAGGAATTGTAATGGCTGTTTGCCGTGAGAATGAATCGCTTGCGAAGCTGCTCGCGCGAAGGCGGCTATTCAGACAACACGAAAACTGGCGGCCCGACGATGAAGGGCGTCACGAGAGGCGCGACGCGTCGCGCGGACGCGCGGCCTGCTGCAAGACGCGCTCATAGCCTTGATCCCGGAGCAGGGATATGTGGCCATCACGGTCGAGGACATTTGCCAGAGGGCAAATATTGGCAGGTCGACCTTCTATACCCACGATGCCGACAAGGATGCTCTGCGCAGCGCGAGCATCGAGACGCATCTGCGGTCGATAGGCCGCAGGCGCGAGGCGGCAAGTCAAGAAACAGGTAGCCGCCTGTTCGAGTTTAGCTTGCCCATGTTGGAGCACGCCCATGCATTCCGACGGCTTCACCACGCATTGCTTGCAAGCACCGGCGATACGATCCACGACGCGAGCGTATCCGGCGAGCCGTCCGGGAAGAACTCGTCGAGAAACGGATCGGCGATCGCGGCATGCCTGCCGAATTCGCCATTCAATTCATCGCCGGAGCATTTCTCGCGGTCCTCGCCTGGTGGTCGCCACCGACATGAACCTTTCACCGACACAGGTAGATGATCTGTTCCAGAGGATGGCGGGAAAAGGCATCGGCGTGTGACTAGTCGTCGGCTATCGAGCTTGCAATGATCGAATCCGGTCGCCCCATGTCGACCGGCGATGTCAAATGGACAAGCTGTTTTCGGTTGCCCGCAATCAAAATGTAGAGTTTGGAGACCTGATCTCCATTCCGGTCCTCGCCGATTTTTTCGGCGTCCGTCCGGGCGAAGAAACGCTCTTCGAATGCCGTGCGGTCGACGCCGAACAGCCTTATAGAGCAGGTCTGCACGGCCTTGCCTTCCAAGGTGGCTTTGGTCACCGCGATCATGGTTCCGGCTGGTAGATCGCCGCCCGTCACGGCCCAGCCTTGGAAGGCATCGACGTCATCAACCGGCGCAAGCCCAGCTTCACCGGACAACGGTGTCCAGCCGCGTTTTCTGGCGGTGGCCGCGGTTCGTTCGAAGTCGGCTCCATGCGCAAGACAGGTCTCGTGAAAAGCTTCGAGCGCCAGATCAACATTGTCGGCATACAACAGGGGTGATGCCAAGCACCCGCTCGCAAGCATCAGGAAAAAATAAGCTTTCAGCATTGAACCGCACCTCGGGGCTGGAAAACGAGGTAATCTAATCATCAAGCAGGAAATGGTGCCTTCGCGACCGCAGTCAAGAAGCCCAGTCCTTGCGCGGCATCGAACGGTCGAAGACCGCCTCTGCAGTTGAACGCCTGTTTTTCAGATGACCGGCCGGCGGCCGCTATCGGCCAGGTGACAAGCGGCAACGCCGCCATGCGGCACGGATCGCAACAACGGTTCCTCGACCCGGCAGACATCGATCGCCACCGGACAGCGAGTGTTGAACCGGCACCCCGGAGGTGGCGCGCTCGGACTTGGCGGATCGCCGGCTAGAATGATCCGGCGGCGCCCGGCTTCGATGCGAGGATCGGGAGAAGTAACAGCCGACAGCAGCGCCTGACTGTAAGGATGGGCCGGCTGACGAAACAGCGGCCGGGTCACGCCAGCTTCCGAAATGCGGCCGAGATACATCACCGTCACGTTCGAGCAGACTTCGCGCACGATCGCCAGGTCATGCGCCACAATGACGATGGTCAGACCAAGCTGCTTTTGCAACGACGTAAACAGGCTGACGATCTGCGCCCTGATCGAAACATCGAGCGCGCTCAGCGGTTCGTCGCAGACCAATATGGATGGTTTGAGGGCGAGTGCGCGCGCAATCGAAACACGCTGGCGCTGGCCGCCTGACAGCGAGCGTGGGAGACGGTCGAGCACGGTCTCAGGCAGCGCCACCAGGTCCAGAAGCTCGGCGATGCGGCGGCGGCGCTCGACTGATGAGCCGAAGCGATGGATCTGCAGCGGCTCCTCGAGCGTCTGATAGACGCTCTGGCGGCGGCTCATCGACCCCAAAGGATCCTGGAAGACGAACTGGACTTCGCGGCTGAACGACTTTCTGTCCGATTTCAGCCATTCGGCGCGATCTCTGCCCCCAATCAGGACAGTGCCCTCGCTCTCCTTCTGCAGGCCGACGATGGTGCGCGCCAGCGTGGTTTTGCCACAACCGGACTCGCCGACAATGCCGTGGAACGCTCCGCGCGCGACGGTCAGGTCTATGCCGTCGACCGCCCTCACCGCGCCGGTGCCCGAGCGGTTGGCGAAATGCACCTTCAATCCCCTGACTTCGATCGCCGCGACATCAGACATGAACGGCAATCCCTTCCCGCCGAAGCACAACCGGGCAGGCCACGCGATGCGGATTTGCCGAGATCGATATCGTCTGAAGCGGAGGTCGGTGTTTTCGGCAACCGGCTTCGACCAATTCGCAGCGGTCGGCGAAACGGCAACCCGGCTCCAGCCTGGTCTGGCTTGGCGGCAGGCCCGGTATCTCGCGCGTAGCCACATTGTCGTCAGCACGAAAATCCGGCACCGATGCGAGCAGCCCACGCGTATAGGGATGGACCGGCTGGGTCAGCACATCCATCGCCGTCCCCTCCTCCGCCACCTGTCCGGCGTAAAGCACGATGACGCGGTCGGCGACGGAAGCAACCACGCCTATGTCGTGCGTGATCAGCACGACCGCGATGCCGTCCTCGCGCTGGATCTGGCGAATGAGCTCCAGAATTTGCGCCTGGACGGTGGCATCCAGCGCCGTAGTCGGCTCGTCGGCAATCAGCACGCGCGGCCGGGCCGCAAGCGCCAGCGAGATCATCGCGCGTTGCAGCATGCCGCCCGACATTTCGTGCGGATAGCGGTTGTAGCGATCCTCAGGGTCCGGAATGCCGGAGCGTGCCAGAAGCGAAACCGCTTGCCTGCGCGCAGCCTCACGCGACAGGCCGGCAAAGCGGCGCGCCTGGCGCGCCAGTTGCGGGCCGATTTTCAGCATCGGGTTGAGCGCGCTCATCGGGTCCTGGAAAATCACGCCGAAATAGCGTCCGCGCAGATCCGACAATTGCCGGGAACCGATGCTGAGCAGTTCGCTTCCGTCGGCTCGCGCCGAACCCCTCATGTCCACCGTCACACCCTCGGGCAGCAGGCCAAGGGGGCCGAGCGTCATGACGGTCTTTCCCGAACCGCTTTCGCCGACGACCGCGACCGTTTCTCCAGGACGGACGCTGAACGACACCCCGTCTACCGCCCGCACCGAAACGGTGGTGGCGTAGAGATCGATGACCAAGTTCTCGATCGAGTAGATCGGCTGATCGTCGCTCATGAGGTCGTTCCCGTTTCGACGGCATTGCGCTCGGCTTCTTCGCGAGCGCGCGCCCTTCGACGTTTGCGCAACGTCGCGCCGCGAACCGGCCGCGGCACCTTTTGCAGCGCGAAGGCTTCGCCAAGCAGATTGAAGCTGACCACGACCAGCGTCAGCGCGAGGCCGGGCAGCACGACAAGGCGTGGAACCTCCTCGATGTAGCTCATGCCGTCGACGAGCATCTGGCCCCATTCTGGTGTCGGGGGTGCAACGCCAAGGCCAAGGAAGCTGAGCGTAGCGATGGCCAGCACAAGGGCGCCGGCGTCGGCGCTTGCGTAGACGACGACGAGGGCCAGCACATGCGGCAGGATATGCCGAACGAAGATCCAGAGATGGCCAGCGCCCATGACCCTGGCCGCCTCGATATAAGGCTGCTGCAGCTCGGCCGTGACGACAGCGCGGCTCATTCGGGCGTAGTTCGCCCACCACGCCAAAGTGAGCGCCGTGATCATCGACCAATAGCCGGTGCCCAGAATGCCGATGAGCGCCAGCGCGATCACCAGGCTCGGAAGCGCCAGCGCAATGTCGATGAGGCTGATCAGGACGAGTTCGACACGGCCGCCGACATAGCCGGCGAAGGAGCCGATCGTCACGCCGATCGCCAGAGCGGCGACAAGCACGATGACCATGGCCACCAAGGAGATGCGGGCGCCGCCAATGATGCGGCTAAGCACATCACGGCCGAGATAGTCGGTGCCGAGCCAGTGGCTCCAGCTCACGCCCTCCAGTGTCGCCGAATAGTCCTGCGCGCTTGGATCGTAAGGCATGATTATCGGAGCGAAGATGCCGACCAGCACAAAGCCGATGACGGGGAGCAGCACCAGCCACGGCCAGCCCTTGATATCCTTGATTGCGGAATCGTTCATCGCCTCATGCTCCCCGCGCCCGGCGCATTCGCGGATCCGCAACAATGCAGATCATGTCGACGATGAAATTGACCATGACGAAGAAGACGACAAACAGCAGCAGCACCGACTGCATGCCGATGAAGTCGCGGAAGCGTATCGCCTCGATGAAGAAGGCACCGACGCCACGCAATGCAAATACCGTCTCGACGACGATCGAACCGATGATCATCAGCGTAAACTGCGCTCCGAACGTCGTCAGGAACGGAATGGCGATATTGGGGAGCGCCTCGCGCAGCAGCACCTGGGTTCTCGTGTAGCCCTTGGCGAAGCCCGTCGTCGCAAACGGCCGCGACATCGCTTCCTGGAGGTTGACCCGAACGACGCGGCTGAGAACGGAAGCCGGGAACAGCGCGATCGTCACCCATGGCAGAAGCCATGAGGTCAAGCCGCTGGTGCCGAAGGTGGGCACCCAGCCAAGCATCACCGAAAACACGATGACCAGCAGCGCCGCCACGAAGAAGTTCGGGGTCGATGCGCCGATCAGGGAAAATGCGTGCAGAAACCTGTCCATGAAGCCGCCATTGCTGACGGCCCCGGCAATGCCAAGCGTGATCGACAGGACGAAGGCGAGAACACCGCCGCCGGCAAGCAGCGCCGCCGTCATCGGAATGCGGGCGGCAAACTCCTGAGAAATCGGCTTTCCCGTTCGCAACGAAATGCCGAAATCGCCGGCCAGCGCGCTGGCCAGCCAGCGTCCATAGCGGATCGGCAGCGGGTCATGAAGGCCAAGCTCGTTGCCGATCCTGGTGATCATTTCGGCGTCCGCGCCGGGGCCTGCCGCACGCTCGGCAATCAGCGCCGCAACATTGCCCGGCGCCGCCGCAACCAGGGCGAATGTCAGCGCGGATGCCGCCAGGATCAAAAGGCAGGCAAGCAGCATCCGTCGCACGATCGTGCGTTTCATCGTCAGGCCTCGCTTGGGCTCGAAGTCTTCAGGCCTTCAGCGTGATCGCCTTGAACGGCAGATCATAGTCGGTCGCCGGGAGCGAGAAATTTTCCGCGCGCGGATTGTGGGCCCACAGTCTCTGGCTGACGACGAGAGGACAGATGGCGGTGTTGTCGTGGAGCCAGTCGTAGAGGGCCTGCATCTTCAGGTCGCGTTCGGCGCCGCTCGCCTCGAGCGCAGCCTTGACGACGCCGTCGAGCGCGTCGGAGACGTAGATCTTGCCGTCAGGGCCGCTGTCGGCGGTCGAGACGAAGGCGTTGCCCAGCGTGCCGTGCGGATCGTAGGGCGCTCCGTAGGTGGTGAAGAAAGCCAGGTCATAGTTGAAGGCCGGACGCCGTTCATGCATGGTGGCATTGTCCACCGAGGACACCTGGACCTGGAAACCGACCTCGGACAACTGACCCTGGATCATTTCGGCGATGCGCCGCGACCCTGGCAGGGATTCTTCGGAAACGAGAAAGTCGATGGCCAGCGGAGAGCCAGCCTTGGTCCAGGCGCCGCCGCTGTCGACCCAGCCGCCATCGGCGAGGATCTTCTTGGCCGCCGCCACGTCGCGCACCGGCACGTCATGCCGCTTGCCCGACGAAGGCACGTTTGCCGGGAACAGATCGGCGGCCGGGTCGGCAAAGCCCTCGAACAGCACCTTGGCGATCGCCGCCCTGTCGACCGATGCGTAGACGGCGTCGCGGACGGCCTTGTCGGCGATGATCTTCGACTTCGGCGAATAGCCGAGCAGCATCGTCGCCGTGCCCGGCTCGGCCACCACCTTCATGCCGTCGCTTTCCAGCGCGCGAGCGCGGCGCGGCGACAGAGTCGCCACCCAGTCGCCACCGACGACATCGAGGTCGCCCGAGCGCAGACCATTGGCGCGAGCGAGTTCGTCCGGAACCACCTTCAATTCCATGCGGCTGAAGAGCGGCTTCTCACCCCAGTATTTGTCGTTGCGAACGAGGCTGGTGCCGCTCGAATCGTATTTTTCGACGATCCACGGACCGGTGCCGATTGGCGCCGTCTGCTTGCCATCCTTGTCGACCGCCTTGGGCGACAGAAAACGGACCGGCCGCACGATGGTGAGTTCAAGCAGTGCCGCCGGCACTGGCCGCTTCAGCTTGACCGTCAACTTGTTCGGTCCGTCCGTGACGATGCTGTCGAATGCATCGGAAACGCCAATCCAGGAAAAGTCGCTCACCCCCAACCAGCGCTTGAGGTTCCATTCGGCCGCAGCCGAGTCAAACGGTGTGCCGTCGCTGAAAGTCACGCCTTCACGCAGATCGAAAGCGATTGACAATTGATCGTCCGCGACAGTCCATTTGGTGGCAAGTCCCGGCTCGAGCGCGCCGTTCTGGCCGTAGTGGATCAGCGCATCGAAGACGATGGTGTAGGTGCTCAGCGTCGACACGTTCTGCAGCAAATCGAGATCGCCGGTCTCCGCGGCGATGGCAATCTTCAGCGTGTCGTTGGTTTCGGAAAAGGCGCTGCGTGGCAGCGCGGCGGCGAAGGCAAGTCCGGCAGTGGAAACAAGGAAATTGCGGCGGTCGAGAGTGATCATGTCAGTTCCCCATTTTTTTGATTGATTTTGAATCATGCTAACTCGGATATGCGATATGTCTATACTTATTCGGTCTGCGTCGGCTCAAGAGAAAGGTCGGAAGCGATGGTCGCGAATGTGTTGCCATGAGCCGCTACATCCAGCTCAGTGTCACCGCCGCGAGCGCTAGGTAGCGGCCAACCTTCGCGATCGTGACGATCACGAGGAAGCTCCAGAACGGCTCCCGCAGGACGCCCGCCACGATCGTCAGCGGATCGCCGACGAGGGGCAGCCAGCTCAACAGCAGCGACCATCGTCCATAGCGCTGGTACCATCGCGTCGCGCGCGTCAGTGCGGAGGGCTTCACCGGGAACCATTTGCGGTCGCGAAAGTGATCGACGCCCCGGCCAAGCCACCAATTGACGATCGAGCCGAGCACATTGCCTGCGCTTGCGGAGACGATGAGCAGAGCCGGAGCATAGCTTTCCGTCAGAAGCAGTCCCGCAAGGGCTGCTTCTGATTGCATCGGCAGGATTGTAGCCGCCACGAACGCGGTCAGAAAAAGACCGCCATAGACGGCGAGATCGCCAGGCATGCCGGGCGCTCAACTTGCTTTTGGCCATTGCGGGTGCCGATCATCGACAACGTAACCATGCGAATGCTCATAGGCTGCTTCCGACCATACCGCGTCGCCGATGTGCCGGTCGTCTTTGGGCAGATCGACATGCGTGTGCACAAGCACGTCCGGATCGTGTTTCGGCCACAGCCAGATCGCGGCAATCAGGGCGGCGGCGCCCATGACGCCAAGCAGAATGAATGTGAAGGGCAATCCCATTGCCGCCCCGACGCGGCCGGCAATCGGATAGGTGATCAGCCAGCAGGCATGAGACAGTGCGAATTGAGCGGCAAACAGAGCGGGCCGATCGACGGCATCGGCGGAACGCCTGATCAATCTGCCCGTTGGCGTCTGCGCCAGTGAATAGCCGAGCCCGAGCACGAACCAGAGCGGCAGCAGCAGATAGTAGCTGCTGGCGAGAGGCCCTATCAGCACCCCGGCGACCAGTATCGCGGCGCCCGAGAGCATCGCAACCCGGTCCGGTACGTTCTCAAGCAACCGCGGCAGGGCAAGAGCTGCAATCATCGATCCACCGCCAAAGGCTGCGAGCGCCAGCGCCGTGTCGGTTTGGGAGAGGCCAAATTGCGCCTGCACCAGGACCACCGTGTTGACGATCACCATGGCGCTGGCCGCCGCGACGGCAAGATTAAGGGCCAGCAGGCCGCGCAAACGCGGCGTCGCCAGATAGATGCGGATCCCGCGCGTCGTGCGTTCATAGATGCCGCGCGGCTCCGAGGGCTGCGGGCTGGGCAGAACCACAGAGACGACCAGAGCCGCTGACGCCAGGAACCCGACAACCGTGCCGGCGAACAGGCTATGGAAGCTTATGACTGAAAGCAGCGCAGCCGCGAGGATGGGGCTGACGACGCTTTCCAGGTCGTAGGCCAGTCGCGAGAGCGACAAGGCCCGTGTGTAGTCCTTCTCTTTGGGCAGCACGTCAGGGATCGAAGCCTGGAACGTCGGGGTGAAGCCTGCTGACGCCGACTGCAGGATGAAGATGAGAAGATATATCTGCCAGACTTCGGTGACGAAGGGCAGGAACACGGCGACCCCTGCCCTGATGAGGTCGAGCGAAACCAGCATGGTACGGCGTGGCAGGCGCTCGGCGAACGCGGCAGCAACGGGTGCCACGCCGACATAGGCGATCATCTTGATGGCGAGCGCCGTGCCGAGCACCGCGCCGGCATCGGCGCCGGCAAGGTCATAGGCCAGCAGCCCGAGCGCCACGGTGGCAAGGCCAGTGCCAATCAGGGCGATGACCTGGGCCAGGAAGAGATGACGGTAGGTGCGATTGGCCAAGACCTGAAGCATATCTTTGTCTTCTTGCAGTTCGAGACGGCTCGTCGAGCCAGAGACGGAGTACGAGCCGGCACACGGATCTCAGTGATCGTGGCCTTCGGGTTCGACCATCTTGAACGGCAGCACCTGTTCGCGATCCTTGGCCTTCAGGACCAGTCTTGCCTCGAATTCATGCGGCTCGGCAGGGGCCAACGTGCTCTCAAGGCGATGATGATTGTCGGCGACAGGATCGAGGTGCAACGTCTCCGGCCCCTCTGGCCGGTCGATGATCACCGTCGCCGTCAAATCGTCGGCGTGCCGGTCGATCGTCAGACGCATCCGCTCGCCGGCAGGCGTGTCGACGATCTCCAGTGTCCCCGCAGCCAGATCGCAGTCGACCTTGAACGGCTCCGGCGCATGATGACCATGAGCGTGAGAGGGTTCCGTGCCCTTTTCGGCAGATCCGTCCGGGCTTTCCAGACGCACATTCGCTTCCGCCAACGCCGGCAAGTGGGCGAACAGTTCCTCCTTGAGGGCTTCGGTGACGCCCAGCACATCCTTGGCCGTCGCCGCGTCGGCGACACTGATGGCGACGTCGGCATGCAGGCGGTGGCCGATCCAGCGCGCCTGCACGCTTTGGACACGTTCGATGCCGGGCACGTGTTCGGCGGCATGATGGATTTCATCGACGATGCCGGGCTCGACACCGTCGAGCATGCGCGTGAGGACTGCCTTCGAAGACTGCCAGACGATCGCGAAGATGGCCACCGTGATCAAGAGCCCGATGATCGGATCGGCCAGCGGAAACCCCAGCCATACGCCGATAGCACCCAGCACAACCGCCAGACTGGTAAAGCCGTCGGTGCGCGCATGGTAGCCATCCGCGATCAGCGCCGCGCTGTTGATCTCGCGGCCGACCCGGATACGGAACACTGCAACGGCTTCGTTGCCTAAGAAACCGATGATGCCGGCTATGGCGACCCAGCCGAGAAATGCGATCGGCTGCGGATTGATCAACCGGTCGATCGCCTCGTAGCCGGCAACGATGGCGCTGAACAGGATGATGAGGACAATCAGAATTCCGGCCAGATCCTCGACGCGGCCCAGCCCGTAGGTGAACGTCTTGCTCGGTTGGCGACGGGTTAGCATGAAGGCGACCCACAATGGGATGGCGGTGACCGCGTCGCCGACATTGTGGATCGTGTCGGCCAGCAGTGCCACGCTGCCGGAGAGGAACACGACCACGAGCTGAAGCGCCGCCGTGATGGCCAGAACGACGAATGACCATTTGATCGCCCAGATGCCGCGCGTAGTCGTGGCGATCGTCGGGTCGATGACGCCATGGGTGTGACCATGGCCGCCCTCGCCGTGATCATGTCCGTGGCCGCCCATGCCATGCGTCATCGGGCCGAATCCGAACCAATCGCGAACTTTGTCCATTATGGCGCTTCTCACAGGTACTTGGTGATATCTTTGAACTCGTCGATCGAGCGGCGCTGCTCGAGCGCCAGCGGTCCGACGACGTCCTCAAGGCAGTGGTTGAGGTGGTCTTGGATCAGCGTCTTCTTCGCCTGGGCGATGGCCTTCTCCACGGCATGAAGTTGCTGGGCGATGTCGAGGCACGGTCGGCCGGCCTCGATCATCTCGACGATCCCGCGCAGATGGCCGTCGGCGCGCTTCAGCCGCTTGATGATGGCAGGATGGGTTTCGTGGACGTGGGGACGCTCATTCATGCCTTGATGCTATCCCCCCAGAGAGGATATTCCAAGCCTCAAAGTGGCCTCGATTCTGGTGCACGCAACCATTCGTTAGGATTTTAGAGAATAATCGTTAAGCATGCCGAATTGGATCCATAGCGCAGCCTTTCGCCTCGTCATCGCTTTCGCGATGGCGCTCGGCATGCTGCTGTCGCCTATGGGCGGTTCGGTCTCGCACGATCCCATCGCGCTCGCTGCCGCCGAGGCCGACCGTCACGCCGAACTGGCGGGACAGATCGAAGCCCACGGGCACGTCCACGATGACGGTGCAACCGAGGAGCAGGGATCCGGCCATTCTCACGGCCACAATCCCGCCGACCACTCGCACGAGACGGCGAGCACGCTTCCGGACTTTTCACCGACCGTCCCTGCGGCCGGGCGGACCTGGGTGATTTATCCGCCTTCCTTGTCCGATCCGGAAGCAAGTTCCCGGCTCGATCGCCCTCCGAGACCGATCCTCACCGCATGATCGCGGCCGCATGCGCGGCCACCCTCAACGACGAAGATTGGAATTCTCATGCAAGGATCCTGCTATCAGGGCCTGCCATGCTCGCCTTGCGCGCGCTGGCGACCCGCCCTACCTGTGTTGCTCGCTCTCCTGACCCTCCCATTGTTTGGGGGAGCTGCCCTCGCCCATGCCGTTGCCGAAGGCGACAAGGGCTATATCCAGGAGATCACGGGCATCAATCTGCTGCCCTTCATCTATCTCGGCGCCAAGCACATGGTGACGGGATACGACCACATCCTGTTCCTGTTCGGCGTGATCTTCTTCCTCTACCGGATGAAGCACATTGGCATCTATGTGAGCCTGTTCGCGCTCGGCCATTCCACGACCATGCTGCTTGGCGTCTATTTCAACTTCGGCATCAACAGCTACATCATCGACGCAATCATCGGCCTGTCGGTCGTCTACAAGGCGCTCGACAATATGGGCGCTTTCCAGAGGTGGCTCGGTTTCCAGCCGAACACCAAGATCGCGACGCTGATCTTCGGCTTTTTCCACGGCTTTGGCCTGTCGACGAAGATCATCGAATACAACATCTCGCCCCACGGGCTAGTGCCCAATCTTCTTGCCTTCAACGTCGGCGTTGAGATTGGCCAGCTTCTGGCGCTCGCTGCCATCCTTATTGTCATGGGCTACTGGCGCCGGACCGATAGTTTCTGGCGCCACGCATACACCGCCAACACCATCATGATGACCGCCGGGTTTGTGCTGATCGGCTATCAGCTCACCGGCTGGGTCGTCTCCTGAACCTCCAAGTAAAGATCCACAAAAAAGGAATTCTCCTATGTATAATACCGACATCCCGACCCGCGCCGAACTGCCGACATCCATGCAGCTCCTTCGCTCTACCGTCATCGCAATTCTCGCGGCAGCTGCCATCCTTGTGACCATCGTGCTGCCGGCCGAATACGCCATCGACCCCACCGGCGTTGGGCGAGCGCTCGAGCTCACCGAGATGGGCGAGGTCAAGACACAACTCGCCGAAGAGGCCGAGCAGGACCGCCTTCGCGAACTGCAGAACGGCACTCCGACCGCAGTGCCAGCCCGAGATCAGCAGTCGAGTCTTCTGGAGCGCGTCTTCGCTGAACTGGTGATTGGTTCCGCCTCTGCCCAGGAACTCCGGACGGACGAAATGTCGGTCACCCTGAAGCCCGGCGAAGGAGCTGAGATCAAGCTCGTCATGGCCAAGGGCGCACAGGCAAAATACTCTTGGACGGCCAATGGCGCGGCGGTGAACTTCGACACCCATGGTGACGGCGGCGGCGAAAACATTTCATACGAGAAGGGACGCGGGGCTGCAGAGGACGAGGGCGTACTTGAGGCAGCGTTTGACGGCAATCACGGTTGGTTCTGGCGTAACCGCACCGATGCCGACGTCACCGTGACGCTGAAGACGAACGGTGCCTACACCGACATCAAACGGATGATGTGAACGATACGTCAATCTTATCCGGCGCCGTTTGGCGCCGGAGTGGCGCGCTGTTCATTGCCACGACCTCACTGTTTGGCGCACCACCGTCCCGTGAGCATTCGTGTCGGGTGGGCGGCGGCGTGGTGAATTGGTGCGCCGCTAGGCTGTCTCAACGTGATCATTCCGCATTGGCTGTTGGCGAAATCAGCGCCGAACGTTTGCCGCGATGGAGATCCTTGGCAAACACGCAAGCCGAACTGTGCCCAGGAGATAGCTTCAAGGCCGGTGGCATCTGTTGTTTGCATTCTTCGACCACCAAGGGGCAGCGAGTCCGGAACCTGCAGCCGGATGGTGGATTCGTAGGGCTCGGCACCTCCCCGATCATGACCGGAACCCTGCGCTGCTTTTCAGCGATCGGATCGACCTCCGGTGTCGAGGCCAGCAACATCTGCGAATAGGGATGGCCAGGGTGATCGTAGAGTTCCTGCGATGGCCCGTGCTCCACGATCTTGCCGAGGTACATCACGTAGACGCGCGATGCAGCCTGCCTGACCAACGCAAGGTCGTGGGCAATGAACAGGCACGCCACCCCCAAATCTTTCTGCAGGTTCAGGAAAAGGTTCATCACCTGGGCTCGGATGGACAGATCCAGTGCGCTAACTGGTTCATCGCAGATCAGCACTCTTGGATTCACGGCAAGGGATCGGGCAATCGCAACGCGCTGGCGCTGCCCTCCGGACAGTTCCCGCGTGTGCCGATCCTTCAAAGCGTCCGCCAGTCCGACCTGATCCAGGAGCGCCTTGGTACGATGGTTGCGGTCGGATTGTGATTTCAACCCGCTGATCAGCAACGCTTCATCGATCGTCTCACCGACCGTCTGTCTGTCGTTCAGGGACGAATATGGATCCTGAAACACGTATTGAAGCGCCCTGCGGCTTTCGCGCAGTGCTGCACCGGAGAGTGTGGTGAGGTCCACTCCATCAAAAAGGACTCGTCCCGCACTTGCCTTTTCGAGACCCACAATGGTGCGGCCGAGCGTCGACTTTCCGCAACCGGACTCGCCTACCAGACCGACGATCTCGCCCGGATAGAGCTCGATCGAGACGTCGTCGACGGCATGGATGAACTTGCCTCGCTGAACGCTTTTGAAGCGCGTCTGCAGATTTTCGACTTTCAGAACAGGACCGTGCGTCATGCTGCTGCCTTCCTTTGGTTGACAACCGCGCAGGCCACGACAACAGCGCTGTCGGCCGACCGCGCAAGTGGAGGGCGGCTTGCGGTGCATGCGGGAATTGCGAGCTCGCAGCGCGGCGCAAAGGCACAGCCTTTGAATGGCGCGCCCAGCGTTGGCGGTATCCCGGGAAGACCGCGAAACTCCGAACCGATCGGGTCTTCCCGCCGCGGGATCGCGTTGATCAACCCTCTCGTGTACGGATGGCGTGGGGTCACGAGGACCTTGTCCACGGGACCTCGTTCGGCGGCCCGAGCCGCATACATGACAACGATGTTGTCGGCCGCTCCGGCGACTACCCCCATATCGTGAGTAATCAGCACCATGGCCATGTTGAGCCGCCGCTGCAGGTCCTTGAGCAGGCGCAGGATTTGAGCCTGGACCGTCACATCGAGAGCGGTCGTAGGCTCGTCCGCGATCAGAAGTTTCGGCTCGCCGGCCAGCGCAATGGCAATTACGATGCGTTGCCTGAGACCACCCGACAGTTCGTGGGGGAATTGACGAAGTCGCGCTGCTGGATCCGAGATGCCGACCAGCTTGATGAGTTCCAACGCCCGCTCCTCCGCGGCGCGCGGGGTCATCTTGAGATGGAGTTCCGCCATCTCGGCGATCTGCCTTCCAACACGGCGGACGGGGTTCAGCGCGCTCATCGGATCCTGGAAAATGAATCCGATCGACTTGCCTCGTATCTTACGGATCTCGGATTCCGGCAAGCCGATCAGTTCGCGCCCGTCGAAGCGCACCGATCCCGACAAGTTCGTCGTCACGCCGGTCGGCATTAGCCCGAGCGGCGCGAAGTTCATTACAGTCTTGCCGCTACCGCTTTCGCCGACGATGGCAAGACATTCTCCCTGCCGGACGGTGTAGCTGACGCCATCGACGGGACGTACCGCGGCCTTGGCGGTGAGGAGATCGACCGTCAGATTGCTGACTTTCAAAAGGAGTTCGTCATGCATCGGAATTCTCCTTGGCCCAGCCGGCGATCTCAATTCTGCGCAAGGCGAGCGTCCGCCTCGAAAGCGGCTTGGGAATGCGATTAAGTGCTATGGATTCGCCGAGGATGTTGAAACCGATCACCGCAGCAGTCAGGGCTAGGCCGGGCAGGATAACCTGGCGCGGATCGGACTCGAGATACGGTAAAGCATCAACAAGCATCTGTCCCCATTCTGGCGTGGGCGGCTGAATGCCCAGACCAAGGAAGCTGAGCGTTGCGACAGCCAAAGCGGCTGTCCCGGCATCCGCCGTCGCATAGACCATCACCGCGCCGATGGTGCCGGGCAGCAAATGGCCGAAGTAAATGCGACATGGGCTGGCGCCCAGTACACGCAGGGCCTCGATATGCGGCTTGCTCATGATGCTGACGGCCACGGCCCGGCTGATACGACCGCTCATCGGCCACCATGCCAGTGACAGAGCCAGTACCATGGTCCAGTAGCCCGGCCCGACGATCCCGATTACGGCAAGGGCAGTGATCAGGCTTGGGATGGACAGGCCGACGTCGACGATGCGCATCAGCAGGTCGTCTACCCAACCGCGGTGATAGCCCGCGATGGTCCCCATGGCGACACCGATCGTCATTGCAATGATGAGGACCGAGCCAACGCTGACCAATGACGTATTCGCAGCGATGATCAGGCGGCTGAGCGTGTCGCGCCCAAGATGGTCGGTGCCGAGCCAGTGTGGGGCAGTTGGTCCCTGGCCGGTCTCCAGCAAGTTCTGTGCGCTGGGATCTTGTGGGGCGAGCCATGGCGCGAAGCTGCCCAGGGCGACGAAAAGGCCGATCACGATCAAGGCCACGCGGGGCATCTTGTTCAACCGGGCAAGTGCAGGCTTGAATCTATTCATGGTCAGCTCCATTGGCGCCGGATACGGGGATCGGTCATCAGAACTGCGAGATCTACGATCAGATTCACCACGATGAAGAAGGCGAGGAAGATCAACAGGCAGGCCTGCACGACCATGAAGTCCCGGAACTTCACGCCTTGGAGAAAGTAGTCGCCCACGCCCTGCCAGGCGAACAGCGGTTCAACGATGATAGCCGTTGCGGTCATCAGGCCGACCTGGGTTCCCAGTGCATTGATGAACACAGGTATGATGTTTGGCAGCGCGTCCCGGAACAGGATGGCGGTCCGTCCCAGACCTTTGCTTTTGGCCGTCAACACGAAGGGGCTGGCCATAGCCTCTTCCAGTCCCACACGAACGACACGGCTGAGCACGGCGGCGGGCAGCACCGCGACAGTGACCCATGGCAGCACCCAACTTTCCGGACCGCCGAAGCCGAAGGATGGAAAGAGCTGAAAGGTGACGGAGAATCCATAGATCATCAGCGCACCGACGAAGAATGTCGGTGTCGATGCGCCGAGAAGAGCCAAACCGCGCGAAACGCGGTCCGGCAGTCTGTAGGGCCAGAAGGCACCCAGGAATCCGAGAGCCAGGCCGAGCAGGGTCGCAATCACGCCGCTGCCACCGATAAGGGTACCGGTGACCAACATGCGCTTTGGCAAATCCGCACTGACTTCCTGGCCCGTTCTGTAGGAGATGCCAAAATCTCCTCGGACTGCATCGCCAAGCCAACCCGCGTAGCGCATCAGCAGCGGCTTATGCAGTCCGATCTCTTCGGCAACCTTTTCGACATAACCCGGTGTTGCGACTGCTCCTCTGAGTTCAGCGATGAGAACAGCGACATTTCCCGGAGCCGAAACAACCAGGGTAAAGCAAACCAGAGACGCCATGAACAGCAGTACGAGGGAGTGCTTCAGCCTCTTGCTGATGAAGTGGATCAAAACGCCCTCCCTCTACTCGGCCAGCACGATATTTTCGTATGGCATGTCGTATTCGGTGACCGGGCTGGTGAAGCCCTGGACCCGCTTGGAGTGCGCCCAGATGCTGGGAACGTAAACCAACGGCGCTATCGCGTCGTTGTCACGCAGCCAGTCGTAAACCTTTTGGATCGATGGCTCTATCTGATCACCAGTTGCTGCCGTCGCCGCGTTGATCAGCGGGTCCAGGTTGGCCGGATCGGTGAACAGCTTGCCTTCGACATCGTTGTTGAAGGTCGAGAGGCACAAGGCCACCACCGTGCCGAACGGATCGTAAGGAGCCCCATAGGTCAAGAAGAAGCCGAGATCGTATTTCCGTTCGAGCATGTCGGTGTGCTTGGAAGCGTGGTCGACAGAGCGGACGATCAAATCGATGCCGATTTCCTTCATCTCGGATTGTATGACTTCGGCCACGACGCGAGAGCCGGGAACGGCGTCGGGACTGACAACAATCTCAAGCGTCAGTGGTGTGCCGTCCTTGGAACGCACGGGCCCACCCGTCCAACCCGCCTTCTCCAGGAGCGCTGATGCGGCCGCAACGTCGCGAACTGGGGCATCATGCTGGGTGCCAGCAAATGGCAATGCATCGGAGAACAGGTTGCCCGCCGGGCGGGCAAAGCCTTGGTAGAGCGCCTGGGAAATCGCCGCGCGATCGATCCCTATGCTGATGGCCTTGCGCACTTGCGGATCCTTAAGCGCTTCGGTGCGATCGGGATTGAAAGCCATCACCAGTGTGACGTTGCCGGGATCGATGACTACGTTGAGCCCTGCGGCCTCGAGTTGCTTTGCCTCAACGGGGGTCAGCGGCGCGATCCAAAACCCGCCGACGAGATCGATCTCGCCAGCGCGCAGGGCTGCAACCCGCGCGCGCGGATCAGGGATGACCTTGGCTTCGAGACGTTGATAAGTCGGCTTGTCGCCCCAGTAGCCGTCGTAGCGCTCGAAAACACTTTGTGTATCGTCAGCGCTAATTTGACGCCAAGGCCCGGTGCCGACGGGTTCGACAAATTTGCCATTCGCATCGACCGACTTGGGGCTAAGGAACCTCGGCGGCCGCGTGTATGAAAGCTCCTGCATGAGCGCCAGCGGCGGCTCCTTGAAATGAAGGGCCACTTGGTGGTCATCGACCACCTCTAGTGATTGAAAATACTTGGAGCAGTTCATCCAGCTGAACTGATCGAGTCCCAGCCAGCGCTCAAGATTCCACTTGCAGCTGGCTGCATCGAACGCTGTGCCGTCCTGGAAAGTGACCCCCTTGCGCAATGTAAGGTGCAGTGTCTTGCCGCCGTCTTCGATCTTCCAGTCGGTCGCAAGGCAAGGCTCGATCTGGCCGCCCTTGCCGTACCGCACCAGCGGATCGAACATCAGGTCCTGAATGGCCCAGATCGCGTAGTGGCTCTGCGGATCGAGATTGCCCGCAGGCTTGGCGATAGCCACTCGCAATGTGCCCGCCGCCCCTTCGGCAAAGGCAAACTTGGTGAAGGTAGCATCGGTTATGGCGAGTCCTAACGCCCCTGATCCGATCTGCAGAAATGTACGCCTGTTGAATGACATGATTGCTCCTCTCCTTGCTTATTGTTCCCTGGGGCCCAGGTTGCCTCGAAAGGCACTGGGGCCTTTTTTATAGACATAGTACATCATCGTATACAATCTAATTAAGACATCGTATCCCTTTGATATAAGATTTTGTGCTCATTTGCGCAGGTTAGGTCTGCACCGCAACCCCGGCTCGCGCGACGACCTTGCCGCGCTTGACGACCAACGCGCGCGGCCGGTGGGACACGACGGCATCGGCGAGTGTCTCGCCTTCCACCAAAACCATGTCCCCCCAGCAGCCAGGCATGAGTCCGTACCTTTCCAGCGCAAGAACTCCGGCACCGCCGCGCGTGCAGACGTCGAGGGCCCATTCGAGTTCATCGTCGCGGCGAAAATTGTTGCGCAAGCCGACAAACATCGCGCGTTCCAGCATGTCACCACTGCCGTAAGGTCCCCAGATGTCACGGATGCCGTCATTTCCGGCGCCGACGACCACTCCAGCAGAGCGCAATTTGGCGACCGGAGGCGACGGCTGCGATGCCGGCCCGGTGGTAAGAATATGGATCGAAAGCTCCGCCAACTCGTCGATTAGTCGGCCGACATAGTCGGCATCGTGCATGCCGAGACAGAAGGCATGGCTGACTGCCACCCTTCCCTGCATGCCGAGTGCACGGGTGCGTTCGATGATGAGCTCGAGCGAAAAGGCGCCAAGCTCTCCCGCTTCGTGCAAATGGATATCTATGGGCCGGCCAAAGCGTTGAGCGAGGTCGAAAATTGCATCGAGGTGCCCTTTGGGATCGCGATCAACCCCAGCAGGGTCCAGCCCGCCGACCACCTCGGCGCCCATTTCCAACGCCCGTCGCATAAGTTCGACAGTGCCAGGCCGGATCATCATACCGCTTTGAGGAAAGGCGACTATCTCAATATCGACGAGGTCTCGTAGCTCGTCACGAGTGCGCATGACGCCCTCTACACCGGCAAGGCCGTGCACGGTGTCGATATCGACGTGGCTACGAATATGGGTGGTGCCTTGCGCCACTGAGGCAAGCGCCTGTCGACGCGACTGGCGGACCGGATCGATACCCAAGCGGATCTTGGCTTCACGCTCGATGTCGATCTTGTCTATCAAGCGAGGGCCGACTTCATTTCGATACCACGCCATTCCGATCATCGATTTATCGAGGTGGGTGTGCGCTTCGACCAAGCCCGGAACGACGATGCGACCTCCGCCGTCCTCCACCAGCCCTCCCAAAGGTGAAAGCTCCGGCTCGACGCGGGTAATGCGGCCATTTTCAATAAGAATATCGACATTGGCGCCAGCCATCGGGCGCACATTTCTAATCAACAAATTGGTTGTCATGCGGGGCGCTCCTCCCAGAGGCAGCCTATCGTCTGCGGCACGGCGACGACCGCCTGCAGTTCCGTGTACGCAACTACCGCATAATTGTATACCTATTTCAAGATAAATCGTATCCCATATTGACAAAAATATGTCTTGATCGATAAGTTGCGGGAGCTTAGGGGGAATGCGATGACCAAATCGAGTCGAGCCGAAAACGTCTACTTGTCGCTGCGTCGCGCCATCATTGAGCAGGCGCTTCGCCCCGGTATGAAATTGCCCGAAGACGCGATCGGCGAGCAGTTCAGCGTTAGCCGGACCAGCGTACGAAACGCGCTTGTCCGACTGAGTGCCGAAGGCTTGGTGGAGGTCAGGAATAATCGCGGAGCCTGCGTCGCCGAACCGACGCTCGAGGAAGCGTTAGATATATTTTCCCTACGACGCTGCCTGGAGCGCGAGGTAGTGGACCGGCTTTCGCGAAAGATCACACCCGCTCAATTTGCGGCACTTGAGGCCCACGTCAAACTTGAAGGGGACGCAGTAAACACGAGCGGACCATTATCGATACGGCTGGCGGGCGAATTCCACATTCTGCTGGCCGAACTCACGGGATCGAAGCCGCTGACCCGTTATGTCAGCGAGATTGTATCGCGCTGTTCGCTGATCCTAGCCTTGTACAGCCGTCCGCACTCCGATCAGTGCGGCGTCGACGAACACGTCGAAATCATTCAGGCGCTGCGCCAACACAATCCCGAGCGCGCCATGCATGCGATGGAACACCATCTCGAGGCACTCGAGGCGCGGGCGCAAATCAGCGATCAAACTGAGCCCGACGTTCGCTCCATCCTGAGCACATACGCTCAGGCAGGGTAACCAACTCTCAAGCAGCTTGGCAAAATTCAGGAGGATATAATGCTCAACCCCCAACCCGAGCCGGTGGGGCAGCGGAGCCACGTGAGCATCGACTTCGCCCGCATCTCGGCACGCGAACGCTACAAGCTGCTGATCGGGGCAGTGGTGCCTCGGCCAATCGCTCTGGTGACCACACGACACCCCGACGGGACTGTCAATGCTGCGCCCTACAGCTTCTTCAATTGCCTCTCGGCCGATCCTCCAATCCTAGCCCTGGGTGTGGAGAACCATAATGACATGTCCTTCAAGGATACGACGCTCAACATCCGACTGACTGAGGAGTTCACAGTCAACATCGTGGACCATGCGCTGGTTGACGCCATGAACGTCTGTGCCGTCCCATTTCCTTCCCACATTGACGAACTGGCCGAGGCCGGGCTGACGCCTGCGCCCGGTGAGACGGTCCAATGCCCCTACATTTTCGAAGCGCCTATAGCCTTCGAATGCCGCCGACATTTGACGCTTGGCCTTGGTAAGTCGCGCGAGATTGTCCTTGGTCAAGTTATGCGGATGCACATTCGTGAGGATCTTGTTGACCAAGAGCGTTTCTATATCGATCAACTCGCGCTAGACGCCGTCGGCAGAATGGGTGGACACGGTTATTCGACCACCCGCCACCAGTTTGACCTGCCAACCATGTCGCATGAGCAATGGTTGGCAATGAGGCCTATGCCACCCAACACCGATGGATAGGGCCCTGATCGCGCAACGCGCTCGTCGCTTCAATCATCCTTCCTGATCGGGCAGAAACGCTGCTTGCGGCCAAGGACTCTGCCGATGCCGGGCTGGGAGAATATTCACTGCAGCTGGGCTACAGCGCACTGGAAGCTGTTAAAACCCCTTGCGGCAAAGGGCTTCAAGATCCGCCTTTGTCATTTCCTCGATGCCGAGCGCAGGAAGAATATCATTATCTCCCTTGAGATCCCGGCCATAAGCCGCCGACAAGATGGAAATTCCGGATTCATGGAGTATGGCCGGATTTCCGCTGATTTTCCCAAGGACTGCCGTCGGCAACAAGCCGAACGGAACGTCCTCAAGAATATAGCGACTTTCGATAGTTGTCGGACCAAACCCGCCCCGACCTTGACGATCCATCTCCTGGTTCATGTCCGAAACAGTGCTCATGGGCACATGAAACGACAATGAAAAATGTTCCTGGACGGTACGAACGGCGATACCGAAATGGGCAGCTATGGCCAACCGTTCAGCATCCAGAGCCTCGATAAAGCGGCCAACGGCAGGAGTGACATTTCCCCCCTGGCTCCACTGCTCGGCCTTCTCCATGCGTGTGAGATTGAGAAGGGCAATTCCCAGATGGTTCTGCGGATTGAGGTTGCTGAGCGCAATCGCCAGCAGACCATCCCGCTTGACGAAACGATCGCCGAACAAGGCCGTGCAAAGCTCGTACCCTTGGTCGAGCGCATCGAAAGGCAGCGTCGCAACATCAAGCTTCTGGCGAATGGAAGTGACATTGACTTCGGTTGATCCGAGCTGGCGACCAGTCAGTAGTGTTGTGCCCCAAACGACGATCGGCAACCTGACTTTGCGTTCGGCCAACCGCTTGGAGAGATACAGCGCCCCGAACGAACTGTGCGAACTGATGATGACCGGAATTCCATCTGCCAGATGAGGGACGGCGGCGTCCATCACCATCTTGTGGCCGTAAGCCGGAAGCGCGATCACCACCACGTCCGCGTGGTCGATAGCATCTCTACAATCCTTGGCAATGCGCACCGGCACCGTCGCCTCGATATCCCCCGTCGCCTTCAATAATTCGCCAGTAGCCAACGTTCTGGTGCGGTGTCCCGACGGTGACCAAAGCGTTGGCGAGTGTCCCGATTGTGCCAAATAGGCCGCAAGGCCATAGGCAATTGCTCCGGCGCCCAGAATACTCACGCGCATAACATTCCTCCTGTTGCAGGCTTTATGGTTCGAGAATCCTTGCCGTCCCCGCCTACAAGTTTTTTCATCACGAGGTTCGAATTGGAGTCACGTCGGTTGCCCCCAGCTATTTCGATCAAGGGCTCCGGCTCTGAGCCGGCAAGCGCCGCTGTGAACATTAGTTTCCGCTTGACATATATCAAAAATGAATGAGACGATGTCAATCATACGGATTTCACATGTAGGGAGAAGATGGAAACTCGGGACCTTCAGACCTTCCTTGCGGTTGCTGCCAGCGGCAGCATTACCAAGGCGGCTGACATGCTCGGGCGTTCCCAACCTGCGGTGACACGCACCATTCAGGATCTTGAGGCAGAACTTGGCTTCGAATTGCTGCACCGGGTCGGTCGACGGGTGCAGCTATCTGAAGAGGGTGTCGCATTTGAAGAAGAAGCGCGGCGACTGCTGATGTCCTTCACCGAGCTCGCGGCGCGGGCCAAGATGATCGCCGCCGGCCGGGGTCGGATCCTGCAGATTGTCACAACCTCTGCGATCGGCACTGGCCTAATCCCGACGGCCATGGCCGAGCTCAAGGGTATCGAGCTTCCGCACGAGACACATCTCGGACAGTTTCTTCCCTCCATCGTCGCCCAGGAAGTGCGCAGCGGTCGTGCCGAGATCGGCTTTTCAAGCCTGCCGCTCGATACGCCCGGTCTGGATGTCCTGCGGCTCTATTCGGCGCCCGATGTCGCTGCTGTGCGGGAGGACGATCCGCTGGCTGAACTTGACGTCATACCGCTTTCAGCTTTTGCCGGTCGCCGCGTCGCCACGTTGCTCAACCCCCTGCGTTTCCAACTGCATGTCTCCAAGGCATTGGCGGCCAGGGGCATCGACACCGGGCCAGTGATCCGGACGAATACTGCCTATGGCGCGTTGCAGCTTGTACGCCGGACCGGCGTTGCCGCTGTCATTGATCCCCTCACCGCCTACGGCGTGGCCTTGCCTGGGGTCGCCATCCGCCCGATTGACGCGACCGTTCTCTTTTATTGGGGTGTCGTGGCTGCCGCAAAACGTCCCCTTCGCCCAGTCGCGCAGGCGCTGATGGAGGCGGTCGAAGCGGTGGCTGAACGGTCGATTGTCGGCTTCAAGAAACTCGATCCGGCCTTGGCCAGCCAATTGGTGAACGATCCCGCGTCGGGCACAAATAACGGAACGGGAATATGAAGCATACTCCTACCCCGGCAGCATCGACAGGCCTTGCCGCGTTGGAAGCCCAACTCGCGCAGGATCTCGACTTCCTCGAATTGCCTGCCAAGCCTTGGGTCCCCACACGCATGCATGAGGGCGCCCCGGTCCGTGATGTCGTCGTGATCGGCGCTGGCATGTGCGGACTTGCAGCCATTGCAAAGCTGGTGCTTACCGGGATTACCAACGTCGTCGCCTATGACGCGGCTACGGCAGGGCTCGAAGGGCCGTGGGTAACGTTTGCCCGCATGCAAACGCTCCGGTCCCCGAAGACTCTCAACGGTCCGTCGCTCGGCCTGCCGCAATTGACGTTTCGCGCCTGGTTCACGGCGCAATGGGGCGTTGAGGCCTGGCGGTCGCTGGACAAAATCCCCAAGGGCCAGTGGAGGGACTACCTTGTCTGGTACCGCAAGGTTCTTGGCCTGCCGGTGCGCAACAGCGTGCGCATGACCGGACTGGCACCTGTTGGAGATCTGATTTCGATCAATATCGAAGGCGCGGAATCCGGCCGGGTTCTCACCCGTCGTCTCGTTCTGGCCACCGGTCGGTCCGGTTTGGGCGGTTTTGCCGTGCCCGATTTCCTCAGCGGCGTCGATCGCGCCTATTGGGCCCATTCTGCCGACGACATCGACTTCGACACGCTGAAAGGCAAGCGTGTGGCAGTTATTGGCGCCGGTGCCTCTTCCATGGACAATGCCGCGACGGCGCTTGAGGCGGGCGCCGGCTCTGTCGACATGTTGATCCGGCGCAAGGAGATGCCGCGCATCAACAAGCTGACCGGCATCGGCAGCCCGGGTGTCGTACTCGGCATGCATGAATTGCCCGATGCCTGGAAGTGGAAGTTCTTCGACTACACCGCCTCCACCCAGACGCCGCCGCCGCGTTCATCCACGCTTCGCGTGTCTCGCCACGCGAATGCCCGGTTCTTTCTCGACTGCGGCATCGTAGCGGTAAGGGAAGATCCGGATGGCCTGCTGATCGAAACAACACAAGGGCCAATGCGCTACGACTTCCTGATCGCGGCAACCGGCTTTTCAAACGACTTCGGCGGCCGCCCGGAATTTGCAGCCCTCGCACCGCATATCCGCACCTGGTCAGATGGTCGTTATTCACCGGAAATGGGGCTGCCGCGTGCAGGCATGTCCGATGCACCGGATCTCGGTCCCGCCTTCGAGTTTCGTGAGCGCGTCCCCGGCTCCTGTTCAATGCTGTCGCATATCCACTGCTTCAACGACGCCGCCATGCTGACGCACGGCAAGGTCTCCGGTGATATCCCAGCCGTCAGCGCGGGTGCCGACCGCCTGGTCCGCGGCATTGCCGCATCGCTGTTTGCCGAAGATGTCGAAACCCACTTCGCCAACCTGATCGCTTACGACACGCCCGAACTTCTGGGCGACGAATGGGTCGATTCAACACCCTCGTTGGAGAAGGAGGCCGCGCTGTGATCGACGCAATGGACAAGGCCGCCGGTCTATCACCGGACGATGCGCTTTTCAGCGCGCGTCGGTTTCGGCCTGAATTCGTGCTGGGGGCCGAGGAATGTCGCCTCTCCGTCCTGCAGCCAGCAAACGACCAAGGGCTTGCGCCTAATTTGCGGGGTGCTCTGGCCCGTCGCATGGCCGCTCTGAATGCCGATCCGGTCCTGATGGCCGAATACGATGTGCTGCTGGCTCAGCTCGATCCGACTGAGCAGCTTCTGGCCTTAGCCCAGGGGGAAACGGATTTAGAAGAGCCATTGGCGACCATCGCACGTCATGTGGACCTGATTACGCTGACACCGAAAAAGGCGGAAGCGGGCCACATCGCCCTGCTCGCCCAAGCTGGATTGAACAATCCTCAGATCGTCGCCCTTTCCGAGCTCATCGCCTTCGTCAATTTCCAGACGCGGGTGGCAACCGGCCTGCGATTGTTGAGGACGGCATGATTTCCGCGGTGCGCCTGAAGCCCTTGAATTGGCATCCGTACATAGCGCCGGTCGAGCTATCCGAGGCCACGCCGGAACAGCTTGAAGCGATGAAGGTCACGCCATCAGCCAAGAAAGTTTCGGAATATGTGCGCACCCTTGCGCATGACCCTGAGAGCTACCTTGCCCGCACGGTTCTGTTCAACGCAATCATGTATGTCGAAGGCGGGCTTGCCCGCCCTGACCGCGAGCTTGGTGCATTAGGTGCGTCCACCGTCAATGGCTGCAAATTCTGCGCCGTTGTTCACGCTCGCAGGCATGCAGAGCTGACCAAGAACGACGAAGTGGTCACCGCGCTCTATCTCGATAAACCTGAAGCGCTCGGCCCACGCGATGCGGCAATCTACAGTTTTGCCCGCCGCCTGTCGGCGGCCCCGTCGGAAGCGACGGCAGACGATATCGCCGCGCTTCGATCAGTCGGCATGGACGACCGCGAGATTATCGACCTGATCCACGCCATATCGATCTTCGGCTGGGCGAACCGGCTGATGCACGTTCTCGGCCATGCGGAAAGCGGGTGATGATGTCGCATGCGGTCGAAGCAGTCCGTCTCACACTTTCCGAAGGGCCAACCAGCAATGCTTGAACTCAAAGATGTAAAGCTGTCTTACGGAAGCACGCAGGTTCTGAACGGCGTCAATCTCTCGGTAAAGCGGGGTGACGTGGTTTCGATCATCGGCCCCAGCGGCACCGGCAAGACCACGTTGCTGAAATGCATCAACTACCTGGCCAAGCCGTCGTCAGGAACCATCGCGTTCGATCAGATCCGGATGGATTACCAGCGTGCCGACAAAACAGCTGTCCAGGCGATCCGGTTGCGAACGGCGATGGTCTTTCAACAATTCAACGTCTTCAAGAACATGACGGTCCTGCAGAACGTGATGGATCCACTGGTCGTCGTGCAGCGCAAGTCCGCGGACGAGGCGCGGGAGATCGCCTTGCGGGAGCTCGAGCGGGTCGGCCTCACCCCGAAGCGAGACAGCTATCCCTCCCAACTGTCGGGCGGCCAGCTCCAGCGCACCGGCATTGCGCGCGCCCTGGCGGTTCGTCCCGACGTGATACTCTTCGATGAGCCTACGTCATCGCTGGATCCAGAACTCGTCGGTGAAGTCCTGAAGGTGATCAAGGACGTCACCTCGTCAGGGATCACTTCACTGCTTGTGACCCACGAGATGCAATTCGCAAGGAACATCTCCAACCGGATCGTCTTCATGGACCGTGGCGTGGTCGCCGCCGATGGCAGCCCGGCTGATATCTTCGACGCACCGTCCAGCCCACGACTTGCTCAATTTCTGCAGTCAGAACTCGCTTTTCAATAATCCAACAAGAAGGGAACCTTAAGAAATGTCTGCAATCATATCCAGTTTTTCTCGCCGCTATGCCCTGGCCATCGCCGGCGGCATCGCAATTGCCCTTGCAAC
The DNA here is from genome assembly GCF_040324035.1 of Mesorhizobium sp. M0016. Taxonomy (NCBI): domain Bacteria; kingdom Pseudomonadati; phylum Pseudomonadota; class Alphaproteobacteria; order Hyphomicrobiales; family Phyllobacteriaceae; genus Mesorhizobium; species Mesorhizobium sp. M0016. The sequence continues at coordinate 23,308 of NZ_JAMYVM010000016.1, read as the reverse complement.
AGCGGGGATCAGCCATGGCCAGACCGTTCGGACGATCAAGATCGCCACGTCTGCCGAATCCAAGCCACTGGCATGGGGCGCGATCGGCGTCGAGCCGCAAGGCTATGAGCCCGATCTTCTGAAGGCGATCAACGCAAAGCTGCCGCAGTACAAGTTCGAAATGGAAGGTGTCTCCGACATTGCCCAGGAAACCGGCCTCGCCACGGGCAAGTACGACATCGCGGTCGGTGGCTACTACAAGTCGCCCGAGCGCTCCAAGCAGTTCCTCATTCCGGAAAATCCCATGGGCGCCAGCCTGATGAAGATCTACAGCAAGAAAGACAGCGGCATTAAGGAAATGAAAGACCTGGTCGGCAAGAGGATCGTTCCGACCACGGCCGGCGGCGGGACCTACAAATTCATCATGAATTGGCAGAAAGAAAACCCGCAATACAAGCTCGAAGTCACGGCATCGAGTGCCGGTATCCCCTACCCGAACCGGCTTGACGAAGTTCAGAACGGCAAGTTCGACGCTCTCGTCCTGCCGTCGAATCTCGGTGAGCAGACCGTCATCGAGCAAAAGAAACTCGATATCGTGGCGTCCGAACCAGTGTTCAGCAACAACACCTACATGCTGATCCACCGATCTGACGAGAACAAGGTTCTGGCCGACGATGTGAACAAGGTTCTCAAGGAATTGAAAGACGACGGCACGATCGAAAAGCTCTCGCAGAAGTGGTTCGGCGAGGGCATCGTCCAGTACATGAAATAGCACGGCCGTCGACGACCATATGCGCTAGTCAGCGGCAAGGCTGAATTGCAAGAAGGAGCGTTTCAAAGTGGATGTATCTGCTATGATTCCCGAGTTGCTCTCGGCACTGCCGCTGACGCTCGCCATCACGTTTACAGCCCTCATTTCCGGGTTCTGCCTGGCTCTCATCGCGACAACCCTCCGGGTCCGCAGAGTGCCAGTCATCAGTCACCTGGTGGACCTCTACGTGTCCTATGCCCGCAGTGTTCCTGTCGTACTGCAGTTGTTCGTCACGTTTTATGGGCTTCCGCTGTTGGTGATCCTATTCGGCGCCAAAGATTTTATTTCAGCGACGATGGCTGCCATGGTGGGGTTGAGCCTCTACCACGGCGGCTATCTGTCGGAAGTCATGCGGCCCGCATACCTGGCCGTCGATCGCGGCCAGCACGATGCGGCCGACAGCCTTGGATATACGTTCCGACAGAAAATTACTCGCGTCATCGGCCCGCAAGCGGTGCACTTCGCTTTGCCGGGCTATGGGAACTCCATCATCTACCTGATCCATAACGTTGCGCTGGTCATGTACATCGGGGCGGCCGACGTCATGGCGACTGCGCATCTGATCATGGAGCGCGACTACAACCAGTTCCAGTTCGAAACCTACCTCGTCCTGGCGGTCATCTATTCGCTGATGTGCCTGGTCGCATGGCTCATCGTACGCTTCTTCGAGCTTCGATCACCGATGCAAGCGCCTGAGGCGACGACAACAACTCCGATCAAGAACCAGCTCCTTGCGAGCGTCTGACGTAAGGGTATTCGATGTTTGATACCGATATTTTGCTCCAGGACACGCAGGAAATTCTGAGTGCCGTACCCGTGACAATTGGAATGGCGCTCATGATTTTCGTCCTGTCGACGATAGTCGGCAGCATATTCGCGCTTATCGAATACAGACGGGTGCCGGTGCTGCGAGAGCTCATCATGACTTACAAGATCGTCTTCAAGGGCGTTCCCATGGTCATCGTGATCTTCCTCGCCTATTTCGGTTTGCCGCCCGCATTCCAGTTCCTGTTCTCATTGCTCGGGATCAACTTCAACGCCCACGAAACTCCAAATTGGGTCATCCTTGTAGTTGCGATTACCGGCTGTGTCGCCGCGTTCCAATCGGAGATTATCAAAGGAGCCCTGAATGCATTCGACACCGGACAGTCGGACGCAGCCCATTCGCTGGGCTATACGAGCGGCCAACTGTTCCGACGTATCCTATTTCCCCAGGTGGCCCTCACGGCAATTCCTGACCTGACAACTTCCATGATGGTCATCATGAAGGCCCTTTCTCTCGGATTCGCCATAGAGGTTGTCGATATCTTCGCCCAGTCCCAGTTGACCGCGGCTCTGAACTACTACTACCTTGAAGCCTTCGTGATTGCCGTCGTCATCTATATGGTGATTGCCTATATTGTCACACAGATTGCCGACAGGCTGGAGCAGGCGCTGAGGGTGCGGACGTGAGGCGGATCTGGGATAGGATCGTCAAGCTTCGGATATCGAGCCGCAGCTTGGAGGCAATTCTTTCGGGGATGAAAAGCTTGAGGAGAAACCCAAGTAGCCGGTGTATGTACCGGTGAGTTTCATGCGTTTGGTTGATAGCATCGTTTGTCGCTGCTGACCGGCATCATGCCGAGTATGCACCAATTGCGCGGACGCAACGTTGCGCTTGTGCCGACCAGGGCAGGAAGCCCCGTCTCCAGCAAGTGGCATGGAGATCTCGAAAGCGTACTCGGTGCGGCGAGCCACGAATCAATATTGAAGAACCTGGGACTATCGGTCCCCGCGCCGGTTATGCTAAGTCGTTCCACGTCTTATTATAGCAGGATACCCGCTTTGACCCGACCCGCGAAGTGACAACGCGCGAGATTCGGTTCCGATAAGCTGTCCACCGGAGGCGATGTCTCCCGGGGGAGACGCGACTATCTGGGCCCAAGCTCGACGATCCGAACTTCAACGCCCATCTACGCTAACCTCTGCGACGGCGAGGAAGGTGACACCTTCTCCCTGATCTGGTCCCGCCCCAACGGGCGGCGCGGCGACTAAGGCCCGCGTAAAGCCCAACCGGAAGGCCAGGGCCAAGGCGAGGTTGTCCAGCGGCGACTCGGTGGCTTGGCCTTTGGTCTTTACGCCGCCTAAGCCTATCTCAGCCGGCATCGCGAGCCAGACTTCGGGGCAGGCTTTGCAGGTCATGCCATCATTGCAACGAGTGGCGAGCTGGATGCGATTGCCCATCTCGCCTGGCTCGAAGAGATCGCTTACGCAGTTAGCACCGTGCTAGACGGATAGTCGCGAAGCACACGCACATGCGGCGGTAGCCGGCGCCGGCCTAGCCTGCCTGCCGCGCTACATCGGAGACAACACGACTGTCCTCGTTTGGGTGAACACTCCCCTGCCCGTCCCGGCGCGCGAGATCTGGATGGGCATTCACGCCGAGGTTCGCAACACGCCGCGCGTGCAGGCGGCAGCGCGACTCCTCGCCGCTGGCATCGCAAGAAATCCTGCGCTCTCGAGCCCGACGGTCCACCCCAGACGAAAATGCATAGGGCCTAAACGCGGATCGGCAATTTCCTTTGCGTGGCAACTTCGCTTTTGTGGATCATCGCTTCCACCAACGAAGGAGCTCGGTCGTGATGATCGATCGGAATGGCCATCACAAACAGCTGCTTGGCCGCATCCGGGAATTGGGGCAGACGCACGCCGGATACGCTCAAAGGCTACAAGATTCTCAGCACTGCCGGTGAGATAACGCAGAAGCTTTCGGTCAAGACGCGGGAGCTGATTGCGCTCGCCGTAGCAGTCACTGCTCGATGCGACGGCTGCATCGTCGTCCATGCTGACGGCTCATCAAGCTTGGCTACGTGATGCGCTTCGTCTCACGCTCGGTCATGACCGGCTTCGTCAACGCACTGGCGATCCTCATATTCATGGCCGAGCTGCATGGCGCAGCTCAGCGTGCCGACCACATCGCCGTCTTGCATTGCGACGAGGTGAATGGCGTCTACGTCGTAGCGGTCCCGTTCCAGTGCCTCCGGCACGTTCCCTCCACCATGAACACCTTGCGCCTGACTTCGAGAGCGAGAGCGCCGAGGTCAGAGGAAATGGAGACGGGGAGGATCGTGAGGTCCGACATGGCAACAAATTATTCCTGCATCTCTCCCCTGCGCAACCCAACTTCGTTTGAACCGAATTGCGGCCCGCTGCCGCCGACTTGACCGCCCGTGCCGTTTGCGAAGCAGCCCGCGCGCGGTCCTCAGGTCAACTTGGCGGCGATTGCGGGGTAGATCAATCGAGCTCTCACCCGAGCGCCGACAATTCATCGTGACGATAGCGGTCGAACAGCGGCCCGAGAAGGGTCATCTCACCGTAATCCCATTCGCATCCTTCATGACCACGACCTTCAGAAGCGCCTCCAAAAGCGCGGCCGGATCAGCGCCCAGCATGTGAACCATGTAGCGCGGCTGAAAGAAGAGGATCTGCCTCGTGCGCGCGATGATATAGCCGCCAGGTTTAAGCAGCATCTGAGGATCGACTTCATGAATGATCCAGATATCCGCCTCGCGTAGCACGGCGCGAATGGCCTCGAGACGGTCTCAAATGACGAGCTCGCAGTGATCACGTGCTGGAACTCATGTCCGTCTAGCGGCTCAGCGTAGTCGACTTTTGCCAAACCTGACGGCGCGTTGCGCATCGAACCGGCTCCGCGGTGCGGGATATGTGTTAAGTGCGTCATCTCGATTGGACCCGGTGAAACTCCGGGTGGCTCTTCCGGCCGCCAATCCGCCGGACAACTCAACCGCATGACGCTTTTTGCAGGACAGGCCCCGTTTGGTCCGTGCGGTTAGTAGTTTGACCGGAATCCAATGTTTTCTTTGCATGGCTATCGCGACCAGTGGTTCGGCAACATCCGAGGTGACCTGCTCGCAGGCCTCGTTGTCGCGCCGGCGCTTATCCCCGAGGCGATCGCGTTCTCGATCATTGCCGGCGTTGACCAAAAATCGGGCTCTATGCTTCGTTTTCGATTGCGTGATTTCCGTAATAACCGGCGGGCCGGCCGGGCATGATTTCAGCGGCCACGGCGGCCACAGCGGTGGTCCCGTGTCACGGTGGTCCGCGACCACGTCCTGCAGTATCTGCTGGCTGCAACCGTGCTGGCCGGCGTCATCCAGATTGGCGCAGGACTCATTAACTCAGCATGGCGCTTGCGCAATAACTAATTTAGTGAAATCTTAAATGTTTCTGGGAGTAGACGAGAGACCGGTCGGTCCAATATGGGGCGGCATTGAACATAAATGTTTTTTCCGCGATTCCTGGTCGGGATGTTTGCCACGTCGACCGTGGTGGCGTTATGGATTTATCTAGCAACGGGTTCGTTCTGGAAGTCGCTTGCATGGACCTTGCTGATTTTGATCATATTCCAGGTTGGATATTTCCTGTTTTCATTCGCGCTTTTCCACACGCTTTGGACGAAGAGAACCGAAGAAAAACCGAACACCGCCGAGCCTACCCGTCGAGACGGCGGTGTCTCATCCAAAGGCGGCCGATGATGCCCGACAAGCCGGCCACGCAGCATCGACAAATCGCCGGGGATCGTCTTAAACCGCGCCACCCTTGGGCGGCAAGCGCCTCCCTGAAATCTTGCAGAGGAATGACGCAAGCCTTCCTCGCGGCGCAGGTGCCTCACACGCCCGATGATGCTGTCTTTGCAAGCAACGATCTCCCCACTGTTATTGGGTAGCCGGGCCGAGGCTTGCGTTTGCACATGATCGGCGATGCTGCCCTGGGGATCGCGGCGACTGGCCGAATAGGACGAGAAATGACGCAGGAACTTGGACGCTACAGATGCTGTGGCACCAGCGGACAGGAATACCGTCGTTGAATACCAGAATATGGTCGGCTTCGACGCCATGAGTGGCCGACAGATAGGCCGAGAACGAAAGAGCATCGCTTAGTCAATGGCGGCGCTGCACCGACGACAACACCACTCAGACACTCAGCACCCACGAGTTCATCCAACAGGTGGATTAGGCCACCGTCGATGTTAGTCCAGGGGCTCCGAACTCAGCGTGTGGTCGGTCGTCCTCGAATTCACTCGGAGGGTTCTGCGGGCGCGCGTTCCCGCTGACGCTCTCCATCCCAAGTCGTCAAGCGATCCGCGGCAGCCAGCTTGCGCGCGGGGCCTCCTGGGTGATCACGCCATAACGCCGATCGACCGAATAGGTCATGACTTCAGCTGCGGCGGACCAGATGTCTGCTTGGCCGCCGCCGCACAGCCCAGCAGATCCCACCTGGCGCCGGCTTCTCGAGCATTCGCTGCGGGCCATCGTCCAAAAGGCTGTGTTCCAACAACTCTAACGAGAGAGATACACTCCTGCTACTCGGCGCCGCTTCCCTCAAAGCGCTGTCTGGTAAAAAGGCTCGGCGCCCTTCTGGTTTGTTCAGGTTCAAAAGGAGGGCGCCGGCCCCAGACTTTTCCGCCCAGAATGGCGATTGGCGCTTCGGGGTGATCTCGTCGACCCTCACCTGTCGCCGATCTTTTTCGCCCAGGCCAGCGCCTTGGTCTTGGCTTTTGTGTGAAACACCGTTGAGCGGTCGCCACCGACTCGTCGAGCATGCTCCACCTTCGCTTAGACCATAAAGGTGTGGTGCGCTCATATTAGCATGAGCATATATAACTTGGCAGCCGGCCATGTCCCCAGCCGGTTAGGCCCGGCTGCTCTCTACCCCCAAAGAAAGCCGGGCCGTCCCCGCGGCCAGATCGTTCCGCGCTTGGTAGACAGCTCGCCGGGCGATACCCCGACCACCTCGAGCCCGGCGAGCCTGACCTGGATCAATGATCGGATCAGGACCGGGGTCAGCCGGCAAATATCTATGCAAGACCGGTGTCACTTTGTTAGCGCTGAAATGGATCAGTTTTCACAGGACCACCAACCCAGCGCAGCGAAACCAACTGCTGGGACAAGCATGCAGCACCGAATCGCGAACGGCGATTCAATTAGCACGCACTTAATTACCTCATAACATTTTAACGAAACGTTGACCGCGCTGTCCCAGAATAGGACGGCGCGGTCGGACCCCAACCGGACTGCGCAGGCGGGCTTCGGCACTCAGCGCCCGCCGAACTGTCGGAGCCGCCACCCACATCCCACATTATGCCAGCAACGGTTGAATCAACTATTACTGCGCGTGCAAACGGCCTGCCATGGGAACAAAAGAGGGATTCACATCGAACACGGTTCGATCAGGATCGGACCATGCCTGCGCCAGCACGGCACGCACGCTCGCGGCCTCCACTGGCTTCATCGCGGAGAGGTCGCGGTCGTTGGCCACTGTCCCCGTAAACGCCAGATCGCCCGACAACGCCTTGAAGAAAGTCGTCTTGCCCGAGCCGTTCGGTCCGACGAAGGCGGCGATCTCGCCCGGCCTCGCAACGAAATCGACATTGGTAACAATGCGCTTGCCGCTTATCGCTACCCAGACATCGCGTGCTTCGATCATGCCGGCCTCATAGGTTTCAAATCTCACAAGTCGATTACGCCGCGCTTGTGCAGCAGAATCCAGAGGAAGAACGGCGTGCCGGCGATCGCGTGACGATGCCGATCGGCAGTTCGGCCGGCGCTACGACCAATCGGGCAACGGCATCGGCGATCAGCAGCATGCAGGCGCCAAGCAGCGCCGATGCCGGCAAGAGATAGCGATTGTCCGGGCCGATCAGCAGCCCCAGCAGATGCGGCACGACGATGCCGACGAAACCGATGCCTCCGCTGACTGCGACAGAGGCGCCGACCGCTGCCGAGACGCCGACGATCGCGGTGTATTTCAGCCGTGGTACCGGGATATCGAGATGGCCGGCCGTCGCCTCGCCGAGCGCCAGCGCGTTGAGCCCTTGGCCAGGAACGGCATCGCCGCCACCGCCAAAACGATGATCGGTCCGACGGAAGCGATCTTCGGCCAGGTCGCGCCGCCGAGCGAGCCCAGTTGCCAGAAGGTGAGGTATGCGGAACTGCCGGAAAACAATCTTTGACGATCTCTCCCCCAACCGCTCGCAGCGAGCCGCAAAACGCGTGGCGCCTTGTCCGCGCCTTCGCCCTCGATATGGTCGCCAAGATTGTCGTGGGCCTTGCCGTAGGTCTGGGCGTCGCCATCGGAATAACGGTTCGCGACCACGCCAGGCACACGCGCGCGCCCCGGCCATCCACGAAACTTGATAGGCGAAGCCGACTGTAAGGCGACCAAAACGGAGACGCTGCAGTCCGCACCTGATTGCGGGGGCCCGTGTCAGAAATGGAGTTCTCCTCTAGTTGTCAATGGCGGCAGCCAGGACGTCGTCCTGGCTGATTGAACCGGGGTTTTCGAAAGTTCAGGCAGCGCGTCCGCGACAGGTGACAACACGGCGATCGCTGACTCATAGACCTCCGTCAGGTAGGACGAGATCAAAGGATCGCTGCGCCACTCAACAGCTCGGCAAAGAAGGCAGTAGACCTCACGTTTGGTTCCGACGTCCACGCCGGCCGGGGTTTCGTCAAAGATGAAACATCGGCAAGAATGTCCCATTGAGCAGGACCTCGACCTCCTTCTCGACCATGCCCAGGCGCGGGCTCGACGATCTCACACTCAAAGTTGCGACCTGACAAAGTCGAAGCGTTGAATGGGTGATGCGCCCGTCGGGCGTTCATGGTTGTTGTAGCACCGCAGCACGATCACACCGGATCAATTGTCAACCCATCAGCCCTGCTGCTCGAAGGGCCTCCTCCGTGACCTTCGTGATCTCTGCTGGTGGTGAAGCAGATGTGTCGCTGCCAAACTTCTCGAAGGCAAGATCGACTTCAACTACCCGCGCTTGCTGCGCTGCGGAACTATAATGCGGCGGTTGCGTCGCTGCTTCCTTGAGGCCGGAAAAACGAGCGGGCCAGACAAAGTTCGCACGCCTGCTTTGCTGTCTTCGGTTCTACTAGAGCCAAGTGTGAACGGGACGCCTGGCGCTGGATTGCGCGCCCAAAAGGATCACTTTGTGACCACCAGCATCAGTACCGCCGTCGCTCCCTACGACGCTGCACGCAAGCTCGGGCGGGAACGTCGTCTGGTTGTGGAGCGGGTTGGTTCCACTGCCATGCTGCCAACACCAACAACGCCCTCACGCTCCCTTGCACTCGTTACTTTGTGCAAACGCTCATAGGGCAGCAACTCCTTGACCCGCGTACCAAGCGCAACAATTTCTGCCCGCAAATCTTCGCATTCCTGCCTCTGGACTTCGTGCTGCATCTGCTCGGAGGCGTATTGCGCCGAGATGTGCGAGAGGTCCGCAGTCAGCTTCGAAAGGCTCGTCATGTCGGCTTCGCTCTCTTTCAAGAGATCAGAATACCTTTCATCCGCAACCTGCTTTTCGGCCATGGTATCGCTCCATTGAGCCGTCAGCCTGGCGATTTCACTGGATGCTACGCTTGCCTCGTTCGTTGCCGCATCCAGTCGCGATTGAAGACTTTGAATTTCAGATCGCAAACCTCGCATCTCTGCGAGACTGCATGCACGTTCGGCTCCCGTGTCATCTTCCATGATGCGTGCGGCCTCTGCCATTTCCGACAGTTTCGCCTGCGCGATCTCAAGCGACTTCTGCAACCGCGTTTCGTCCTTCTCGCTCTTGCCGAGCGCAGCCAGCAGTTCGGAATGCCGCACCGCATCGTTGGCGTGGATCGTCGACAGCTCATCAAGCCTCCGCCTCGCCTCAGCTTCCCGCTTTTGCGACTTGTCGAGGTCGATCGAGAGTCTGACATGCTTTTCTCGCAAGGTATCGTTTTCGCGCGCCCGTCTATCGGCCTCGGCTGTTCTGGCCGAAAGAGCTTTGGCCGCCTCGCCGAAGTCCGCCTCCCTTATTGCGATGGTAGTGGCCGCTTCTACGAGTTCCAGCCTTACGGCGGCGAGCGCACTACGAAGAGCGTCCCTGTCCTGGGCCAAGCTTACTTCGCGCTGCTGTATGGCTCCGAACGCGCTGTCGTGCTCACGTTGCTTCCTCATCGCATCGTGCAGCTGTTCGGACAGGACCATGTGTTCTCTCGTCAGGTTGGCATTTGCCACTTCCAGTTCGTTGGCACGAAAGAAGTCCGCTTGAAGGATCTGAAAAAAATCGCGTGTGTAGTGGTGCGAAGTTGCAACCTCCATTAGCTTGGCTTTGACATCCTCCAAATGGCCTTCCGCATCCTGAATGAGCATCTCAAATGAGCTCAAAGCAGCCAGCCGGCTCTGCGTATGGGAAGTTAGCTGGCGAGGGGTTTCATTGGGAGTGCCCTCGGGTTGCAGGGCATCGGTCCCTTTTGCGAGGCTGTCTTTCGAGGCACTGCCGTCGTCTGATGGTGACACCTCGTCAAGGCTCAGGGAGATGTTCAAAGCCTCGACTAGCTCTGTCTCGAGTTCCTCGGCGGCTCTTTCCACATTGTCGTAACGTTTGATCAGGTTCGATAGTTTCATGACAAGCTCTCCCGGCGCACCACTTTGAATTAATGGTTTGGAACCAACGATTACACACCATATACCGCTCCGGGAACGACGACTGCCATGCAATCGACTATATTAGATCATTCTAAAGCAGTACGCTCGCAAAGGGGGGAGTGCCTGCTTCGGATCAATCCGGTGATCATGCCGCCAAGTCGAACGTCTTCTTTCGGGAGACGACCAAGGAAGCCTCAACGGCCGACATTGGCGCGCAGGCGCCGATCATAAGGCGCATACCAGACATTCCGCAGCTGATCGTCCACGTTCCCGGTCGTATCATGCCCTTCCACATGGTCGATCGGAGAACAGCCTGCATATACTCTGCGAGGTCGAGTTCGCCGTGCGCCCGATCTATAATAGAGATCGGGCCTGGCCGGGCGATCCCTTTGCCCAACCGCAGCATACTACAGGCGGCGAGCGGCGCCATCTCCTCCTCCCCCGCTGGCTCTAGCGGAGTGGATTCTGCCGCGGCCCGTGCAAGGCTTCGCAGAAGGATGCTGTCTCGTGCGCGTCAACGCTTCGCAATTGCCGCCTTCGGTGCAGTTCCGAAGATCAGAGTTGGTTTGTTCCTCACCCCTTACCGATCAAGCGATGTGCAGGAGTTCGCGCAGCCGGACCGGCAGTCGGGGCGAGGCTTGCAGTTCGGCGCAACTCGCCTCCCATCGATTCAGATACTCGGCGATCGGTACACCTGTGCGGCCGGGCCATCGGTTCAGTGCGCCCAGCGCCTCGACACAGTCGGGCGCCGCCTCGTACTCAGTGAGGATGGTCTGGGAGATTGCTTGGGCAAACGGATTGAGACCGGGTATTTCGATTTCGCTGCGATGATCGGCGAACCAGGCGGCCGGGTCGCGGCTCAGCCCCTGGCTGTCGGCGAGCGCGGCGTAGCCGCGGACGATGTTGTCGCGATACGCCGCTATGGCATCGCCGAACGCGTTGTCGCCGGCAAATGGCGGACTCTCTTTCCAGTCCTTCGCCAAGCGACCAAGACCGCGCAGCGAGAAGGCCTCGACCAACGCTTCCTCCAGCCACTGGCAGGGCGGCGCCGGCTTGGCGTCCGCCTGCCAGCTGTTGGCCATGACGTGGCCGAGCTCATGGCCGAATTGGTAGGCGAGCTTTGACCAATCCCGTTCGCCAATGTCGACAATGATCCACGCCATGCTGCTACCGTCGGGGTGCAGCCAGATCGCCGGCTGCCCCGAAGTGTGCTCGTCGACACGAAGTCGCGTAGGCTGGCCATCGGAGAGCAGGCGGACGCCATCCAGGCAGGCGTGCCGCGTGCGCTCGACGACCTGATCTGCGGAGCGCGGAAGCATGTGACCCCAGTCGCCGGCGAGTTCGATCGGGGCGGTTAGTAGGGTGGAGGGAACGGCAAGGGGCGGCACGGACACCGCGTAGCTTGTGCCTGCTCTTCCCGGCTGCGTCAATGCCGCTGGGATCAAGTTGCGGATCGCTGCGCCCGCAAACAGTGTAACGAAATCTCGTCGCCGCAATTGGGTTCCTGATGTCCGACCGCTCGAACTTAGAATACCTGATCCGTAAGGCAAAGGGTCGGGACGCATGGTGCGTTTCAAACAAGCTTTTGACCGCGGTTTGCGAACGCCTTTGCTGGCTGCGCGCTCAATCATCCTTTCCTGACCTTTGCCACGCCGCAAGGTAATCACTTTGGTAAACTTTCTGCTCGCCGTCAGAAATCTCGAATGTCTTCCTGGCTGCCATGAGGACGTATGTTCTAGCAGTGCTCATTGTCATGTTTGAGCGCTGTCCGAGAACAGCCGGGTCGGGAACGTCTCGTGGATTGGGCTTCCCCACGTCGTCGACCAATTGCATCAGCTCTATCTCGAATCCGTTTTCGCGAGAAAATGTTCGCCATAACAAGTCAGGACTAAACTGGTAAAGGCCATGTCCAAGAAAGTTATTTGCGCCGTCCACCATCAAGAATATGCCGCCGACTCTTAGCATCCTCTTTACGTTCGAAAATGCCATGCGCGTGTCAAACACATGCTCAATCGTCCCGCCGTCGAAAATACAGTCGAATTGATTTGCAAGTTCATCAGGAATCGGATCGTTCAAGTCGTGAGTGATGTCGGCTCCTTCGAAATCAGAATAATCGAGTGACCTTATCGCCTTGCTTCCCAGATACTTGAATAATTCCTCGCAATATCCCGTTTCTCCCTTGATATTTTCGATCGATACTCGTCTGTCATATGAACGAAGGACGGAATTTCCCAAGGTGCTGTCGTGAATGTGGTAACCTTGACGTCCTAACCACAAGGTTTCGCCAAGAGACCGCCCGCGGAATTTCAAGAGAAAATCCATAACGTATATATCGACACCCATCGAACTTGCCCCCGCCACGGCCTTTGTATTTGGTCACTTATCGATGTGTGCGTAGAATCAACTGCCGATGCCGGACGACGACTTGACATCCTGTGCGACCGATCGGCGCGCAGCCCGTACATTAGCACGACTGTGTCCAATTTTGAGCAAAGAAGAACCAGATCTCTACGATTCGATAACCCAAGGGCTCGGTACCCAGTTCGTTATCCACGGTTAATTGACCTTATCGACTTTCGTGTTTCGGCGTCAAAGCCGCATGACGATGTCGATTGTGCCATCAACATGGCGTACGCTCCGTTGAAATGGCATCCGATATGAGGCAACAAGTTAAGGGGGAGTTCTAGACCGGGTCGCCGACCGAACCCTTTCTTGTCTATGTTGGCAAAATTCGCTTTCGAGGATCAGCAAGGTGCGGCTGATAGTCGATTGGAGCGCAAAGCAACTTCGGGGGTACACTGGTCGGCGTCATGGCGGCATAGTTATTGCTGGCGGGTCCGATCCGGTCAGCGCAGCGGAAATCAAGCTGTCGCCCCCAAACAGTGTAACGATATCCCGCGCCGCGCTTCGATTCCCAATATCCGACCGCCACGTTTTAAAATACCATGTCAGTCCATAAAGGCGAAGGCTCGGGAAATGGGGGATGAGGAGTGGGCGAGGCCATTTTTTCGCGAACATACACAGGGGATGCTTTTTCAAGTTGGCAGGTGGCGAATGAAATGTCAGTTCGCCTTGAAGACGGATCCCTTGTCGTCTCGGATACGGAGCGGCACAACTGGCACCTGTTGCGCCTCCATCATTCAGCTTTTCTATTTAGAACTATCAGACTGAAATGTTTGCTGAAATTTCGCCCTGACGCTACCGCCAATTTCTACATCCATCACTATGGCTCCATCGATGTAGCGGAAATTTCTGCGGACGGGTCCATAGTCAATGATGGCATTTGCAGGAGCATAGCGGTTGAAAAGAGTTCCGAGGGGCTACTTGAGGTAGAGGCGACATTCCTGAGCTGCCATTCAACCCTGTCCATCGGCTGCTCCAAAAACCGCCACCCCTTCTATGCTGGCACTGGACGCGAACAGTTCGTCCTCGTCAGCGTTCTGGTTGAGACGTTTGACGCGTATCCTGAATTGTCCCGTACGCCAGCAGAGGAGCGCATTACGCTTGTCGATGTCGGTGGCCAAGGGGGCCTGCAACTCAAGTGGATGCTGAGAGCCGATCAGATTACGCCGGTGGTTTTCGAACCCATACCGTCGGAGGCTGCAGTGCTAAGGCAAACCCTTGGCCGAATCCCCGGCGCTCAGGTAATAGAAAAGGCGCTGGCCCACACCACAGGCGTTCAGAAGCTCCACATTACAGCGGATACAAGCTGCTCCTCCTTGAGGGAGCCAAACTTCGACGTGCTGCAGCAGTATTCGGTAGCGCCAATTTTTGTCGTGGTCGGCACGCAAGACGTCGAATGCGTTCGATATGACGATTTGTTCCGAAGGCACGCCGCTCCGTCACCGGACGTGATGAAGATAGATGTTCAAGGTCTTGAATACGAAGTTCTGCTGGGCTTTGGGCACCTTCTGGAAAATTGCCTGGCCATCGAACTGGAGACGCACGTAGTCCCTATATACAAAGGTCAGAAACTACTCGGTGATATCATCGATATGCTTGGACTTTTCGGATTTTCCCTACGGGACATCGAGCAAATTCCGCATTTCGACGGCGACGCCGTTGAGTTTGACGCTCTTTTTACGAAACGGCGCGACAGGGCTATCGCTTTTTCCGAGTCGGCAACGCGAAAGTTTGCCACAATTACCGAGGTCTTGGAGATTGATCCATACTTTTGACAGAGATGCCTGCGTCGTCCAGTCAACATTTTTGAATTGGTCGCGCTCAGTCCGTTACATGTGAGAACGAAAATCACTGCCTGGCGAGGATACGGTGAGACGAATGATAGATCACGTTCACGTAATCAACCTTGATCGCAGCGTTGATCGTCTCGAGAGATTTCGTAAGACGAACGATCATCTTAGAAGTATTCGGAGATTTCCTGGAACTGATGGTCGACTTGTGGACCGTGATCGGCTTGTACAGGACAAAATCATCTCGCCGGATCTAGATTACGCGGCTGGAAGTTTGGGCTGCGCCGTTTCTCACGTCGCGCTCTGGAAAGAAGCTGTTCGACGGAGTGAGGCAATAACCGTGGCCGAAGACGATGCCATCTTTTCTCGTCATTTCGAACCGCACATGCATTCACTGTTGGCTAACATTCGTGACTGGGACTTCATCCTTTGGAGCGCAAGCCTGCGGTGTTACGCTTGGCTGGATGCCCTCCCAGGCGGAACTGGCGCGAGGCTTGAGTTCTTTTCTGGAGAGGTGATGACACATGTCCAGGATTTTCAAGAGGCCGAAACGGAACCCGTTCTTCTGCGAGCACACCATCTTTTGGGTCTTGTATGTTATTCAGTTTCTCCAAACGGGGCGCGCGCGCTGCTCGACTGGTGCCTTCCAATACGGCCGATGATCATCGATTTCGCGGGATTCGGCCTGAGGCTGAACAATGCTGGAATTGACTGCATCATGAATGGGGTAATGCCGTCGCTGAAAGCGTATGTGTGCCTTCCACCTCTGGCGATCAGCGATGAACGACCCGAGGAATCGGTTCGGATCAACACATGAAGTGACATCCTGCGAAGCAGGCGCCCACGCAGAGTCGCATGAACCAGATTAGCCCTTCGCAGTAGATCTGCATTTGCGGCTCAGCCGCGTTGCGTGGCTGCGGCATCTGTGGGTGCTCGTGTCTCGATATCTCCGGTCCGCTCCTCCTCCCGCAGCCGAACGAAAAACTCTAGATTGTTCTTGAGTCTCTGGTTAACTGAGTCGAGTTCAAGTGCCCTTTGCCCCCATTCTACCGCACGGTCCATCGCATTGAGATGCCATGACGCGATGGCGCCGAGGTCAAACAGCCGAAATCCCCAGCAGTTCTGATCGTCCAGATAGCTTCCGGTGCGGTGCGTCCTCTCGATACCGTTGGTGCAAGCCCAAAACAGATTCAACCAGTCCGCTTTGCCGTGGAGCTCTTCGGCCAGGTCGGCCCAGATCTCGCGGCGGTGCGGCGCTTCCATCCGCGCCTTGTCCAGCCAGGACAAGCTCTGTTCCGGGCGCATACGCGCGATATAACGCATGGCCTCGGCTCGTTCTTCGCCCCACGTGCTTGTCGGCAAGGCAAGATAGCGCTCAAGCAACTCGACAGCCCGATCCTTCTGGTTGGCCCACATCAGGTCTCGCCCGAGCCAGAAGCAGATTTGTGCGTCGGCGGGGTCTTCCTTGTGCGCCACTTCCATCAGCGGCAGGTAACTGCTCCTTGTTGGCTTGGTAAGGTCCTGCACCTCGAACATGACAATGTCGCTGCTGCTGGCCGTGACCTCCCTCTCTCCCGTGAAGACCAGGGCTTCGTGAACAGGCCTCTTGAAACGATATCCCCAGCGATGATGAAAGTTTTTCGCTGGCCAGTTGCGAAGTGGGGTCGGGTCGTCGACGCTCGCTCTGTACACTGTCTGACAATAAAGGGCTGTCGTCTCGCGAGTCCAGACAGCCTCGAGCTTTGCCCGCCAGCCAAGTTCAAGGAACCGGTCCATGTCCATTGTGCAGCACACATCGACGTCGTGCGGGATCAGTGCCATCGCGGCGTTGCGGGCATCGTCGAAACGCCATGGGCGGACCGCTATCCTGTGCACGGTAACGCCGGCAGCGGTCAGCCGTTCCACCGTATCGTCGGTGCTGCCCGTGTCGGCGACAATGCGATAGTCGGCGTCGACGGCCGAATTGGCCCAGCGCTCCGCGTTTGCGGCTTCGTTCAAGGCGATGGTGTAGACAGCGACTTTCACGGCGCTCTGCTCACTCACGCGCTGGTGCAAGATTTCGCCTGGCGGACATGCCCGACGCGCCCTTGCGGATAGCCACCAGGCCTCCCAGCAGTTTCGCCCGATTCAACTCGTAGTGGCTGTCGAAGAACAGGATCTCGGCGAACTGACCGGCAAGCGCGCTCACGCCCAGCGGATCGACCGACCGCGCGCTGCCGTACTGCTGGATTTCCCGCAGCAAGTTCTTCGTCAGCGTGATCTTGCCAAGATCCTCGCCCGGCGGCTGCCAGTCGAGGTCTTCGATGAAATACCAGCCGCCCTCCGCGAGCAGCGGGAAGAACTCGCGCAGGGTGAGCTGCTCGTCGAACGAGGCGTGGCTGCCGTCGTCGATGATCGCGTCGAACGAGCGCGGCTCGAGTTTCGCCGCGACTCCGCGCAGATCATCCAGCTTGGATTGGTCGCCGACGAACGACTTGAAACGTTCATTGTTCAGGCGGGAAAAGTCCGTCAGGTCGACGCCGACCACCTGGCAAAACGGAAAGTAGCTCTGCCATAGCGCGACCGAAGGTGTCTCGCTCTGGTTGTCCGCCAGCCTGCGGCAAAGCCCGATTTCCATGAGCCGCCGCATGGCCAGCCTTCTGCCCGACAGCAGGCGATCGTAGACCCTGGCATAGGCATGACGGTTGCCCGTATGCCGGTTCTTGTCGGTATTGAAGCGGTCGGCGAGAGTTGTGAATGCCGGGAAACTATCGAGTGGGTTGATCAGCTGCGAGATCAACGGTGCCCCCTCGCCGCCCGGCCGGGCGTCGTTGCGGGCCGTCCACAGGTGGATACCGAACACGCGGGCATCGTTCAGATAATCGGTCAATTCCGATAACGGCCTGTCGAACCTGTCGATCTCGGTCCAATCGATCGCGTTGAAGAACATCGGGCTGAATACCTGGTCGCGCAGCTCGGCGCCGGCTGCGGTCGCGATGTAGTCGGAGAGCAGCTTCGGGCCGATGTCACCGAACTCCTTGCCGCGCGCTTCTTGGAAACGCTCGAGCGACAATTCGTATAGCGCCCTGAGGTGGCGGCTGTAGGGCTTGGCGTATATGACGTTGCCGCAGATGAAGTGGCCCTTGTGTGCTCCCCGCCATTGCAGATTGAAAAAGTGATCGCCGCGAAAGGGGAACGGCCGCAGCAGGATCACGTCGGAATCCATCCACAGGCCGCCATGTTCGTAGAGCAGGGCGTAGCGGAAAATATCGCTGAAATATCTGATCTCGGAGCCGGCGACGATGCGCTCGAACAGGGCCCGCGGCATGACGTCGTCGGCATTGCGGACCTCGATCCCGTGCGGGACGAGGAATTCGAGCTTCTCTGGCGCATAGCTCCACACCCGCACCGGATGGCCAGCCGCTCGCATCGACGTTGTGGCGCCAATCAAGGTACGATGCTCAGCTTTGTCGGACATCACTTCATAGAAGCAGTTGATCTGCGGAAGTGCGGTGTCGTCGCTGCCAAGGAAGGGATAAATCCGCGCGTCGAACTGGCGCGATCGTTGCAGTCGTTCCAGCGGAGAATCGGCGTCGCGCAGAAACGGCGCGAGCTCATGAAAGATCTCTTCTGTCGATTTCATGCTGCCGGTGCCGAAGTCCTTACCTTCCAACGGCGCCCGGTTTGCATCACCCATGGCCCCACCGTCGGCGCGGCCAGGCTTGATCCCGGCTTTCGTTGGAGGGGCGCGCAAGGCCGGCGTCGACAGTGTCTGTTTCGTCCCTGGATCAGCCACCGACGACAGGCGATCCACATCCTCTAGCATCCCTCCCACATCCGCATCATCGACGGTCGCGATCCAGCACTCGCTGTCGGCAACGCTGTAGGAAATCAGCAAGCGCTTCTCATCGGGATGCCAAGCCAAGCCGGCAGCGAACTCGGCGCCCTTCTCGTTGAAGTAAAAGGGACGGCTCACCTTTTGCAGCAGGTTCATTGCGTCGAACCAAACAAACCGATGCAGGCAGTATCGCCTGTTCTCGGAGGGTCTCCATTGCACCTCGCGAATCAACATTAGCCAACCGCCGGCGAAAGCGACCTGTTGGCTTACGCCGCTGAATCGTTGGGCCGCAATTCCAGGAGAGCTCTCGCTGATCGTTTCAGCTTGCTCATCCGCCACCCGAACTGGATCGCCGAAACAGACCAACTGCAGCCGCTCCTCGCCGGCTTCGCCTGATTTGACCTGCGTCATCCATCTCCCGTCGTGCGCACTCGGCCCCGTCGCGGGCAGCACGCGCAGGTCGGTCATCCGGTGGTGGCTGGTTTCGCTGTCGTCGACGCGCATGATGACCTGCTTGCCCTCGCTGTCCGCCAGATCGCGGACGGAGGCCGAGCCCCACAGCTTACCTTTCCAGGCGAACAGACGCAGGTCCTCGACGCCGGCCTCGCGCATGTTTGTCGGCGGCAGCATCTCGGTTGTCGATCGGACGGCGAGCCCATTGGTCAACCGCAGAAGGAAATTCCGAGCGAGGATCGCCTCGCCGCCTTTCGTCCGGAGATGGACGCCGTCTTCGCTTGTGGTGTAGTTCACCGCTGCCTGAGCAAGCACAATCTCCTTGCCCAGGCGCGCCACCGAGGGGCTTGACGGCCTGTAGCCCTCGGGCGCAGCGAAAACGATCGGATGAGCGCTGAACGACGGCATCGTTGTCTTGGCTGGCTGCACATAGAAGAACAGGTTGGACCACGCGAGATCCCTGGGTCCATCGCCGATACTACGGTCCAGCGCTAACCAGTTGCAAGTCGCGAAACCGCGATCCTTGCGCACCGGGTCGCGCGCATAATTCGCCGCGATCGCATACTCTTCGCGCAGGCCTGTCGTGTACACGAAATCCTCGAGGAACAGGATGTCCTGCTCCGGCCGCTTGATCGCCAGCCCTGCTTCGGAGAACAACACGCTGGCGTCGTTCATCCCCTTCTCGCGGTAAAACCGTGCCAGGTCATAAAGTGGCTCGGCGCGTTGCGGCCGTTGATTGAAGGCGGCAAGCGCCTGTTGAACAAAGCCAGCCTCGTCGCCGAGTTTGCGCAGGCAGCGCGCCTCCTGCAGGCGGGCATTCCACGCCTCCTCGTCCCAGCCGCCCATCGCGGCACGCTTGGCGTAGGCCACCGCCGCCTCCGCCGTCCGCCCAGCGTCGCGGTAGGACTGCGCCAGGTAGAACCAGTAGCGCTGATTTTCCGGATCGTTCTCAAGGGCGTCCAGCAAAAGCCTGGCATCACGCTCGAACTTGTCCACCCGGTTCGAGCCGCTGGCGTGGTCCTTGTACCAGGCACCCCTCAGTTCCTGCACGCCACCGGGCACGTCGAGATATTCGTGGGTCACGCCATGGTAGCGGGCACCGGCGTCGCGTTTGACAAGGCGCGTGTTCCAATAGGCCAGGCCGGAATCCGACCGCTGCAACAGCCGGTAGCCCGGGCCGTCGAGCCCCTCGCGGAACCCCGTATCCTCAACCATCAGCTCCATGTCGGCATCGTCGAACAGCAGATAGTCATAGGCGAGCGGCGAGGCATAGGCGTGATCGAGCGCGGCGTTGCGGGCCTGCTCGAAATTGTGGAACGGGAACTCATGCAGCTCGCCAGGCAGGTTGTGGACGGCAAAGAACGCCTTGATGAAATCCTGGGTTCCGTCGTTCGAGCCGGTGTCGCCGATGACCCAGCAGTCGATGTGGTCGACAACCGCCCCGAGACAGCGTTGAAGGTTCGCCATCTCGTTCTTGACGATCATGTTAAGGCAGAGGCGCTTACCGCTTGTCATATGCTGACTTTCGACCCCCATGACTGCGGGCTGAAGCGGTTACATTTGTGCCATGGTGCCATCGGGGACAGGGATCCGTTCCAGTGCGGACTTATCCGGCCTTCATGTCCCATGCACATTTTCCCCTGCCTCGGCCCATCTGGATGCTACCTCAGCGTGATCCATTGTTAGCCAGCACCTTCCGCCGCAGCAAGGGTCTCGCGGTCACCCTGGGCGAGGCTTTGCGAATTGCCCTGTAGGCTCGATCGCTACGTACACCCCCGCCGCGATATCAAGCGTTCGTCGATAACGAAGGTGGTGTATCTTAAGCCCCGGATTTTTCGATGCATTTGGCCGTATCCGCGCCATCTCGATGTTTTCCAAGGTAGTAAATCGTGGTTGGGCAATTAACAAATTGTAAACAGGTTATTTACAAGTTGCTAATTTTATAATTTACTAATGCCTTATGTATGGGAGGGTTTCCGTGGACCGGGCAGTAGGCCTGTCGGTTCGCGCTGTCTGCGAAGCCAGGAGAGTATCTGGAGCAAGTGCCACTTCGTGCGTGAGGGCGCAGAAAGTGTTTGGCGCAAGGAAGACGTCATCCAACGTTTTCCCAACCTGATGTTCCCTCGCAAGTAGTCGATTTCCCTCGCAAGTTGACACGCGTGTTGGGAGTTGGCTGTGGTCGGTGTGACACCAAGTGCGAAACGAACGCAGGTTTCTGCTTCGATCAATCCCCCAATTATCTGCACCTGGCCGCCAGCAAAGATTGCATGGCGCTTGATGAGTATTGCTCGTCGCCCTGCACGGCGCCCGTTGGTGTGCGGAGCTGCTGGCTGCTCAATGCACGCGGCTCGAGCGCCCGTAGAAGCTGCGACAGGCCCCAGCTGGCGCGGGCGCTCGGCAGCGATAGAAACCTAGGCACGAAACAAGACAAACGGCGGCGCAGCCGCTGCCGACCGAGGAGGAAATCATGAGCTATATAACGGGGTTTGCGGTCATGGAAGTTGCCGTGAGAGGCGTCTTGCCCATCGGCGACACGACCGAAAATGTGCCATATTTTATCCTGGACACGGCCAAGAGCGCCGTCGTCGGTCAAGTCATTCTTCCCAAGGCCGTCAAGCGAAGCCTCGCCGTCGCTGTCACCGTCAAGGTTCCGGCCGCAGCCGGTTCATTGGCGATTGGCACGTTTGACGATGGCGGGAATTTCCAGGCCTGCAGCTTCCTCCGCGTAGAGAGCCCCGCTGTCGAACATCCCGACGGCGCCGTCGGACCGTCCGGAAGATGAGGCCTCTCAAGCCGCTGATCCCGAGCGCTCGCCAGCCAGGCCGGTGGGCGGTTTCCGCTTGAACTGAGTTCGAAGCCAACAGGAGCCAGTCATGGCCCGTGCCTCTGAAATTCTTTTTGTCGATCCTTCAGTCTCCGACCTGCAGACGGTTCTCGGCAACGTGCGCCCCGAGGTTCAAGCGATTGTGCTCGACGGCCGCTGGCCGGCGGCGCGGCAGATCGCTGCGGCGCTCGCAGGGCATGAAGGGCTCGACGCGATCCATATTATGGCGCATGGCGCGCCTGGCCGGGTTAGCTTCACAGCCGGAGAGTGGTCGGCCGCCACACTGAAGGAAGATGCTGAGGATCTTGCCGCAATCGGCAGGGCGCTTGCCGCGGACGGTGAACTGCGGCTGTGGAGCTGCGAGACGGCATCGGGGGTTGCGGGCGAGACCTTCGTAACGGCGCTGCAAGAAGCCATCGGCGCGGACGTTTGCGCATCCAGGTCGCTGGTTGGCGCAGCCAAGCTGGGCGGCTCATGGGAGATGCCCGAAAACTCGGCCGGCTCGCGCTTGCCGCCGATGACATCGGTTGGCGTGGCGGCCTACACTGAGGTCCTGGCAGGGGGCAATTTGACGCTCACTGGTACTGTCTCATCCGGAAGCAGTAAAAGCATCAATACATTTTACATTATCGATACAACAACCAACACCGTTGTCGGCAGCTTCGTTCTTCCATCCTCCGCTAATACTGTTGCCCCAAATTTTGCTATAACGATTTCGATCCCAGATACTTTGCATGACTATGCAATATATGACAGCGGCTTTAACATATATGGCACGCTTATACACAGCGCTGGCGGAACTGCGTTCGCGTTCAGCCCCGATTCTACCAACAACGGCAAAAACGGTGATACGTTTGTTGGCGGCAACCTGGCTGTTACGAGCCAAGGCGCGACAGGCCCGGCAGGCCCCACCGGTCCGACCGGAGCCACAGGCGCGACCGGCGCGGGTGCAACGGGTGCGACCGGCGCGACGGGCGCCACAGGCGCGGGCGCGACTGGCGCGACAGGTGCCACGGGTGCTTCAGGCGGGACCGGTGCAACGGGCGCCACTGGCGCCACTGGCGCCACGGGTGCTTCAGGTGTGACCGGTGCGACGGGCGCGACAGGTGCTTCGGGTGGGACCGGTGCAACTGGCGCGACCGGCGCCACGGGCGCTTCTGGTGGGACTGGCGCGACGGGTGCTTCTGGTTCGACCGGTGCAACGGGCGCCACAGGTTCGACCGGCGATACCGGAGCGACTGGCTCTACTGGTTCAACCGGAGCCACAGGTGCGACCGGCGATACGGGAGCGACAGGCTCAACCGGAGCAACCGGTGATACCGGCGCGACCGGTGCAACTGGCGATACGGGAGCGACCGGCGCCACCGGCTCGACCGGAGCAACCGGCTCTACTGGTGCGACTGGCTCTACTGGTGCGACTGGCTCGACTGGAGCAACAGGCTCGACCGGAGCAACCGGCGATACCGGAGCGACAGGTGCGACCGGCTCTACCGGTGCAACCGGCTCGACCGGAGCAACAGGTGATACCGGGGCGACCGGAGCAACGGGCGCTACTGGCGCGACTGGTGCAACCGGAGCCACAGGTGCGACCGGCGATACGGGAGCGACAGGTTCGACCGGCGCCACCGGCTCGACTGGTGCGACTGGCTCGACCGGAGCAACCGGTGATACCGGCGCGACCGGAGCAACGGGCGCTACTGGCGCGACTGGTGCAACCGGAGCCACAGGTGCGACCGGCGATACGGGAGCGACAGGTTCGA